>NZ_JBWKFM010000049.1:0-20231 GCF_056434285.1 Streptomyces sp. NPDC044063
CCCCCCCCCCCCCCCCCCCCCCCCCCCCCCCCCCCCCCCCCCCCCCCCCCCCCCCCCCCCCCCCCCCCCCCCCCCCCCCCCCCCCCCCCCCCCGGGCCCTTGTCCGTCGTGTGGGAAGTGTCGTGTGGGAAGTACCCCGGCCGACGTGCGTGACGTGCGGGAAGCGTCAGCGCGGCAGCTGCGGGTCGTCGTGCCGGGGCGCGGGCGGCGCGTCCTCGCGGATCACCTCGCCCTGGACCACCTTGCCGTCGCCGAAGGACGTCCGGGCCCGCTCGGCCTGCTGGAAGGCGTCGCCCAGGGGGCCGGCGCCCGGCCCCCGCAGCCACCGCCCCGCCGTGCGGCGCAGCGGCGTCCGGGTGGGCGGGAAGAGACACAGCAGCCCGGCCACGTCGGAGAGCAGGCCCGGCACCATCAGCAGCAGGCCGCCCAGCATGGTCAGGGCGTTCCCGCCGCCCTCCGCCGGCTCCGAGGAGTCGCCCGGTGCCTGGAGGCCGGCGGTGAGCCGCTGCCAGGCCCGGCGGCCGGCCCGCTTGATCACGTACGAGCCGGCGACCACGCCCGCGACCAGCAGGAGGAAGACCGTCAGCCCGCCCGCCGCGCCGGCCACCAGGGTCAGCAGCCAGACCTCCAGCACCACCCAGACCGCCACCACCAGAGGAACGATCCTGCGGGCCTTGCCCCGCTTCGGCGGCCCGCTGTTCACCGTCTGCTGCTGCGCTCCGAACGTCATGCCTCAAGTGTGCCCGGACGGCGGCGGAACGGGCGGTGCGGACTTATCGGGGCCTTACGGCCGCGGGTCCCGCTGGTCCTTGCCCAGGACCTTGGCGGCCCGGGAGCCCACGCCCCAGGAGGTGACGCGCCAGAGGGCCTCGGCGACGATGTCGCGGCTCATCTTGCTGTCGCCCAGCTCGCGCTCGACGAAGGTGATGGGCACCTCCACCACATGGAAGCCGGCCTTCACCGCGCGCCAGGCCAGGTCGACCTGGAAGCAGTAGCCCTGGGAGGCGACCTCCTCCATGCCCAGCCCCTCCAGGGTCTCCTTGCGGAAGGCCCGGAAGCCGCCGGTGACGTCGCGGATCGGCACGTCGAGCATCAGGCGGGAGTACGTGGAGCCGCCGCGGGAGAGGATCTCGCGCGACTTCGGCCAGTTCACCACCCGGCCGCCGGGCACCCAGCGCGAGCCGAGCACCAGGTCGGCGCCCTTGAGCGCGGTCAGCAGCCGGGGCAGCTCCTCGGGCTGGTGGGAGCCGTCGGCGTCCATCTCCACCAGCACGCCGTAGCCGTTGTCCAGACCCCAGCGGAAGCCCGCCAGATAGGCGGCGCCCAGCCCCTCCTTGCCCTTGCGGTGCAGCACCTTGACGTGGTCGTCGTCGGCGGCCACCTCGTCCGCGAGCTTGCCGGTGCCGTCGGGGCTGTTGTCGTCGGCGACCAGGACGTGCGCCTCCGGCACCGCCTCCCGCACCCGGCCGACGATGGGCTTGATGTTCTCCGCCTCGTTGTAGGTCGGAATGATCACCAAGGTCGTGCCGAGCGGACCGTATCTCCGCTGACCACCGTCGTTCACAGCTGGCCCTTCTTGTCCATCGTCTCTTCGGTTCCCTCCGGCCGGACCCGACGGCCGGTCAGGACCGCGGCGCCGCAGGACAGAAGCCCCACGATAGCGAGCGCCCATTCGGGGCCCGCACCCACGCGGTCGGCGAGCGTCGTCCCGTCCCTCAGCGGCACCCGCGCGGTGATGACGTCGCGGGTGAACTCCTCGCTCCGCTGGAGCACCCGGCCGTCCGGCGACACGACGGCGCTGATGCCGCTCGTGGCGGCGGTCACCACGGCCCGGCCGTGCTCCACCGCCCGCAGCCGGGACATCGCCAGCTGCTGCTCGGGCTGGCCGGTGCGGCCGTAGGTGGCGTTGTTCGTCTGGACGACCAGGAGCCGGGCGCCGGCCGTGACGGTCTCGCGGACGATCTCGTCGTAGGCGACCTCGAAGCAGATGACGTCGCCCAGCCGGGCCGGGCCGAGCGTGAGCACGCCGGTGCGGTCGCCGGGGTAGAAGTCGCGGGGGACGCGCTGGAGCCGGGTGATGACCTTGCTCAGCTGGGCCCTGAAGGGCACGTACTCGCCGAACGGCACCGGGTGCTGCTTGGCGTAGGAGGCGCCGGGGCCGGTGCGCGGGTCCCAGACGATGCCCTTGTTGTCGATGTAGCCCGGCTTGCCCGGGTGGTCGATCAGGGCGCCCACCAGGACCGGCACGCCGACGGCCTTCACCGCCTCCTCGATCCGGTCACGGGCCTCGGGGTACTGGAAGGGGTCCAGGTCGGAGGAGTTCTCGGGCCAGATCACCAGGTCCGGCCGGCGCGTCTTGCCGGCCTTGATGTCCCGGGCCAGCTGGAGCGTCGCGTCGACGTGGTTGTCGAGGATCATCATCGGGCGGCCGAGGAAGTTCATGCCCGGGTTCTGCACGTTGCCCTGGACGATCGCGATGTCCACGGTGTCGTCCGCCGCCGTCGGCACCGGCACGGCGTACCCCGCCAGGCCCACCGCCAGCGCGAGGGCCGCCGCCTCCACGGCGGGCAGCGCCGCGCGCACCGTGCGCGGGCCGGCGGAGCGCAGCCGGTACGCGGCGACCGCCGCGTACGCCAGCAGACCGCCCGCCAGGGCCACGGCGAAGCTCACCAGCGGGGCGCCGCCGAGGGCGGCGAGCGGGGTGAAGGGCGAGCCGGTGTTGGCGAAGGCCAGCCGTCCCCACGGGAAACCCCCGAACGGCAGCCGGTCCCGCGCCCACTCCTGGGCGATCCACAGGCAGGCGCCCCACACCGGCCACGCGGGCAGCCGCGAGGTCTTCGCGAGCCCGGCCCCGAGCAGGGCCACGAACAGCGCCTCGGCTATCGACAGGCCCACCACCGCGTCGTAGCCGACCACCCGCAGCCAGCGCAGCAGGACGAAGAAGAAGGGCAGCGCGAAGACGAACCCCGTCCAGGCGCCCTGGCGGGCCGTGCGCCCGCGGGTCAGCAGCGCCAGCGCCGCGACGGCCAGGACGGACAGCGGCCACACGCCGTACGGCGGGAAGGCGGCCGCCAGCGCCACGCCGCCGGCGGCGGCCAGGGCGCTGCGGGGCGCCTCCCGGCGGGCGAGCCGGGCCAGGCGCGTGAGCCGGCCGGGACGGGCGGGCGAGGCGGACTCGCGGGGCGCGCCGGCCGCCGCGGGGGGCGCGGCGGTCTCTGGGGTGGTTTCGGGGCCCGAGGGCACGGTCGGCGGCCTTCCTGGAGCGTGAGGGGACTGAGCTGACCGTACCTCGCTCCGGGCGGCCCGCGGCCCGCCGGGTGTACCGGAGGGGGGCCGCCGGGAAAGCGGAATGGGGGCCCGGCGTCCTTCGGGCCGGCCTGGGATCCGCTGGCTGCGCATCGCCCGAGAGCCGTTGTCTACTGAACGTCCGGGCCCCACCCGGGTCACACCTGCCGGCCTGCCGGAAACCCGCCCCCGCCCCTCGTGCGCTGGACCTGGCTCCCAGTGGCGGCGCGCCTTCCCGGCGCCCCGTCCCATGGCCCAGCGGCGTGCGACGACTGCGTGGGGGTTCCCCGGCCGGACGTCCTGTGGTGGACAGCGGAGAACCTACCGGCCGCCGCCCGGACCGTGTCAACACCCCCGCGACCTGCGCGCCTCCGCCGAATCAGCAGGTCAGTACGGGGCGCCACGGCGTGCCGCGACCGGCCCGGGGGCATCGTTCGGCGGTATCACGTCCCGCCGCGTCACTCGTTCGGGCGCGCGTGGACCGTGCGCCCGCCGACGACGGTGCGCAGGCAGACCGGCAGCGGGGTGCCGGGGGTGAGATCGGGCAGGCCGGGCGTACCCGAGCGGGGGTCGGTGGACCAGTTGGCGACCCGGTCGTCGGGCACCTGCACCACCAGGTCGCCGGTCTCCCACACCGCGTAGTCGGCGGGCGCGCCCGGCACCAGCACGCCCGCGTCGTCGCGGCCGATCGCGCGCCAGCCGCCCCGGGTGTGGGCGGTGAACGCGGCGCGCACCGAGACCCGGTGCTCCGGCGTGCGGTGGAAGGCGGCGGCCCGGACGGTGCCCCAGGGGTCGAGGGGGGTGACGGGGCTGTCGGAGCCCAGGGCGAGCGGCACGCCCGCCCGCAGCAGGGCGGCGTACGGGTTGAGGCCCCGCGCCCGCTCGCGGCCCAGGCGCTCGGCGTACATACCCTCCTCGCCGCCCCACGCGGCGTCGAAGGCGGGCTGGACCGAGGCGGTCAGCGCGAACTCGGCGAACGCGGCGATCAGCTCGGGCGAGAGCATCTCCGCGTGCTCGACACGGTGCCGCGCGGCCCGCACCCGGGCGAGGCCGAGCCGGTCGGCGGCGGCCCGTACGCCCTCGACGACGGTGGACAGGGCGGCGTCGCCGATGGCGTGGAAGCCGGCCTGGATGCCCGCCTCGGTGCAGGCGGCGACATGGGCGGCGACGGCCGCGGCGTCGAGGTGGGCGGTGCCGGTGGCGCCCGGCGCGTCGGCGTAGGGCTCGTGGAGGCAGGCGGTGTGCGAGCCGAGGGAGCCGTCGGCGAAGAGGTCGCCCGCCGCGCCGATCGCGCCGAGCCCGCGGATCCGGTCGGCCTCCGCGGCGGAGGTGATCGCCTCGGCCCAGTAGCCGGTGACCCGGGGGCCGGGCTCCTCGGCGGCCAGCCGCAGCAGCCCGGTGAGGTCGTCCTCGCCGGAGATCTCGGGCCCGGCGCACTCGTGGACCGAGCCGATGCCCAGGGAGGCCGCGCGGGCCAGCGCCGCCCGCTGCGCCTCGGTGCGCTGGGCGGGGGTGAGGGCGTCGTGCGCGGCGGCGCGCACGGCGTGGTGGGCGGCGCCGGTCAGGGGCGCGTCGGGGGCGTACCCCGGCAGGTCGCGGACGCCCGGCACGAGGTCGAGCAGCGCCGTGGTGACCACGGCCGAGTGGACGTCGGCGCGGGTGAGGTAGAGCGGGCGGCCGCCGGTGGCCTCGTCGAGCTCCCGGCGGGACGGGGGCCGGCGCCCGGGCCAGGCGCTGGCGTCCCAGCCGTGCCCGAGCAGCACCCGGTCGTGCGGCCGGGTCGCGGCGTGCGCCCGCACCCGCTCCAGCGCGCCGGCGAGCGTGGCCACGCCGGTGAGGTCGAGGCCGGTCAGGGCGAGGCCGGTGGCGGTGGTGTGCACATGGGCGTCGGTGAACGCGGGGGTGACGAGCGCCCCGCGCAGGTCGACGACCTCGTCGACGCCGTCGGCGAAGGAGTCGGCGGCGCCTTCGGAGCCGACCCAGGAGACGCTGTCGCCCTCCACGATCATCGCGGTGGCGAAGGGGTCGGCGGGACTGTAGACGGTGCCGTTGCGCAGCAGCACGGTGGTGGGCTCGCTCATGAGGGTCAGTCTCTCCCCCGCCCCGCCCCTCGCCTAAACCGGGGGCGGGCCCCCGGCCCGCGTGGCGTCAGCCCACCCGCGGTGGCCGTGCCTCGTACGGCGTCGAGAGGACGATCGTCGTCCGGGTGGACACCCCGGCCAGCGAGCGGATCCGCGCCAGCAGGTGCTCCAGCTCCAGCGGCGTGGCCACGCGCACCTTGAGGATGTAGTTCTCGTCGCCCGCCACGCTGTGGCACGCCTCGATCTCGGGGATCTCGGCGAGCCGGTCCGCGATGTCGTCCGGCGCGCTCGGGTCGAACGGCTTCACCGAGATGAACGCGGTCAGGGGCAGCCCGACGGCCTCGGGGTCGACCACCGCCGCGTATCCGCGGATGACGCCGCGTTGTTCGAGCCGGCGCACCCGCTGGTGCACCGCCGAGGTGGACAGGCCAGTGGCCTTGCCCAGGTCGGTATAGCTCATCCGCCCGTCCTTGACGAGCAGTTCCACGATCTCTCTGTCCAACTCCTCCACGCGGATCAACCTACTGGGTCATGGCGCGCCCGGCACAGTCGGCGGTACCGCAGGCGCACAACCCCTGTGACAAATGCCACAGGCGTGCACCCGTGTCCTCCCGGGCGCCGCGATTACCAGGCTCTCCAATAGGGAAGTGCTTGCTGTGGCCGAGGCCGGGAGGCCTGGCCGGCCCATCCGAGGGGGAGAAAGACTATGCCCAGCCTGGAACGCCTGGAGAACGACGGCGAAGGCGGCCTGTACGACGCCGACACCTATGAGATGTTCCGGGTGACGTGCCCGGACTGCGCGCGGCCCATCGGGCTGCTCGCCGACGAGGACGTCCTGCCGGAGCACGCGCTGTGCCCGTCTCCGTGGAATCCGTTCGGTCTCACGGTCTGCCCGGGGTCCGGACGCGGCGTGGAGGACGCCACCCCGGCCGACGAGTCCCTGGACTCCCAGGAGCTGGACGCGGCCCTGCTGCTCACGCTGCCGGAGAGCCTCGACTGGCGGACGCAGCCCTTCTCCCACGTCGGCGGTCCGGGCTCGCGCCCGCGCCGCGTCCCGGAGATGCGCCGCGCCTCCTGAGAGCCGCGCCTCCCGGCCCCGTACGCGCACCGGCCCGGCGGGACGGCCCCCGCGCGGGGTGCCGCCGGCCGCCGGGCCGGGCGCGTGGGCGCGGGTCAGCGGGACTCGGGGCCCAGGAGGTGCCGGGCGACGACCATCCGCTGGATCTGGTTGGTGCCCTCGACGATCTGGAGGACCTTGGCCTCGCGCATGTAGCGCTCGGCGGGGAAGTCCGCGGTGTAGCCGTAGCCGCCCATCAGCTGCACGGCGTCGGTGGTGACGCGCATCGCGGCGTCGGTGCAGAACAGCTTGGCCATGGCCGCCTCGCGGGAGAACGGCCTGCCCGCGTCGCGCAGCCGGGCGGCGGCCAGGTAGAGGGCGCGGCCGGCCTCGATCTGGGTGGCCATGTCCGCGACCATGAAGCGCAGGCCCTGGAAGTCGCCGATCGGGCGGCCGAACTGCCGCCGCTCGGCGACGAACGCGCGCGCCTGGTCCAGCGCGGCCTGGGCGACGCCGATCGCGCACGCGGCGATGCCCAGCCGCCCGGAGTCGAGGGCGGAGAGCGCGATGGTGAAGCCCTGCCCCTCCTCGCCGATCCGGCGGGAGTCCGGCACCCGCACGCCGTCGAAGTGCAGCTGGGCCGTGGGCGATCCCTTCATGCCCATCTTCCGCTCCGGCGGCGCGGCCGTGAGGCCGGGCGCGTCACCGGGCACGAGGAAGGCGGTGATGCCGTGCGCCCCCTCACCGCCGGTGCGGGCGAGGACGGTGTAGAAGTCGGCGACCCCGCCGTGGGTGATCCACGCCTTGGTGCCCTCCAGGGTCCAGGTGTCGCCCGAGCGCGTGGCGCGGGTGCGCAGGGAGGCCGCGTCGGAGCCCGAGGAGGGCTCGGACAGGCAGTAGGCGCCCAGGAGTCCGCCGCCGAGCATGGCGGGCAGGTGTTCGGCGCGCTGCTCCTTGGTGCCGTAGCCGGCGAGGGCGTGGCAGGCGAGGGTGTGCACGCTGACGCCCAGGCCCACCGTGAGCCGGGCCGCGGCGAGCTCCTCCAGGACCTGGAGGTAGACCTCGTAGGGCTGGTCCCCGCCGCCGAACTCCTCGGCGTAGGGCAGTGCCAGCAGTCCCGAGGCGGAGAGCAGGCGGAAGAGGTCGCGGGGGAAGCTCCCGGCGTCCTCCTCCTCGGCCGCGTGCGGGGCGATCTCCCGCTGGACCAGATCCCGTACGAGCGAGATCAGGTCGCGGGCCTCCTCGGTGGGCAGCTGACGCTCCACCGGCTGCGGGCCGTGATCGGTCATGACGGCGGCTCTCCTCCCTGTCGGGCGCTGCGGCGACGGACGCCAAGGGTGTCGGCGACCGCGCCGGTCGATGCCCAGCCGAAGGTCCCCTGCCGGGTCGCGGAATGCGGTGACCTGCGGTTGTGACGGTTGGAGTATGCCCGGTGGAGGGCGTGGTGTCACGGGTTCTTCGATCTTGAATTCGAGTGGCATTTGGTCCGAACCATTGACCGTATTGGTCTAGTCCTTCTACGGTTTCCCCACCGTTCAACGCGTCCATGTCAAGCGAGCTCTCCCCACCCCACCGAGGAGACCCCCATGCCCAGAACGCACGGACACCACCCCCGCACCCTGCTCACCGCTGCCGCCGCCGGCGCCGCCCTCCTCGCGAGCAGCCTCGTGGCGAGCCCGGCCACCGCGGACGACAGCACGGACGAGACGGCCGCCGGCCACCGCGTCGTCGGCTACTTCACCAACTGGGGCGTCTACGAGCGCGACTACCACGTGAAGAACATCGAGACCTCCGGCTCGGCGGCGAAGCTCACGCACATCAACTACGCCTTCGGCAACGTCACCGGCGGCAAGTGCGCGATCGGCGACGCCTACGCCGACTACGACAAGGCCTACGACGCCGCCGGCAGCGTCGACGGCAAGGCCGACACCTGGGACGCCGGCGCCCTGCGCGGCAACTTCAACCAGCTGCGCAAGCTCAAGAAGGCGCACCCGGGCCTGAAGGTCGTCTGGTCCTTCGGCGGCTGGACCTGGTCCGGCGGCTTCGGCGAGGCGGCGAAGAACCCGGCCGCGTTCGCCGAGTCCTGTCACAACCTCGTCGAGGACCCGCGCTGGGCCGATGTGTTCGACGGTATCGACATCGACTGGGAGTACCCCAACGCCTGCGGCCTGACCTGCGACACCAGCGGACGCACCGCCTTCCGCGACCTGATGGCCGCGCTGCGCTCCCGCTTCGGCTCCAAGAACCTCGTCACGGCCGCCATCACCGCCGACGCCTCCGCCGGCGGCAAGATCGACGCCGTCGACTACGCGGGCGCCGCACGCTACGTCGACTGGTACAACCCCATGACGTACGACTACTTCGGCGCCTGGGAGGCCAAGGGCCCCACCGCCCCGCACTCCCCGCTCACCGCCTACACCGGCATACCCAAGGCGGGCTTCGACACCGACTCCACCATCACCAGGCTCAAGTCCCTGGGCATCCCGTCCTCCAAACTGCTCCTGGGCCTGGGCTTCTACGGCCGCGGCTGGACCGGCGTCACCCAGGCGGCCCCCGGCGGCACGGCCACCGGCCCCGCCAAGGGCCGCTACGAGGCCGGCTTCGAGGACTACAAGGTGCTGAGGACCACCTGCCCGGCCAACGGCACGGTGGGCGGCACCGCCTGGGCCAAGTGCGGCAACGACTGGTGGAGTTACGACACGCCCGCCACCGTCGCCGGGAAGATGGCCTACAAGAACCGGCAGAACCTCGGCGGGACGTTCTTCTGGGAGCTCAGCGGCGACACCGCGAACGGCGAGCTCATCAAGGCGATCGACTGATCCGCGGTCATGGGCGGCCGAACTACCCTGAACGGACCCGAGCCGCACAAGGAGCCGCCGCCCATGACCGTCACGCTCGACCTGGCCTTCTTCCAGCGCTTCCTCGACCGCGCGACCCGCGTGATCATCGGTGCCGCCCCGCACCTGACCGAGCTCGACGCCGCCATCGGCGACGCCGACCACGGCGCCAACCTCAAGCGCGGCTTCACCTCCGCCGCCGACGCCGTCGCCGCCGAACCGCCCGCCACCCCGGGCGCCCTGCTGACCGCCGTCGGCACGCACCTCACCAACACCGTCGGCGGCGCCTCGGGACCGCTCTACGGCACGGTCCTGCGCCGCATGGGGAAGATCCTGGGCGAGGAGCCCGTCGTCGAACCCGCCGTGCTGGGCCGGGCGCTGGCCGCGGCCGTGGCGAGCGTCCGGCGGCTCGGCGACTCCGCGCCCGGCGACAAGACCATGGTCGACGCGCTCCAGCCGGCCGCCGACGCCTACGCCGAGGCCCTCGGGCACGGGGACGTGGCCGCCGCGCTCGACGCCGCCGCGCACGCGGCCCGGGCGGGCGCCGACGCCACGGTCCCGCTGCGGGCCCGGCGCGGGCGGGCGAGCTACCTCGGCGACCGCAGCATCGGCCACGAGGACCCCGGCGCCGCCTCCTCCGCCCTGCTGATCACCGCGCTGTACGAGGCCACGGACCCGGCGCTGTGCGCGGCCGCGCCGGATCCGGCGGAGTCGGTGGACACGGCGGAGGCCCCGGCGGCCGACCCGGCCGAGCGGGCGCCCCGGCGGGTCGGCGTCGTCCTCGTCTCGCACAGCCGCGAGGTCGCCGAGTCCACCGCGGCCCTCGCCAGGGCCCTGGTCGGCACGGGCGACCCGGCCCCGGCCGTACCGGCGGGCGGACGGCCCGACGGGGGCATCGGCACCGACGCCGGGCTGGTCCGCCGGGCGGTGGCGGAGGCCGACCGGGGCGCCGGCGTGGTCGCGCTGTGCGACATGGGCAGCGCCGTGCTCACCGTCCGGACGCTGCTGGACAACAAGGAGCTCGGGAACACGCGCATCGCGGACGCGCCGTTCGTGGAAGGGGCCGTGGCGGCGGTGGTCACGGCGTCGGCCGGCGGCGACCTCGACGCCGTCCTCGCGGCGACCGCCGACGCCCGGACGTACCGCAAGCTCTGACGGCGCGCGCCCGGCGGCAGCCGGCGCCGGGGCGTCAAGCCCCGGCGTCAGCACGGGTGTCCGGAAACCACCGGACGGACCGCCGCGACACGGCGGCGGCCGCCACGCATTCGCCGCGAAAGTCTGGAAACGTCTACGAGGTCCCCTCGTCCCGTCATCCGACCCGGCCCGGAGGTCCCGCCGCGGTGTCGCGCACGCTGTCGCTGTCCGGCAGATGGCCCTTCGTCCTGCTCCTGGCCTATCTCCTGATCATCGTGGTCGTCGACCTGGTGACGCCCTCGAACCTGCGGCTGGACATGTACGCCGCCCTCGCGCCCGTCTCCGCCGCCGCCCTGTGCACCTACCGGCAGACCGTCTTCATCGGCGTCCTCGACTTCTGCCTGATGGCGGCCCACCACGGCGTCCTGCCCGGCGACGCGCCCCTGGTCAACCGCGCCGGCTCCGTCGTGGGCAACGCCCTCATGGTCGGTGTGAGCATCGCCGTGGCCCGGCTGCGCCGGGAGACGGAGGAACTGCTGGAACGGGTGCGGGACACCGGCGAGGCCGCGCAGCGGGCCCTGCTGCGGCCGCTGCCGCTGCGCACCCGCGGCATGGTCGTGGACGGCTTCTACGTCTCCTCCCAGCGGGAGGCGCTGGTGGGCGGCGACATCTACGAGGTGCTCGACACCCCGTACGGCACCCGGGTGCTGATCGGCGACGTACGGGGCAAGGGGCTCGGCACGCTGGGGGCGGGGGCCGCGGTGCTGACGGCGTTCCGGGAGGCGGCGTACCACCGGCGCGGCCTGGACGGCGGGGTGGTGGCGATGGAGCAGGGGCTGTCCCGCTACCACCGGTCGCGCGAGTACCAGTCGAGCGCGCGGGACCCGCACGCCACCGAGGAGTTCGTGACGGCGCTGGTCATCGGGGCGGATCCGGACGGCGCCGACCCGGACGAGGAGGCGCGGGCCGCCACCCCGGGGGACGCCGCGGTGCTCGTCGTCGACTGCGGCCACCCCGCGCCGTTCATGATCGGGGCGGACGGCGGCGTACGGGAACTGGAACCGCCCGAGCCGGGGCTGCCGCTGGGGCTGGGCGAGCTGGCCGCCGCGCCCCGCCCGGCCCGGCGGGTCGCGCTGCCCGCCGACTGCCGGGTGCTGGCCTGCACCGACGGGGTGACCGAGGCGCGGGGCGCGGACGGCGGCTTCTACCCGCTGGCCGAACGGCTGGGCACCTGGGCCGGCCTGCCCACCCCCGAGCTCCTGGACCGGCTGCGGGCCGACCTGGCCGCGCACACCGGCGGCAGGCTCCAGGACGACGTGGCCGTGCTGGTGATGGAACGCGCCCCGGCGGCGCGCCGGACGGTCGGCGCGTGAGCCCGGCCATGGCGTCGGTCGTGGCGTCGACCGTGGTGTCGGTCGTGGCGTCGCCTCAGCCGTTGACGAGCAGCTCGAAGGCCACGCCCGGGCGGCCCCCGAACCGTTCGGCGACGGCCGCCGTGCTGGTTCCGAGGAAGTTCCGGCAGTAGTGCTCCGGGTCCTCCTCGGTCAGCGACCGGATGTAGGTGCTGTGGCACAGGAGGGACGCGACCGCCCGCTCGAACCCGGGCCGGGCGTCGACCGCGTGGGTGGGCCGGGGCGAGCCCGCGACGGCCACGTAGCGCACGCCCTTCCACGGCGGCAGCCCGTCCTCGACGAGGTCGGGGAAGATCCAGCGGTTGCCCGCGTCGGCGACGGCGTCCAGCGCCGCACGGCCCACGGCCCGGTGGTCCGGCGTGTTCCAGGAGACCGCGCCGCCCCAGGACCAGGTGTCGTGGTGGTTGAGGAGGAGCACCAGCTCCGGGCGGTGCCGGCGGATGGCGGCGGCGAACTCACGGCGCAGCTGGACGCCGTACTCGATGACACCGTCGAGGTGACCGAGGAACTCCACGGCGGTGACCCCCACGGCGGCCGCCGAGGCCCGCTGCTCGCGCTCGCGCAGCGGCGCGGCCTCCTCCGGTCCGATCCCGTCGATGCCCGCCTCGCCGAAGGAGGCCAGCAGGTAGGAGCACTCACGGCCCTCGGCGGTCCAGGTGGCGACGGCCGCCGACGCGCCGTACTCGAGGTCGTCGGGGTGGGCGACGATGGCCAGGGCCCGCCGCCAGTCGGCGGGCATCTCCGCGAGCTGCTCGGTCATGGCGGGCAGCGTATGCGTCCTTCCGTGCCCTTTTCCCCACTCCACTTCGCGACACGCGGGAACTCGGCCGACGCGCCGTCCGACTATCTGATCCGGGGCCGCCCGGCGGCCCCCCGTGAACGCGATGACGTCCGATCCTGGAGTGTTGACTGATGCGCCCTCGTGCGTGGTGCGGTGTGCTGACCGCTGTGGCCCTTTCCGTGACCGCCTGTGGCGGCGGTGAGGGGAAGAAGGCCGACGACGCGGGAGCGACGGCGGCCGGCGCGGCCGGCTTCCCGGTGAGCGTCTCCGACTGCATGGGCGCCAGGACGACGTTCGACGCGCCGCCGAAGCGGATCGTCACCAGCAACGCCGCCGGCCTGGAGCTGCTGCTGTGGCTGGGCGCGGGCGACAAGGTCGCCGGGACGGGCTTCCCGCCCGGCAAGGGCGCCCTGCCCGGCGCCTACGCGGAGGCCGGCGCCAAGGTGCCGGTGCTGGGGCGGACCGTAATCCCCAAGGAGAAGCTGCTGGGCTCCGGCGCCGACCTGTACCTCGACTCCTTCTCGTCCATGAAGAACATGGGCAAGATGGGCGACGCCCCCACGGCGGAGGAGTTCAAGGCCGCCGGCATCCGGCACGTCTTCCTGAAGTCGTCCGCCTGCGCCGCGATGAACAAGTCCCCCCGCACCGACCTGTCCGGCATCGAGGCCGACATCGAGGAGCTCGGCAAGGTGACCGGCACCTCGAAGCGGGCCGGCGAGCTCGTCACCGGCATGCGCCGGAAGACCGGCGAGGTGCGGGAGGCGCTCAAGGACGTGCCCGAGGACAAGCGGCCGACCTACTTCCTCTTCGACTTCGACGCCGGCACCAAGCAGCCGATGGCCGTGTGCAACCGCCAGGTCGCCAACGCCGTGATCACCCAGGCCGGCGGCCGCAACGTCTTCGCCGACTGCGACGGCGACTTCAAGCCCGTCGGCTGGGAGGACGTCGTCGCGAAGAACCCGGACTTCATCCAGCTGGCCGTCCGCAACCGCGGCAGCGAGGAGGCCAACGCCAAGGCCTTCGACGAGGCCGCCGAGTTCCTGAAGTCCTTCCCCGCCACCAAGGACCTCAAGGCCGTCCAGGAGGGCCGCTTCCTGCGCATCCGCTCCGAGGCGACCACGATCGGCGGAGTGCGCAGCGCGGACACCGTACGGGAGATCGCGCACACGCTGCACCCGGACCGGGTGAAGTAGATGACGGCGCTCACCACCGCCGGCGAGGCGGAGGAGGAGCGGGAGCGGGGGGTACGCGCGGTGGGCGCCGGCTGGGCCGGCGCCGCGCTGGGCATCGCCCTGCTGGCCGCCCTGACCGCGTCGGTGTGCCTGGGCTCCACCTCGGTGCCGCTCGACGAGGTGTGGTCGGCCGTGGCGCGCGGCGTCACCGGCCAGGACCCCGCGCCCGGCACCCAGGACCTGATCGTGTGGCGGCTGCGGGTGCCGCGCGCCCTGCTGGCGGCCGTGGTGGGCGCCGGACTGGGCCTGGTCGGCACCGCCGTCCAGGCCCTGGTCCGCAACCCGCTGGCCGACCCCTATCTGCTGGGCATCTCCAGCGGGGCGTCGCTGGGCGCCGTCTCGGCGATCGTGCTGGGCGCCGGCGCCGGCGGGGCGCTGGGGCTCGGCCTGTCCTCGGCGGCCTTCGTCGGGGCGCTGGCGTCGTTCACCCTGGTGTGGACGTTCGCCCGGCGCGGGGGCGGCTTCCGGCCGCTGCGGCTGGTGCTGGCCGGGGTGGGCATCGGGCAGTTCCTGTCCGGCTTCACCCACTACCTGGTGCTCCAGACGGGGGACGAGCAGCAGACGCACGGCGCGCTGTTCTGGCTGATGGGCTCCCTGGGCGGCGCCCAGTGGTCCACCCTCGCCCTGCCGGCCGCGGCGACCGTCCTGGCCACGGCCGTCCTGCTGGCCCGGGCACGGCCGCTCAACGCCATGCTGATGGGCGACGAGACCGCCGCCGGGCTGGGCGTGGACGTCACCCGGCTGCGCCGCGAACTGTTCGTGGTCACCAGCCTGCTGACCGGCGTCCTGGTCTCCGTGTCCGGGGCCATCGGCTTCGTGGGGCTGATGGTGCCGCACGCCTGCCGCATGCTCGTGGGCGGCGACCACCGCCGGCTGCTGCCGGTGTCCGCGCTCTTCGGTGCCGTCCTGCTGACGGTCGTCGACCTGGTGGCACGCACCGCGCTGCCCGACCAGGAGCTGCCGGTGGGCGTGGTCACCTCGCTGATCGGCGCCCCCGCGCTGCTGTACCTGCTGGACCGACGTCTGGAGCGGCCGTGAGGATCGCCATCGAAGGACTCGAGGTGAGGCTGTCCGGGCGGACGGTGGTCTCCGGGGTCGACCTGCTCGCCGAGGACGGCGAGATCGCCGGGCTCGTGGGGCCCAACGGCAGCGGCAAGTCCACCGTGCTGCGTACCGTCTACCGGCATCTGGCCCCGCACGCCGGCCGGGTGCTCGTCGGCGGTACGGACATCCGCCGGCTGACGCCCGTCGAGTCCGCGCGCCAGGTCGCGGCGCTCCCCCAGGAGCGCGGCACCGACTTCGAGCTGTCCGTCCGCGAGGTCGTCGCCATGGGCCGCACGCCCTACAAGCGGGCCTTCGCGGGCGACGACGCGGCGGACCGGGACACGGCCGCCGGCGCGCTGGCGCGGGTGGGCATGGCGCACGCGGCCCGGCGCCGCTTCTCCGCGCTGTCGGGCGGGGAACGGCAGCGGGTGCTGCTGGCGCGGGCGCTGGCCCAGGACCCGAAGGTGCTGGTGCTCGACGAGCCGACGAACCACCTGGACGTCCGGCACCAGGTGGAGCTGCTGGCCCTGCTGCGCGAGCAGCGCCGTACGACCCTGCTCGCGCTGCACGACCTCAACGCGGCCGCCTCCGTCTGCGACCGGCTGCACGTACTGCACGGCGGGGCGGTGGTGGCCTCGGGCACGCCGCGCGAGGTGCTCACCCCCGCGCTGCTGGCCGAGGTCTTCGGGGTACGGGCCGCGGTCGTCGAGCATCCGCTGACCGGCGACCCGCTGATCGCCTTCGACCACCGGGCGCCGGCCTCCGTGGAGGTGGCGGCGGTCAGCTGAGCGCCGCCGCCTCCGCGCTCTCGTAGTGGCTGGGCCGCCCGTCGCGCAGGACGAGGCGGCCCAGCCTCTCGGCGTCCGCGCGGCGCATCAGCCGGGCCGCTCCCCCGGGTCCGCGCAGCACGGCGGTGTGCCAGGGCGTGGCCCACGCGTCGGCCGTCTCCAGCAGCCGGATGCCGAACTTCGCGGCCCCCGTCGGCTGGGGGTGGATGGACAGCCGCACCGACCGGGGGTGGCAGTCGGCGATCAGGTCGCCCCAGGCCCGGCTGCGGGCGATGACCCCGTAGGCCCGCTCGCGGCACGCGCGCTGGAGGGCCGAGCGGGTGCCGGTGAACTCCGCCGTGTCCTCGACGAGGAAGCGGGTGATGCCCCGGTAGAGGCGCGCGGTCTCGTCGTCGGTGCGGACCGTCGCGCGCAGGGACTCCAGGGAGGGCGCGTAGGCCTCGGTGACCAGGGCGCGCTTGGTGTCGTAGTCCGCCTCGCCGTGGACCTGCCGGAGGTCGAAGGTGTCCAGGTGGCGCAGGCCCTGATCGCGGATCAGGGCGCGCAGCGCGTCGCCGTAGGCGTCGATGTGGGCGTCGGGGACGTCGATGAGGTCGCCGAAGATGTGGCCGTCGGAGCAGATGATCATGCGCGCGCCCGGCGCGTATATCTCCCCGATGCGGGCGCACAGCCGGTCGAGGAAGGCCAGCGAGAGCCGTTCGCCCTCGTCGGGCAGGTGCCCGAGGACCTTGGCCGGGTTCGGCGACTTGCAGGGGAAGCCGGGGAGGGTGAAGAGGACCGGCTCGCCCACCGCGGTGAACCGGCGTATCTGGCCCAGCTGTTCCGGGTGGGCGGCCGGGTCGCGCACGGGCTCCCCGGTGGTGCGCTGGTACGGCAGGAGCAGTTCGAGGACGCGGGCCTCGACGCCGGTTCCGGCGTGAGCCGGGACGGGAGGAGCCGGGACGGGGGGCGCGGTCAGGGTGCTGTGGGTCATGCGGCGGTCATCCACGGGTACGGGGGCACACGGGCCGGTCGAAGGCGACGGGGAGTTCGGCCGTGCCACGGCCGAGGACGGCGGGGATCCAGCGCAGCTCGTCCTCGCCGACGGCCGGCCGCAGGCCCGGCAGTCGGGCGAGGAGGGTGCCGAGGGCGACCTGGAGCTCGACGCGCGCCAGGGCGGCGCCCGGGCAGAAGTGGACGCCATGCCCGAAGGCCAGGTGCGGTCCCTGGGCCCGGTCCAGGTCGAGGGTGTCCGGGTCGGGGAAGCGCTCGGGGTCGCGGTTGGCGGCACAGAGCGAGACGATCACGGAGTCGCCGGCGGGGACGCGGGTGCCGTGCAGATCGGCGTCCTCGGCCAGGAACCGCCAGGTGGTCAGCTCGAAGGCGCTGTCCAGGCGCATGAGTTCCTCGACGGCGGCCGGCATCAGCTCCGGTTCGGCGCGCAGGCGTTCCAGTGCCTCGGGGTGGCGGAAGAGGGACACCAGGGCGGTGGTGATCTGGTTGGTGACGGGCTCCTGACCGGCCACCAGCAGCTGGAAGATCATGGAGTCCAGCTCCTCCTGGCTCAGCTCCCCCTCGTCGCGGGCGGCGACCAGACGGCTGAGGAGACCGTCCCCGGGGTGCTCGCGCCGGTCGGCGACGACCTCGGCGATGTAGTCCTGCAGCCCGCGCAGCAGCGCCTCGTAGGCCGGGCGGCCGGGATCGGTGGGGCCGACCGGCGCCACGACGCCGCCCCACTCGCGGCGGAAGCGCGCGGCCAGGTACGGCGGCAGCCCGATGGTCCCGGCGAGGACCTGGAAGGGGAAGCGGGCGGCGAAGCACCGCACGAGGTCGGCCGTGCCGGCGTCACCGGGCGGCGTGTCACCGGGCGACGCGTCACCGAGCATCTCGTCGACGAGGGCGTCGGCCATCTCCTGGAAGCGCGGCCGCAGCTCCTCGACCCGGCGCGGCGCGAACGCGTCGGTGATCAGACGGCGCATCGCGGTGTGCTTCGGCGCGTCCTGGTGCAGCAGGTGCACCTGCAACTGCGAGTGCTGGGGCTCGGGCATGATCGAGGCGCGTTCGCGCCAGCGATCGTTGCCGAGCGCGTGGTTCTTGCCCAGCCGGGGGTCCGCCAGCGTCCGCTGCGCGGCGGCGTGCCCGGTGACCAGCCAGGCCGTCACCCCACTGGGGAACAGCACCCGGTGGACGGGGCCGGCGGCACGCATCCGCTCGTACAGCGGGTACGGGTCGCGCTTGTACTCGGGGCCGTACAGGGGGACGGGGTCGGGCAGCGACACGGTGGGGCTCTCCTCGCGAAGTCGTGGACCCCCAGGAAGTCGTACGGGACGTGGGGCCAGTTCCCGGCTGTTCGCACGGCCGTGCGGAACGGTGGAAGGGCCGTGCGGAACGGTGCCGCGATCTCTGGGTAGTCGGGTGCGGGGGCCCGCTGGTTCCCGGGTGCGAAAGGGATAATCCTCACGCGCCGGGGAGGAGGCGAGCGCGACCCCGGGCGGCTCGCGGCGTGTCACGATGCGGCGATGACCGCACGTCGACCACGCCCCCCTCTCCGTCCGTACGCCACCCTCACCGGTTTCGTGCTGCTGCTGGCCGCCGTCTTCGGCGTGTCCTACGCGGTGGGCTCGGCGGCCGGCCCCGTGTCGCCCGGCATGCACCGCACCGGCGGTGACGGCGGCTCCGGACCGGGCGCCGGTTCCGGTGGGGACGGGGACGGCATGCCGGGGATGCCGGGCATGCCGGGGATGAGGCACTGATGACCACGACGAGCACGACGCCCGCGACGACGGACCCCGCCCTCCTGACGACGGAGCTGATCGTCGGCGGGATGACCTGCGCGGCCTGCGTGGCCCGCATCGAGAAGAAGGTCGGCCGGCTGGACGGGGTGAGCGCCACCGTCAACCTCGCCACCGGACGGGCCCGGGTCAGCCACCCGCCGTCCGTGACCGTCGCCGACCTGGTGGCCGTGATCGAGGGCGCGGGCTTCACCGCCGCACCGCCCGAGCCCCCGGCGCCCGACGCCCCGGCGGAGGAGGAGAACGGCAGGCCCGACGCGCCGGCGCTCACCCGGCTGGCCGTCACCGCCACGCTGGCGGTGCCCGTCCTGGTGCTGTCGATGGTGCCCGCCCTGCAGTTCCGCAACTGGCAGTGGCTGTGCTTCGCCCTGGCCTCGCCGGTGGCCGTGTGGGGCTCGTGGCCGTTCCACCAGCGGGCGCTGCGCGGTCTGAAGCACGCGGCCGCCACCATGGACACCCTCGTCTCCCTCGGCGTCCTGGCCTCGTACCTCTGGTCGGCGTACGCGCTCTTCCTCGGCGGCGCCGGGGAGCCGGGCATGACGATGCCGTTCACGCTGGTGCCCTCGGCGATGGGCGACACGGCGGACGTGTACCTGGAGGCCGTCGTCGGCGTGCCGCTGTTCGTCCTGACGGGCCGGCTGCTCGAAGCGCGGGCCCGCCGCGGCACCGGCTCGGCGCTGCGGGCGCTCGCCGCGCTCGCCGCCAAGGACGTGGTCCTGCGGGACGGCGACGGCACCGAGCGCCGCGTACCGATCGAACGGCTGCGGGTCGGCGACGTCTTCGTCGTCCGGCCCGGCGAACGGGTCGCCACCGACGGCGTCGTCGTCGCGGGCAGCTCGGCGCTGGACCTGTCGCTGGTGACGGGCGAGAGCGCACCGGTGGAGGCCGGGCCGGGCTCGGCCGTCGTCGGCGGCGCGGTGAACTCCGGCGGCCTGCTGGAGGTCCGGGCCGCGGCGGTCGGCGCGGACACCCGGCTCGCCCGGATCGCCCGGCTGGTGGAGGAGGCACAGGCGGGCAAGGCCCGGGTGCAGCGTGTCGCGGACGCGGTCGCGGGCGTCTTCGTACCGGCCGTGCTGACCGTGGCCGTCACCGTCCTCGGCTTCTGGCTGGGCGCGGGCGCGGCCCCGCAGGCGGCGATCACCGCGGCGGTCGCGGTGCTCGTGGTCGCCTGCCCGTGCGCGCTGGGCCTGGCCACCCCGACCGCCCTGCTGGCCGCCACCGGCCGCGGCGCGGGCCTGGGCATCCTGGTCAGCGGCCCGCAGGCCCTGGAGGGCCTGCGCCGCGTGGACACCGTCGTCCTCGACAAGACCGGCACCCTGACGACCGGCTCGATGACGGTCACGGAGACAGCGGGCGACGCGGAGGCGCTGCGCCTCGCGGCGGCGGCGGAGGCCGGCTCGGAACACCCGGTGGGCCGCGCGATCGTCTCCGACGCGCGGGAGCGGCTCTCCGACCCCCTGCCGCCCGCGACGGACTTCATGGCGACGGCGGGCGTGGGCGTACGGGCCCGGGTGGAGGGCCACGTGGTGGAGGTGCTCAACCCGGAGGCCGGCGGTTGGGGCGGAGCGGCGGAGGGGGACTCCGCCGGGGCCGGCACGACGGACGGGGCCGGGGTCGGCAGCGCCACGCCCGGGGCTGAGCCCGAGGCCGGCACCACGCCCGGGGCCGACACGACGGACGGGGCCGGGGCTGAGGCCGGGGCCGGCACGACAGGCGGGGCCGGGGTCGGCAGCGCCACGCCCGGGGCTGAGCCCGAGGCCGGCACCACGCCCGGGGCCGACACGACGGACGGGGCCGGGGCTGAGGCCG
>NZ_JBWKFM010000049.1:20329-21866 GCF_056434285.1 Streptomyces sp. NPDC044063
CGGGGCCGGCACGACAGGCGGCACCACGCCCGGGGCCCGGGGCGGAGCCCCGACGGTGCCCGGTCACCGCGGCGAGGGTCCGGCGGAATGGCCGCGCCCGCTCGCCGACGCGCTCCGGCGCGCCGAGCGCGCCGGCCACACCCCCGTCCTCGTCACCGTCGACGGCACCCCCCGGGCCGTCATCGCCCTCGGTGACACCGTCCGTCCCGGCGGCTACCGCGCCGTCGACCACCTCAAGCGCCTCGGCCTGCGCCCCGTGCTGGCCACCGGCGACGGCGAGGCGGCCGCCCGTACCGTCGCCGCCGAGCTCGGCATCACCGAGGTCCATGCCCGGGCGACCCCCGAGGACAAGGCGGCGCTCGTCCGTACGCTCCGGGAGCGCGGCCACCGGGTGGCGGTCATCGGCGACGGGGTCAACGACACCGCCGCCCTGGCCGGCGCGGACCTGGGCATCGCGATGGGCGGCGGCACGGACGCCGCCATCGGGGCGGCGGACGTCACGCTCGTCCGCGAGGACATGGGCGCGCTCGCCGACGCGGTCCGGCTCGCCCGGCGCACCTCGGTGACCGTGCGGTCCAACCTCCTCTGGGCCTTCGGCTACAACCTGGTCACCGTGCCGCTCGCCGCGGTCGGCCTGCTGAACCCGATGCTCGCGGCGGCGGCGATGTCCGCGAGCTCGCTCCTGGTCGTGGGCAACAGCCTGCGGCTGCGCGGCTGGCAGCCGCGACCGGCCGGGGCGGCGCGCGCCGGCCGGCGAACCGGACCACGAACCGGGCCGAGCCGGCCCGCCCGAGCACGAGGTGGCGACCAGTGAAGGCCCCGGCGACGAAGACGACGGACGCCACGGAGACTCCGGGCGCCACGGACGCCCCGAGCACCCCGAGCGCCCTGACCGCCGGCAAGGACACGGCGGCCGCCCTGCTCCGTACCGCCCGTGCCGCCCTCGTCCCGGTGGCGGCGTGCGCGCTCGCCCTCGGCGGTCTGACGGCCTGGACGACGTCCGGCGCGGCGGGCCGGCCGGCGTCGGTCACGGTCGAGGAGGCCCGCGTCCTGCTGCCGTTCG
Source organism: Streptomyces sp. NPDC044063 (assembly GCF_056434285.1). NCBI lineage: Bacteria > Bacillati > Actinomycetota > Actinomycetes > Kitasatosporales > Streptomycetaceae > Streptomyces > Streptomyces sp. NPDC044063. The sequence continues at coordinate 21,393 of NZ_JBWKFM010000049.1, forward strand.
GCCTGGACAACACGGCGGCGATGGTGAAGCTGCGCAACACGGGTGACGCGGCCGACGAGCTGATCGGCGTCGACGTGCCGACGGCCGGCGGCGCGATGCTCAGCCGGACGGTCGTGAGGAACGGCGCCGGCTCGATGCGGATGGTCCGCTCGGCGACCGTCCCCGCGGGCGGAACGCTGGAGATGTCCCCGCACGGCCTGGACATCATGGTCTACCGGCCGCCCAAGCTCCAGGTGGGCGAGCGGCTGCCGTTCGTGCTGCGCTTCCGCGACAGCGGGGTGGTCCGGGCCGAGGCGGTGGTCGTACGCCCGGGATCGTGAGGGCGCCCGGATGCGGGGGGGGGGGGGGGGGGGGGGGGGGGGGGGGGGGGGGGGGGGGGGGGGTTGGTTGTGGGGGGGGGGGGGGGTTTTTTGTGCCTATTGGGCACCGCCATTCCCGCCTGCCTCCGTCGTCGAGCCGTTGCGTATCGGTGGT
>NZ_JBWKFM010000049.1:21873-31345 GCF_056434285.1 Streptomyces sp. NPDC044063
GGGGGGGGGGGGGGGGGGTTGGGGGGGGGGGGGGGGCGTCCCCCCCCCCCCCCCCCCCCCCCCCCCCCGCGCCGTTCCTCCGGCTTCCGGTACGCGTACGCGCTAGCCGGCGAGCGCCGGGACCCGCGCCGCCGGCGCCGGGGCGCGTACGCCCGCGGGCCGCGTGGGCCGCGGGGACGCCTGCGCGGCGCGCGCCCGTACGTCGCGTTCGGCCGTCTCCAGCTGCACGATCAGCGCCTCGCGCGCCCGCGCCACGCGGGAGCGCACCGTGCCGACCGGGCAGCCGACGACGATCGCGGCCTCCGCGTACGGCAGCCCCAGCATCTGGGTGAGGACGAACGCCTCGCGCCGCTCGCAGGGCAGCCGGTCGAGCAGCTGCGAGAGGGCGACGCCCTCGTCGAAGCCGGGCAGCTCGGCCGACTGGGTGCGTTCGGCGGCGGACTGCCAGTCGTCCGTGTCGGACAGCCGGGGGCGGGCCGCCTGGAAGCGCAGCCGGTCCACGACCGTACGGCGGGCGATGGACAGCAGCCAGGTGCGGGCCGACGAACGGCCCTCGAAGCGCGGCAGCGAGCGCAGGGCGCGCAGGAACGTTTCCTGCACGAGGTCGTCCGCGCCCTGGGGGTCGTTGCTCAGCCGGGCCACGTAGCGCCGGACATCGTTCTGCGTGGCGCGGATGAAGCGCTCCACCGCGTCGGCGTCGCCGCCGCGCGCGGCCAGCGCCCAGGCGGTCACCGTCTCGTCGTCACGCACGACGGCCTCCCGCGCGGGGGGCGGTGCGCGGCGCGCGGCGGGCGCCGGGGACGATGGCGGGGTGCATTGCAGTGAGTTCCGTACCGCCCTGTCCGCCCGCGTCGACGGCGAGGAGCTGCCACCGGAGGTCTCCGGCGCGGCACTCGACGAGCACCTGCGGGAGTGCGACGACTGCCGCGAGTGGGGCGAGCGGGCCCGCCGGCTCGCCGAGCTGGCGGCGGTCCTGGACCTCGCGTGAGGTCCGGCGGCTCCCGTGGGCCGGGGCCTCGGGGCGTACGGATGAAGCTGCCGGCGGGCATGCGGTGTGCCGTGGGCCGGCCTGGATGAGGGCAGGGGTCATCGCCCTGGGTCCTTCCTGGAGTCCGGGCGCCCGGCCGTGCGGGGGCGGGCGGTCCCGGTGACGTGAAACGGCCTGGTCGGTCGCCGTCAGGCGACGGCGACGAGGGCCGCCGGAGGACCCCGCTGGGCGAGGACGTGGGCGTAGAGCAGTTGCCGCAGCCGCTGCGCGGCGCGCTCGTGGGAGGCGCGGACGCGGGGCGGGCCGGGGCGGACCGGTACGTCGTGGAAGAGGAGGAGCAGCGGCGCGAAGAGCCGGGCCCCGAGGGTGCGGCCGAGGCGGAAGGCGGCCTGTTCGCCGCCGGAGAGCCACAGTCCGCAGACGAGGGCGACCAGCACGTGGGCCGACCACATGCCGAGCGCGCCGTGGCCGGCGTGCATGCCGCCCATGGCCATGGTGTGGTCCATGGCGGCGGCGGAGGCGCTCATGCCGCCGCCGTCGCCCGTCCCGCCGGCGGGCATCGGGGGGAGGCCCCCGCAGGTGGCGTCGCCGGGCAGGGGTGGGACGGCGGTGGGGCCGGCCCGGGCCGTGACGGCGGCGGACGCGACGTTCTGGGCGAGCGCGAAGAAGAAGTGCAGCCCCGTCTGGGCGCCCACCGTGGCGAGCGTGATCAGCAGGGGGCCGCGTTCCCGGCCCGCGAGGAACCACGCGCAGCCGGCCGTCCCGGTCAGGGCGACGGCGACGGCCCACCAGGGCACGGTGGTCCCGGACATGACAGCGTGACCCAGGGCCGCGAGCAGCACGCAGACCGCTGCGAACACCCCGGCTCGCAGCGCGCGCGGCCCCTGTGCGGTCTGCTGCCCTGCATTCATGTCGGGGACATCGTTGCACCCGCTCCGCGCGGCCCGACACCGGGGGCGCGAAGACGCCACCCCCACCCCCCGCCCGGGCGCACGGCTCCGCCCCGTACCGTCCGCCCGGCGGTACGGGGCGGCGGGCCGCCGGCTCGGGGGGAATGACCGGCGAACCCGGTCCCGTCGCGCCAGTGGGACTCGCGTAGCCGAGTCAACCGCGAACGGGGCCGGCGCGGGAGCGTGTGCGAAGGACGGTCGAGGGTGCGCCGCGCACACCCCGTGCGAAAGGGCCCGTTCCGCTCCGGGCGTGGCGATGGCGGGAGGGCTGGGACCGGGGGCTAGGCGCGCGAGGACTTCCGCCGGCCTGCGCCGCGGCCGTGCGGGAGCCAGGCGGCGCTGCTCCGGTCGCCGAAGCGGCTGCCGATCGCCCCCTTGATCACGGAGAGGGCCGCGGGGAGCGCGGCGATGGCGGCGGCCTTGATCGCGGAGACGCTGGTGAGGTCGAACCCGTCGGCGATGAGGAGCCCGAGGAACGTGGTCACGTAGGCGGCGAGGGTACGTTCGGCTATGTCGGTGAAGACCTTGCTCATGGCGGTCGTTCTTCCGTTCGCGAGAGGTGGGTTGCCGGGGAGAGCAGCGTGACTGTTGTGACGTGTGCACCGCAAGCTTCCCCTGCCGCTGTTGTACCCGCGACAACCCTCCACGGCACCGGAGTTGAGCGATATCGTGCTCCGGCGACGGCGACGGCGACGGCGAGCGGTGAGTGCGAGCGGCGACGGCGACTGGCGAGGGCGACCGGCGAGGGCGACCGGTAAGGGCAGCGGCCGACGGGGCGGGCGGAAGGGTGGTCCAGGTGGTCGACCCATGGCTGGCGATGGCGTCCGGCACCGATCCCGCCGAGCGGATCCGCTCGGTCGGGTCCGCGCACGCGGCGTTCGTCACGGCGGGAGAACTGCGGCCGGCCGTCCGTACGGTCGTCGCCGAGTCCTGGCGCCGCTCGGCGGCGGCGCTGCGCACGCCGGACGTCCTGGCGCCGGTCGAGCTGACCGACGGAGAGCTGGAGAGCTACCGCCGAGCGCATCCGCTGGCCCGCGCGATGCCGGTCTTCCGCGAACTCCTGGGGTCCATCGCCGACGACGGGGCCCATCTGCTGGCGGTGTGCGACGCGGCGGGACGGATGCTGTGGGTGGAGGGCCACGCGGGGGTCCGCGAGCGGGCCGAGAGCATGAACTTCGTACCGGGCGCCCGCTGGGACGAGCGGCACGCCGGCACCAACGCGCCGGGCACGGCGCTGGCCCTCGACCACGCCGTGCAGATCTTCGCCACCGAGCACTACACCCGCCGGGCCCAGCCCTGGACCTGCGCGGCCGCTCCCGTCCACGACCCGGCGACGGGCCGGCTGCTGGGGGCGGTGGACATCACCGGCGGCGATCACCTGGCGGCGCCGCACAGCCTGGCCCTGGTGCGGGCGACGGCGCGGGCGGCGGAGGCCCGGCTGGCGGAGGCCGCGCGGGAGCCGGGCACCGCGCTGTCGGCTCTCGGCCGGGACGAGGCGCTGCTCACGACCGCCGGTCGGCCGGTACGGCTGGGCCGTCGGCACAGCGAGATCCTGGTGCTGCTGGCCGCCCACCCGGACGGCCTGACGGGCGAGCGGCTGGCGGCGGCGCTGTACGGCGACCGCGCGGTGCCGATGGTGACGCTGCGCGCGGAGATGTCGCGGCTGCGCCGGCTGGTGGGGGACGGCCTGCTGGCGTCCCGCCCGTACCGGCTGCGGGAGGCGGTGCGGACGGACGCGGCGGAGGTGGAGGAGCACCTGGCGGCCGGTGACCTGCGGGCGGCGGTCCGCGCGTACGCGGGCCCGCTGCTGCCGGGATCGGAGGCGCCGGGGGTGGGCCGGCTGCGGCGGCTGCTGGAGGACCGGGTGCGGCGCGCGGTGCTGGCCGGCGGGGACGCGACGGCGCTCCAGCTGTGGGCCGACAGCCCGTGGGGCGAGGACGACCTGGAGGCGTGGGAACGACTGCTGGCGGCTTTACCGGAGAGCGCGGCGCACCGGAGCGCGGTGGCGTCCCGCGCGCGCCGGTTGCGCGCAACGTTCGCGCAACCCACGCGCGGCTAGCGTCGCCACCATGACCCGATACGCCAGCCCGGGCTCCCCCGAGGCGATCGTCAGCTTCCGGCCGCGCTACGACCACTGGATCGGCGGCGAGTACGTACCGCCCAAGCAGGGCCGGTACTTCGAGAACATCACCCCGGTGACGGGCCTGCCGTTCACCGAGATCGCGCGCGGTACGGCCGAGGACGTCGAGCGCGCCCTGGACGCCGCGCACGCCGCCGCCCCGGCCTGGGGCCGCACCTCGCCCGCGGACCGCGCCCTCCTCCTGAACCGCGTCGCCGACCGCATGGAGCAGAACCTCGAACTCCTCGCCGTCGCCGAGACCTGGGAGAACGGCAAGCCGGTCCGCGAGACGCTGGCCGCGGACATCCCGCTCGCCGTCGACCACTTCCGCTACTTCGCGGGCGCGCTGCGGGCCCAGGAGGGCACGCTCTCCGAGATCGACGAGGACACGGTCGCGTACCACTTCCACGAGCCGCTGGGCGTGGTGGCCCAGATCATCCCCTGGAACTTCCCGCTCCTGATGGCGGCGTGGAAGCTGGCCCCGGCCCTGGCGGCGGGCAACGCGGTCGTCCTGAAGCCGGCCGAGCAGACCCCGGCCTCGATCCACGTCTGGCTGGAACTCGTGGCGGACCTGCTCCCGCCGGGCGTGGTCAACGTCGTCAACGGCTTCGGCGCGGAGGCGGGCAAGCCGCTGGCGTCCAGCCCCCGCGTGGCGAAGATCGCCTTCACCGGCGAGACCACGACGGGCCGCCTGATCATGCAGTACGCGTCGGAGAACCTGAAGCCGGTCACCCTCGAACTGGGCGGCAAGAGCCCCAACATCTTCTTCGACGACGTCTCGGCCGCCGACGACGACTTCCTCGACAAGGCCCTCGAGGGCTTCACCATGTTCGCCCTCAACCAGGGCGAGGTCTGCACCTGCCCGTCCAGGGCCCTGATCCAGCGCGGCCACTACGCGGCCTTCCTGGAGGCCGCGGTGGCCCGCACCGAACTCATCCGCCCGGGCCACCCCCTGGACACCGAGACGATGATCGGCGCCCAGGCCTCCAACGACCAACTGGAGAAGATCCTCTCCTACTTCGACATAGCCCACCAGGAAGGCGCCCGCACCCTCACCGGCGGCGCCCGCGCCCACCTCGACGGCGAACTCGAAGGCGGCTACTACGTCCAGCCCACGATCTTCGAGGGCGACAACAGCATGCGCGTCTTCCAGGAAGAGATCTTCGGCCCGGTCGTGGCCGTCACCTCCTTCACCGACCTGGACGACGCGGTGACCCTGGCCAACGACACCCTCTACGGCCTGGGCGCGGGCGTCTGGACCCGCAACGGCACCACGGCCTACCGCGCGGGCCGAGCCATCCAAGCAGGCCGAGTCTGGACCAACTGCTACCACGCCTACCCGGCCCACGCCGCCTTCGGCGGCTACAAACAATCAGGCATGGGCCGCGAGAACCACCGCATGATGCTGTCGCACTACCAACAGACGAAGAACCTGCTGGTGAGCTACTCGGCGAAGCGGCTGGGGCTCTTCTAGGGGATAAGAAAGGGCCTCCGACCTGCGCGGGAGCGGGGTCGGAGGCCCTTTCTGCGAGCAGCCGGGCGCCGAGTGTCGGGCGGCCCGCGATGTGATGTACGTACCACCTTGTCCCACCGCTGTCCCATGCCTGACCAGCTGTTCCGGACCAGCCGCGGACCAAACCTGGCACGACCAAATATCCCTACTCTGATCAAGGCATCCGCCGCGCAAGGCGCGGCGCGCGCGGCCCTGGCCGGCGCGGCGGGCGCACTCGGCGGGGTCGACGCCGGAGTGGAGCCAGAAGGAGATGCCCTCGTGGCGGAGGTCGTAGGGGCGTTTGGCGGCCAGGGAGGTCTGTTCCTGCTACGTCAGGGCGGTTTCGCGGGCGTTCTTCCAGGCCTTGTTGTAGGCGCCGGACTGGACGTGCAGGTCGCGGCCGCTCCGGAAGAGCCGTCCATCTGCGGACGTGCCGTAGTGAGCTAGGTGGTCGCGAAGCATGGCTTAAGACTGTCACACGGACCAATGTCGGCTTTGCGTGACCAACGCGGTCTCAGGACAGGCACCCTCGCCGCGCCCCGGGCGGTCATTGTTGGGCTGATCCACGACGTGGTCGACATGCGGTGCTCCGCCATGGCGCCGGACCGTCGGCCGAGCGAATCAAGGCATCTCGCAGCGTGCCGGGCAGCCGTCTGTGCCTCGTGTCGTTCCGGCGGTTGCTGCGTGAGCCGTGCTTGCGGAGTCGCGTTCATCGGCTATGCGACAGATCATCACGCGTGGCCGCTGGATTTGGTGTGCTCCGGAAATCGGCATTCTCGGTAGCGTGACCATCCGCTGCATGAGGTGCCCACGTGTCCGGCTGGTCCGTGCGGGGGCTTTCGACAGAGAGTGATGAGGCTGCAATGAGTGAACTGACGAAGCCCGAGGTCGAAGTTCCGGAAGGTGAAGCTCCTACCGAGCTGACCATCCGGGACCTGGTCGTCGGGGACGGGCCTGAGGTGCAGCCGGGCATGGTGGTCAGGGTCCACTACGTCGGGGTGACCTTCGAGTCCGGGAAGGAGTTCGATGCCTCCTGGGACCGGGGCGAGCCGTTCAAGTTCGCCCTGGGCAGTGGCAGGGTGATCAAGGGCTGGGACCGGGGGGTGAGGGGGATGAAGGTCGGTGGTCGGCGCGAGATCATCGTTCCCCCGCGTCTCGGCTACGGCAAGCAATCGCCCTCGCCGTTGATCCCGCCGGGCTCGACCCTGGTCTTCGTGGTGGACTTGCTTGACTCGTATTCCAGCACAGCCGGGTGGAGCAAGGCCTAGTAACCCTGGCCGCTCCTCCCGATCACCGCTGTCGCCGAGCACCGCACGCACCAAGATCCGGGCCATCTCCGGACCAGCCCCGCCAGAAGGCCGCGCCAACTGCTCTTTGCTCTGGTCGGCATGGGTGCCACTGCTGTACCACCAGGAGAAAAAAGCCAGGGCTCCGACCTGCGCGGGAGCGGGGTCGGGGGCCCTTTCCGCGAGCAGTTGGCCACGTCCGGCCGGAGACCATGTACAGCCGCTGGAGCTGACAGCCTGGCCGGCATGTGTGCCCCAGGGCCTGCCGACGAGTCCAACGGCGATGGACTCCCGGCAGCCTTCAGGGGATTTCCTGACCGATCGCTCGGATGACGTCGGCAAGCCACACGAGGTGGTAGCCCACGGCTTGGTCCGGGTTGGCGAGCAGGTTGTCAAGGTGCTGCCATGATTCCGACAGCTGCCCGATCGTGAGTGTCTTCGGCTCGTTGAGGACGTCGTAGAGCTCATCGCCCGGGACGGACCAGAAGTACTCCTCATCGAGCGTTACGGTGGGGCCAGCCGACGCTTCCACCCCCCGGAGCACCACGTCGAAGGCGTGGCGGAGCTGCTGAAGCGAAATCTGCAGGGGTTCACCGGTCATGAGTGGGATTGTCACACCAGTCTGAGGTTCGACTCACCGGGCCTACCCTGGCCCTGCTGGGCCAGGACGACGACAAGCGACGAGGTCACCAGGAACGCTCGACGCTCCGCTTGCGCCACCTTCGCCGAACGGGTCAGGCCCGGAAGGTACAGCAGCCGCAGACGAGTTACACCCGTCTTCAGTCGCATTCCGAGCCACAATGCGGGCTTTCATCCTGCGTGGGCGCAGGGAACCGGAGCCTTGATCACTACGACCGGATCCGCCAGGCAACCCGCACCGGGCCCAATTCTTGCGCCCAATCTACATTTCCGTCGAGATCCCTCTCCCTCCTTCCACTCCTGCACGGCCTCCTCTATCTGTTTGTTCGCACGCTCCCGGGCATCTGCCGGCATCTTGGCGTACATCCGGAGCATCACCTCGATGCTTCGGCCGACGCGGCGCGCACACGGGTATGCGCGCGCCACGACGTCCGCTGCCGCAGGGCACGCAACGCAGGCCACCGACGCCACCGTCATGGGCTTTGAGCGCCGCCTCTCCGCCAAGTCCCCTCGTGGCGAAGGGCTCCGGTTCCCCCCGGTTGCCGACCGACCCCCGCACCCGGAACGGGGTGCGACGGCCGGAACGCGCCCTGTTCTCGGCCCGCTCCTCGCCTCCGTCCTCGTCGCCGACAACCCGGACACAATTCGGGCCTCCGATAGCGAAAAGGATCGCGGTCGAACCGTCGGTGAATTTCGAAAGTCCCTTCCCTCCCCGTCCGCCCGGTTTACGCCCGTTGCCGGCCGGCAACGGGCGACGCGTTTCCTGAATTGGCGTCAGAAGCCCTTGTTCCACTAGACTTTGAGCACCGCACCGGCAAAAGGAGAGGCGCCGTTCATGGGCACCAAATTCATTGAGGTAGACGAATCCCACAAGGGTCAGCCCAACGTGGAAGAAGGCGTAAAGACGATCGAGGTCGGCGGTCAGACGATCACGACGACGATTTACGTCCAGCGGATCGACTTCGACGACCTCGCCCCCGAGGTGACCGACAAGCTGACCACGGTCAAGTTCGCCGTGACGGTGGTCGAGGAGATGGAGGACCTGACCGGGGAGGTGGACGAGGACGGTTCCCCGATGACGGAGATCAAGGAAATCCAGGTGCCCAAGTGGCTCGAGATCGACCTGGGGCTTGAGTCCCTGAAGCAGTACGAGGAGGCCATGGCGCCCTTCTTCGCCGCTGCCCGCGAGACCGAGGCGCCGATGGTGCCCGCGCCCCGCAAGCGCCGCAAGAAGTGATCTCTCGCCCCTCTCCTGTTCCTCGGGAGAGGGGCTTCGCCGTGTGTGGGCACGCGTGCGTCGCGCCGCAGGGGCCGGCGAGCCCGTTCGGCTGTCCGGGTGACTTCGGTGGAGGCGCTGTTTCCTGGGGAGAGGGCACGGATACCCCGAGCAGAGCGAACGCTCGGGGTGAGGTCGTCCAGGCCGTGGGGCGGGCGGAGTGGCGTAGCGCTCAGGATTGCTCGGCTGCCGGAGGAACGAAGGGCCCATGACGAGAACACGGAAGCAGAACCCCACCACCCTGACCCACGCCATCGTCCTCGCCGACCCCGACCCGATCCGCCGTGCGCGGCTCCAGGAGGAATTCGCCCGGTGGTACGGCGACCGGTTCACCGTGGTGCCGGCCGCTCGCGCCGAGGACACGGCGCAGGCGGTGAACGCCCTGCGCCAGGAGGGCACGCAGGTGGTGCTCGTCGCCGCGGTGGGCGACGAGCCGGGTGCCGCCGAGGTGCTGGGCCAGGCCTCCGCGCCCGGGCTGCTGTGGCTCCAGCCCGACGGAGAGGGTCCGGGCGACGCCTCTCCCGACGGTGGCGCGGCGCGGTTGCCGTTCGCCGCCGAGGGCCCGGTGGAGCTGGACCCGCGGATCGGGGGGGGGGGGGGGGGGGGGGGGGGGGGGGGGGGGGGGGGGGAGAAGAGGGGGGGGGGGGGGGGTGGGAGGGTTCCTTTTTGTTTGTTGTCGTGTCACAGTAAGAGGCCCCCCCTCTGCTTGGTCCCCCTCCGGG
>NZ_JBWKFM010000050.1:0-9731 GCF_056434285.1 Streptomyces sp. NPDC044063
CCCCCCCCCCCCCCCCCCCCCCCCCCCCCCCCCCCCCCCCCCCCCCCCCCCCCCCCCCCCCCCCCCCCCCCCCCCCCCCCCCCCCCCGCGCCCGTCACCCCCTGCTACGGCCCGGAGGCCGCCATGCCATTCGTCAGCACACGGGACGGAACGCACCTCTTCTACAACGACTGGGGCACCGGACGGCCGGTGGTCCTGCTCGGCGCGGCGATGCTGAACTCCCGGATGTGGGAGTTCCAGGCGCCCCGCCTCGTCCGGCACGGACTGCGCTGCGTCACCTACGACCGGCGGGGCTGCGGTCTGTCGGACTGGCCGTGGGAGGGCTACGACTACGACACGCTGGCCGGTGACCTCGCGGACCTGCTCGACCAGCTGGACCTGCGCGACGCGGCCCTGGTCGGCTACGCGGCGGGCGCCGGCGAGGCGGTGCGCTACCTGGCCCGCTATGGCTCGGAGCGCGTCACACGGCTGGCGCTCGTCTCCCCGACGACGCCGTTCGTGATGCGGGCCGAGGACAACCCCGACGGCGTCGACCTCGCGCTCTTCGAGGAGATGGCGGCGGCGCTGGAACGGGACCGGCCCGCGTGGACGGCCGCCGGCACGGCGGCGTTCCTCGGCGGCGCCGGGGCCGACGGGCGTGACACCGTCTCCCCGGAACTGACCGACTGGCTGGTGCGGACGGCTCTGGACTCCTCCCCCCGCGCCAACGTGGAGGTCTACCGCACGCTGTTCACCACGGACCAGCGGGCCGAGCTCGCCAAGGTCGACGTGCCCACGCTGATCGTCCACGGCGACGCCGACGCGGCCGCCCCCTACGGGCTGTGCGGCGTACGGACCGCCGAGCTGGTGCCGGACAGCACGTTCGTGACCTACGAGGGCGCGGCGCACGGCCTCTTCGCCACCCACGCCGACCGGCTCGGCACGGACCTGTGCGCCTTCCTGGCCGGATGACGGGATGACGGACGGGAAGACGGGATGACGGGATGACGGCCGTACGGGCCCCCGGGGGTGTCGTCCCCGGGGGCCCGTACGGCCGTGCTCGCGCGGTCGGCCGGTCAGCGGCCGCCGGCCCCGGCCGGCCGCTCCGCGTCCGCCAGCGCCCGGCCCAGGCCGGACAGCTCGTCGACCGCGACGCGGTGCCCGACCTCCAGCAGCATCGGCAGGTCGGAGATGTGGTCTCCGTAGCCGAAGCAGTCCGCCGGGTCGATGTGCGGGTAGCGGGCCAGCAGTTCCCGGACCGCGGTGCGCTTGCCCTCCCCGATGACGGGTTCGCCGAGCAGCCGCCCGGTGAAGACCGGGCCGCAGCGCTCCATGCGGGCGGCGAGCACGTGGGCGGCGCCGACCGCCTCGGCCAGCGGCGCCAGCAGGGCCGGGATCGATCCGGAGACCAGGGCGAGGACCGCTCCCTCGGCGCGGTGCCGGATCAGCCGGACGAGGGTCTCGGCGATGAAGAAGTCCTCGTCGCCGGCGCGTTCGGCCAGCCAGCGGCGGGCCGCCTCCTCGACCGCGGCGGCCGGCTCGCCCCGCCAGGTGCGGTAGTAGGCGCGGTTGGCCTCCTCCCGGGACAGGCCGCCGGCCACCCGGGCGAGCAGTCCGTCCAGCAGCTCCCGGGCCCGTAACGTGCCCTCGGCCCCGTACCGGCCCGCCAGATAGAACCGGAGGAAGTCGATGGGGCTCTTGCAGGTGATCAGGGTCTCGTCCACGTCGCAGAAGACCAGACGCTCACGCCGTTCCAAGGGATGCCTCCATGACGGTTCCGGACTCGGACAGGACGGCCGCGGCGTACGCGGCGGCCGCGGTTTCGGTGTTGAGCACACCGTGGGCGGCGACGGTGTGGACGTCCCTCCAGCACCGCTGGAGCTCGCCGTCCACCCGGGCGTGGATGCCGCCGGTGCGGAAGAGCCGTTCGACGCCCTTGACCAGGAGGTCGGCGGCGGCCGCGGCGTCGCGCTGGTTGCGGGCGACGGTGCGCTCCGTGACAGGTCCCGCGTCCCCCCGCGCCGCGGCGGCCGTCAGCAGGAGCCGGGCGGCTTCGATGTCGCTGCCCGAACGGGCGAGGGTGCGGTGCAGCGACCGCTCGCTCCCCCCTGCTCCGCCGGCGGCGGCGATCGTCCGCGCCGCCCACGCCGACCAGACGTCCAGCGCCCGCTCGGCGGCGCCGAGCGCGGTGGCGCAGAAGATGAGGCCGCTGACCAGGTGGCCCGGCACCGTGTGGCAGCGGGACCGGCCCGGTCCGCTCGCGCCCCGCAGCAGGTCCGCGAGGAGCAGCGAGCGGTGGGAGGGGACGTACGCGGCGTCGGTGACGACGGTGTTGCTGCCGGTGGCGCGCAGTCCCGTGCTGTGCCAGGAGTCGCGGACGGTGAAGTCGTCCCGGGGCACGGCCAGCAGCCGGGGCACGGGTCCGGTGTCCGACGCCGTGACCGCGGCGAGCAGCACCCAGTCGGCGTGGTCCACTCCGCTGACGCACTCCCACTCCCCGCTCAGCAGCCAGCCGTCGTCGAGCGGGACGGCGGTGCCGGAGGGGGTCACCGAGGCCCCGATGCGGACGTCCGGGGTGTGCGACCACAGGTCGCGCTGCCCCTGGGCGGGCAGGAAGGCGGCGAACCGGCCGTGGGCGGCCCACAGCGCCCCGCACCAGGCGGCCGAGGCGTCGCCGCCCGCCACCGCGGCGACACCGTCGAGCAGCTCGGTGAAGGTGCCCTCGCGTCCGCCCCAAGCACGGGGTACGAAGTACCGGGCGAACCCCGCGTCCGTCAGGGCGCGTACCGTGTCCGGATCGAGCCGGCGGCCGCGCTCGGCCTCGGCCGCGTTCCAGGTCGCGGAGGCCGTGGCCTCCAGCGCGTCGGCGAGCAGCGGGGCTTCGGCCCCGTCGGCCCGGCGCGGTGCGTGCTGCGGTTGGAACATGTAGTGGACTCCTCGGATCACAACTATAATTCCTTCATGCAGGTATGTTCCGTGCCTGGATCACTTCTGCTGTGCGACAACCATCCGTCCCGACCCCTTCGAAGGAGGCGCACCGTGGCCAGGCAGGCGCGCGCCCTACGTACGTACGACCAAGTGCTGGAGGCGGCCGCGCACGAATTCGCGGAACACGGCTACGCCCGGACCAATCTGCAGAACGTCGCCGACCGCACGGGCCTGACGAAGGGCGCCGTCTACGGGCACTTCTCCTCCAAGGAGGAGCTCGCCACGGTCATGGCCGGCCATCTGGACTCCGCCACCGGGGTCCTGCTGGAGGACGCCCGGCAGTCCGGCGACCCGGCGCTGGACCGGCTCGGCCGTCTGATCCGTTCCCTGGCCGAGCTCTTCGAGAAGGACGTCCGGGCCCGGGCGGCCCTCCGGCTGGCGGTCGAGACCGCCCGCGCGGACATCGAGCCCCCGCGCGCCTTCCACGACGTCCTGAACAGCACCCGGCAGCTGGTGCGCGAGATCCAGGACGAGGGACACCTCGACCCGGGGCTCCCGCCGCAGGCGGTCACCGACCTGGTGATGTCCGTTGTCTTCGGCTCGCACTACCTGGCGACCGCGAGCGGCCGCGACGACACGGCCGACCGGGTGGACACCATGTGGGGGATGCTGACGCGGACCCTGGCCGCGTCGGGCTGAGCGGCCCCCGCACGGACGGCCGTTCACCGGTGGCCGGCGGTGCGCCGGCCGTCGGACCGGCCGTCAGAGGCCGGCCTCGCAGACGACGTGCCGCGCGGTGCCGGGAACGGTCGTGCCCGGTGCCGGGGCCCACTCGAGCGTGGTCGCGGCCACCCGGGACTCCCCCTGCACGGCGGCGATCCGCATCCGCACCGAGGCGTCCGGCGCCACCGTGTACTCCTCCACGACCAGCCGCACCGGTTCGCCCCACTCGGCGAAGGCCAGGCACTCCGTCGCGGCCCCGGTGAGCACGTACCTCCCGTCGCCGTCCGGGGCGCCGGCCTCGTGGGCCAGGAGGTGGCCGAGCTGACGGAAACCCTCCAGGATCGCCATGAGGGGCAGATGGTCGGTGGGGTGGTCGAAGAGGACCGCGTGGTCCGGGTCGGGACGCAACAGCCACGCGTCGCTCTCCGGATCCGGGGCCACCACGCAGTCCTTGTCGCGCAACCGGCCCACCCGGTGGGGTGGTTCGGTGCCGCGCCCGCGTGGCTGCTCCGCACCCTCGTCGGGCCCGGGCCTCCTGGACAGCTCGCGCAGCATGGAGTAGCTTCTGGCGTCCACCGCGAACCCTCTCAGATCGCCGCGGCCGCACACCCGGCCGTCCACCACGAGCTCGACCTCGACACACATGCCGTACCGGCGGGGCCGCTTGCCGTCCCACGCCCACCTGACCTCCAGGAGGACAGGCAGCGGAGCACCGCCGACGCGCAGCGACGCGGGCTCCGTGATCTCTATGTTCAAGTGTCTGACGACGAATTGATAGCCCATGGGGATGCCGAACCAGGCGTGGGCCAGGTAGAAAACAGCCTGACGAATCGTCTCCGCGAACAGGAGGGGGTCGGCCAGGCCGTTGCCGTCCGGATGATAGAGCGCGTGGTCGCGGGGCCACTGCGCCGCTACCACGAAACCGCCGTCGTCCTCACGGATTCCGTCCGTGACGAACACCTCGGCGACAGCCGCCCTATGGACCAGCTGCCGGGAGATAGGCTGCAGGAAAGTGAGTTGGGGAGTACCGACGGATCCGGTGTCCGGGTCGGCATAGAGGCCGACACCATCCATCGGTACCACTGAGCGCTGCTGCATGATCCCTCCACCCAAATCAACGAGCCACACTGGTGGAACTAACGTTCGAGTCCGGGGTGCTGCAGAACAAATATACCTTTGAGAAGGTATATTACAAGGGGCGAGAGTGAAGCAGGAGCACAACAGAGCACCAGAGCCATGAGCACCGCACAGTACGGAGAGATGAGATGAAGGTCGACAACGACCAGCGAAACGGGCACAAGCGACTCTCGCGCAAGGCGGTGTCCGGGCCTGACCGGGCACCGCAGTTGAAGCAGGAGCGCGCCGTCCGCACGCGCGGGGTGATCCTCAACGCGGCGGCGAAGGCCTTCGCCGACCGGGGGTTCCCCGACGTCACGATCATCGACATCGCCGACCGGGCCGGCATGACCAAGGGTGCCGTCTACTTCCACTTCGGGAGCAAGGAGGCGCTCGCCGTCGCGGTGACCGACGAGTTCTACCGCTTCCTCTCCACGGTCATGCGCCCCGCCCTGGAGTCCGACCGGACGCCGCTGCAGAAGGTCGACGACCTGCTCATGCTCGCCGCCCTCTCCTTCCGCGAGGACCCCATCACCCAGGCCGGCGCCCGGCTGCAGATCGAGCGTCAGAACATCGGCGTCGAGATGCCGATGCCGTACGTCCACTTCACGCAGCTGATCGAGGAGCTGCTGGTGCAGGCCGAGCGGGACGGCGAACTCCCCGCGGGCACCCGCCCCGATGTCCTGGCCCGGGTGCTGCGGTCCGCGGTCTTCGGTGCCCAGCACATCTCCTGGGTGCTGGACGACCGCGCCGACGTCGTCGAGCGCACCCGCGAGATCCTCGACACCGTGCTGCGCGGCCGGAACTGACCTCCCGCCGACGGCCGGCTCAGTCCATGAGCGCGGCCTCCACCCACCGGCGTACTCCCCGCGCCCTCATCCGGTGCAACCGCCCCACGGATTCGGCGACCTCGGGCGATCCGCCGACCGCCAGGAACTTCTCGCGCACCAGCTGCCCGTGCCGGGCACGGGTGTCGGGGCCGGCGGCGCCGAGGGGGATGAGCCGTTCCCGGGTCACGGTCCGGCCGTCCCTCAGCCGCACGGTGACCCGCGCGCCGGTGGCCTTCGTGGACCGGGAGAAGTCGCGTTCCTCCCTCTCCACGGAGCCGACCAGATCGACCAGCGCGTCGCCGCCGAAGTCCCGCAGCCACGGCGTGGCCCGCGGGCCGGCCTCCCGGACCGCCTCCCCGAAGGGCGCCTCGGAGCGGAAGAGCTCCCGGGTCATGTGCTCGTCGTGCTCCAGCCGCACCCGTCCGGCCAGCTGCCAGCGCCGCCGCTCGTCCACCCGCGGCGAGGAGAAGTCCTCCACCCCGAAGTGCCCCGTCAGCAGCGTCGTCGCCACCGGGTAGGGGATGTCGAGGACGAGCGCGCCCAGCGGCGATCCCGGGCCCGTCACATACGTCGCCGCGCGCTTCCCCGCGAACAGGGTGTACAGCGAGGCCTCGACGACGATCTCCTCGACGTCGTCCGGGTGGAGCGAGCCCAGCACCCGGTGGATGTCCGCGGCGCAGTCCACGGCCGCGTCGATGCCCGGGCCGCCCGGGTGCATCTTGAACGACAGGGTCTCGGTGTGCCAGCGCCGGCCGAGGCCCTCCGTGATCACATCGGGCAGCGGCACGGTGGAGAAGCGGGCCAGGAAGCCGTCCTGGTGCTCCATGATGTCCGGCGCGCCGCGCAGCCCGGCCTCGGCCGCGTCACAGGCGTCCATGGCCGTGCGCACCGGGGTGAAGGTGTTGAACAGCCGCGCGTCGCTGGCCAGGAAGGCGCGCATCAGCGGCCAGTTGGGCATGGCGAAGGCGAGGCCGAAGGCGTTCTCCCACAGCGCGGCCGGGGCCCGCTCGGCGTGCAGCCGGCCCGCGACGGCGCCGGCGAGATGGGTGTGGACCGCGCTCTGCCCGCGCAGCGGGCCCAGGGTGGCGGCGGCCGTCAGGCGGGCCGCGCACTCGTTGGCGGCCACGACGGCGGTCAGCAGCGACAGCCCGTCGAGGCGGCGGGCGTAGGCGAAGGCGAGCGGCACCGCGACGGTGGAGTTGGACAGGTGGCCCGCGTAGGCGGTGTCGTCGAGGTTGAGCCAGGAGCCCAGGGCGGCGAGGACCCCGGCGGCGTTCTTGGGATCGCTCTGCACGGGGTGGCCGAACGCGGAGATGAGCTGGCGGCCCAGCGGGTGCTCCAGGCCGGCCCGGATGGAGGCGACCTGCGACAGCACCTGGCTGGCGGCCAGTTTCAGCACCCGGCAGGGGATGTCGTCCGGGTGGAGGGCGGCGGCCCAGCGGGACAGCCGCTGCAAGGGGGTGCGCGCCGTGCCGGGGTGGTCGGCGCGGCTCGGGGCGTACGGGACCGGGCGCGCGTCCGGTGGGACCGCCCACTCCTCGCACAGGGCCCGCACGAGGTCGGGGCCGAGGACATCCACCATGGCTGACACGCCCCTTGTCGGAGGAGGTACGAGGAGAGGTACGAGGAGAGGTACGAGAGGTGCGGGGGAAACGGGGGCGGGGAGCGGCGGGCGGGTGCCCACCGCTCCCCCACCGGGGTGACCCGGTGCTCGATCAGGCGGCCGGGACCTTGTCGAGGAAGCCGTAGACGCCCTTGATGCGGCCGTCCTCGGCGGTCTCGATCACGTCGAAGCCGATCGCGATGGGCTCGGCGCCGGGCTCGGTGACCAGGGCCCACTGGAAGCGGGCCAGGTTGTGGTGCGCGTCCACGGTGCCGTGCAGCTCGAAGAGCAGGCCCTTGAACTGCTCCTGGGCGCCCGCGAAGACCGCGGCGATGCCCTCGTGACCGGTGACGGCGGCCAGCGGGTCGGTGTAGGGAGCGTCCTCGGTGAACAGCTCCGCGACGGCCTTCGCGCGCTTCTCGGCGTCCGTCTCGTTCCAGGCGGCCAGGTAGCGGGTGGCGAGACCGGTGAGGTCGCTCATGCTGACTCCAACTTCGTATCGTTTTTCCGAAATATTGACGCCGGTGGCGCCAAGTCTGGGTGGGCGGCCGGCCCGGGCGGGCCCGGACCGGCCGGTCAGGCGGCTCGGTCAGGGCAGTTCGGCCGGGGCCCAGACGGACAGGGCTCCCGCGCGGACCTCGAAGGTCGCGGTGGTGCCGATGCCCTGCTGGTACTCGCCGTCGTGCTCCAGGGGCAGTCGCTGCCCGTCGGTCCGCTCGACGACGACGGTGCGGCCGCGCGCGTAGACCGTGGCCGGGTGCCGCATGTGGGCGGCGGTCCGGGTGAGTTCGGGGACCTGGGACGCGGGGACGTCACCGCCGATGACGCAGACGTCGAGCAGCCCGTCGTCCAGCCGCGACTCGGGCAGGACGCGGTAGGTGCCGCCCCGGTAGGGGCCGCCGCCGACGTTGGCCAGGACCGTGGGGCCCTCGTGGACGACACGGCCGTCGACGGTGACCCGGCCCGGGTACGGGGGGTACGCGGCGGCGGTGTCGGCGAACGCCTTGACGTAGCGGGCGCGTCCGGTGAGCGGGACGTCCCGGGCCGTGATCAGGGCGTCGGCGATCACGCCGCTGCAGGAGCCCAGGAAGACCGCGTTGCCCGTCTCGCGCAGCAGGGCGACGTCGAGGCGGTGGGCGCGGGCGGTGCCGCCGGGGCCGCTGTCGGTGAGGACCGCCTTGAGGGCGTCCTGCCAGGGGCAGTCGTCCCAGAGCATGCGGTAGGCGGAGTTGCCGGTGCCGCCGGGCACGATGGCCAGGGAGGCCGCGTGCCCGCCGGGGAGGACGAGACCCTGCACCACTTCGCGCACGGTGCCGTCGCCGCCGACCGCGACGATCAGGTCGGGGGCCGTGCCCGCGCCGCCGGCCGCCGCGCGCGCCACCTCGGTGGCGTCGCCGGGGCCGGTGGTCAGATAGGTCTCGGTGGATTCCAGGTGGGCTCCGCACAGGTCGGCGATCTCCCGTACCAGCCGCGGGCTGTGGCTGCCGGAGGCGGGGTTCGCGACGATCAGGGCCCTGGTGGGGGCCGTGCCGGTGGCTCGGTCTGCCATGTCGGGCGTACTCCTCCTCGTTGCGGTCGTGCGGAGAGGGCAGGATTCGAACCTGCGCGGGCCGTGAAGACCCGACCGGGCGTGTGCCCGGACCCCGTTGGGCCGCTTCGGGTACCTCTCCTCGCCGGGGGCCGGCGTCCGGTTTCCTCCGGGCCGCTCCTTCCGACACCCATGACTCTGCCAGGGGCCGCTGACAGGAGGCTGACTCCACGCTGTCATCCGCCGGCGTCCCGGCACCGCCCCCCGGATTCCGTTTTCGTACCGCGAGGGTGCTCGCGTGTAAGCGCGCTGTCAGCGGCTGCTGCCACGCTCGGGGAGATGTCCGCGCCCGGACCCGTACGCCCCCGGGCGCACCCTCCCCCGTGTTCAACGGACTCACAGGAGAGCTCTCATGACGACCTACCAGACCGCGGCGCAGCGCACGGACCTCGGTTCCGCCTCCGCGGCCAAGCCGCTGCGCGTGTTCCTCGCCCTCGACGCCGTGATCACCACCGGCAACGGGCTGATCTACCTGCTCGGCGCCGGTCCGGTCGGCGACCTGCTGGACCTGTCGACCGGCTTCCTGCGCGGCATCGGCGCCTTCCTCACGGTCTACGGCCTCCTCGTGGCGCTGGTGGCCTCCCGTCCGGTGCCCTCGTCCTTCGCCACCAAGCTGGTCATCGAGGGCAACCTGCTGTGGGCGGTGGCCAGCGTGGCGGCGCTGGCGTTCGGCTGGGTCGACCCCAACACCGTGGGCACCGTGTGGACCCCGGTGCAGGCCGTGGTCGTGGCCGCGTTCGCGTTCCTGCAGATGTCGGGGCTGAAGAAGCTGAGCGGCCGTTCGTCCGGCTGACGCCGGTCGCGTCCGGTCCTCTTTCCGCGAACGGGGGGGGGGGGGGGGGGAGGGGGGGGGGGGGGGGGGGGGGGGGTGGGGGGGGGTCGGGGGGGGGGGGGGGGGGGGTACGTACGAGGCCGGTGGGCTGATCGACGTGCTCGGCGTGGCCGCCGTGGTGCTCGAACGGGA
>NZ_JBWKFM010000050.1:9741-29674 GCF_056434285.1 Streptomyces sp. NPDC044063
CCAAGCCTTCCACCGCGCCCATGAGCACCTTCCCCCCCCCCCCTCCCCCCCCCTCTCCCCCCCCCCCCCCCCCCCCCCCCCCCCCCCCCCCCCCCCCCCCCCCCCCCCCCCCCCCCCCCCCCCCCCCGTTCCGGTGTCCGCCGGGCCGGCCTCGGGTCAGACCGTGGCGGCCATGGCGTAGCGGGTGAGGTGGGCGGCGAAGTCCGCGGTCACGGACGGGGCGTGGTGGTCGATGTAGAAGTGCCCGCCGGGGTACTCGCGGTGGCCCAGGTACTCCGGGCTGCGGGCGGCCCAGTGGGTCATGGCGTCGTCGGTCTCCTGCAGGGGGTCGGACTTGCCGCCGTAGGTGACCAGCGGGCAGGCCACGCCCTGGCCGTCGTCCGCGAACTGGGCGGCCACGGACAGGTCGGAGCGCAGGGCCGGGACGACCAGGGCGAGCATCTCCGGGTCGTCGTAGACCTCGGCGGGGAACGAGCCCAGCTTCTTGATCCAGTCGACGAGTTCGCTCTCCGGCATGTGGACCTGCTCGGGGGTGGGCTCGAAGAAGCCGACCGGGGACCAGCCGGAGGCGCCGAGCAGGACGGGCGTGGGCCCGCCGTCCCGCTCCAGCCGCTGGGTGAGCCGGAAGGCGAGCTGGGCGCCCAGGCAGTGGCCGAAGAACGCGAAGGGCCGCTCGTCGAGGTCGGCCAGGACCGCGTCGTGGAGGGCGTCGAGCAGCGGCTCCCAGTCGGTGTGGCTGGTCTCCTCGCGCCGGTTGTGACGGCCGGGCAGGGTGACGGCCTGGGCCGCGATGTCGGCGGGCAGGAGGCTCGCCCAGTCGCGGTAGATGATCGCCCCGCTGCCCGCGTGCGGCAGCAGGAACAGCCGCACCGCGGCCTCGGCCGGCGGCTCGACGGGGTGGAACCAGTGACCGGCGGTGGACATGGACTGTCCGAGGTTCTGTGACACGTGGGTGCTCCCTCTTCTTGTGGTCCTCGTGGTCGTGCTCGTCGTCGTTCTCGTGGTGGCGCTCTCGTCGTCGCGCGGGTGCGTCAGTCGAGGGCCCGCAGGGCGGGCAGCAGGACGTCGGCGATCTCCTTCAGCTGCGGCTCGGGCTCCAGCGAGCCGATCCGCAGCACCAGGTGGCGGGCGCCGGCCCGGACGTAGGAGGCCAGCCACTCGGCGCAGCGCTCGGCGCTGCCCCAGCCGTAGGCCTGGATGGAGGCCATCTGCGCGAGGGAACGCCCGTAGTAGTGCTCGATGTAGTGCTCCAGCTCGGCCTCGGCGGCCGCCTCGTCGCGGTTGACGGTGACGGTGGCGTAGAGGGCCGGGGTGACGGCGTCGGCGGGGCGGCCGGCCTCGCGGGTCAGCTCCGCGATCCGGGCGCGGGCGGCGCCGTAGGCCTCGGCGGAGGGCAGGAAGGGCAGCCAGCCGTCGTAGTCGCGGGCGACGCGCTCCAGCACCCGGGGGGTGTCGCTGCCGGCCAGCCACAGCGGCGGGCCGCCGGGGCGGTGGGGGCGCGGCAGCCGGTCGAGGCCCTCGGCCTGCCAGTACTTCCCGGCGTAGTCGGTGGGGGCGCCGGGCCGGTCGCTGTTCCAGGCGGTGCGCCAGAGCGCGGTGATGTCGTCCAGGCGGCCCACGCGGCCCTTGAAGGAGGCGCCGACGGAGGCGAACTCGGCCTCGGTCTCCGGCATCGGGAAGCCCGAGCCGAGGCCGAGCACCAGGCGGGAGCGGCTCACGTGGTCGAGGCTGGCGATCATGTTGGCGCCGATCAGCGGGTGCCGCAGCGCCGGGGTGAGGGCGGCGGTGCCCAGGGTGATGCGGTTGGTGACGGCGCCGGCGGCGGAGAGCACGACGAGCGGGTCCAGCCGGGGCCGGGCGGTCAGGGAGTCGCCCGCCCAGAGGGAGTCGAATCCCAGCTGCTCGGCGCGGCGGGCGAAGTCCAGCAGCGGGTCGGCGGCGTAGCCGCCGGTGATGGCCTGCTCGCGGGTGGGCAGCAGGATGCCGATGCGCAGCGGGGCGGTGGCGGAGTCGGGCATGTTCGGTCGGTTTCCTTCCCGGTTCGGGAGATCGTTCACGGTGTCGTCAGTGCCGAGGAGGGGGCCGCGGATTCCCGTGCGGCCAGCAGGTGTTCGCGCACCTCGCGGCGGAGGATCTTGCCCGCCGGGTTGCGCGGCAGTTCGGTGACGACGTGGTAGACGCCGGGGATCTTGTAGTCGGCGAGGCGTCCGCGGAGGAAGAGCATCAGCTCACGGGGGGTGACCGTGTGGCCGGGGCGGGGGACGACGCAGGCGTGCGTCGCGTCGCCCCAGTAGGGGTCGGGGAGGCCCACCACGGCGACGTCGGCGATCGCCGGGTGGTTGCCGAGCTCCTTCTCGACCTCGGCGGGGTAGATGTTCTGGCCGCCGACGATGATGGTGTCGTTGATGCGGTCGCAGAGGTAGAGGTAGCCGTCGGCGTCGAGGTAGGCGGCGTCCCCCATGAGGAGCCATTCGCCGTCCAGCGTCCTGGCGGTGGCCTCGGGCAGGTTCCAGTAGCCGAGCATGCGGGCGGGGGTGCGGATGCACACCTGGCCGATCTCGCCGGGCGGCAGTTCCCGGCCCTCCTCGTCGACGATCTTCAGTTCGTTGCCGGGGCAGACCCGGCCGACCGAGCGGAGCAGCGGGCTGCCCGGCTGATGGGCCTCGGGCGGCAGGCACACGGCGACGCTGCCCGTCTCGGTGCTCGCGTAGATCTGCGCGAACTCGCAGGGCAGGTGATCCAGGCAGCGGCGCAGCAGCTCCTCGGAGATGGGCGCCGCACCGTAGGCGACCTTGCGGAGCGAGGCGAACGTCGGCTCGTCCGCGGCGTGTTCGTCGAGCATCATCTGGAGCATGGCCGGGGCGATGAAGGTAGTGGTCACCTTGTGCAGGGCGATCAGCCGGACGGCCTCGGCGGGGACGAACATGCCCATCACCACGTTGGTGGCGCCGGCGTTGAAGTTGTGCATGAACCAGCCGATGCCGGCGATGCCGAAGCCCGGCAGGGTGATGAGGGCGATGTCGTCGGGAAGCCAGTCGAGCCAGTCGGTGCCGGCCCGGCGCATGGCGTCGGGGAGGGTGAAGAAGCTGCGGTGCGCCAGCACGGCGCCCTTGGGCAGTCCGGTGGTCCCGCTGGTGTAGACCTGCACGACGGCGTCGTCGGGGCCGGTGCCCGGGTCGAGGTCGTCGTCCGGGTGCTCGGCGTACCAGGTGTCCAGCGCTCCGGGTGCGGGCGTGGTCACCCGGACGACGCCGGGCAGGTCCGCCAGGGCCCGGGCGGCGACCTCCTCGAACTCGGGTCCGACGAAGACGAGTCGCGCGCCGGAGTCGCGCAGGATGTGCCCGACCTCGCCCGGGGTGAGGCGCCAGTTGACGGGGACCATGACCGCCCCGGCCTTCGCACAGGCGAGGATCGTCAGGTAGTACAGCTCCGACTCGCGGCCGAAGTAGGCCACCCGGGTGCCCCGGCCGATGCCCGCGGCGAGCAGGGCGCGGGCCGCGCGGTTGCCGGCCCGGTGCAGCTGGGCGTAGGTGGTGGTGCGGCCGTCGCAGATGATCGCCGGGTGGTCGGCGCGCTCGGCCGCGTGCAGCGCCGACGACCGGGTCAACGTCCACCGGCTGCTGTTTTCGTTCACGGATCCGCCTCGTGTGGTCGGGTCAGGGCCCACGCCCGTGACCGGATGCTTGTCGGGTGGGGGCGGTGCGGCGTTCCGGGAGGGCGCGCCGCGGCGCCCTCCCGGAACGGGTCGAGGTGGGGGTCAGGCGACCGGGTCGGGGACCAGCTGCCCGTCGAGGAACTCGGTGAGCCGCCGCACGCTGGGGTGGTCGAAGGTGAGCGACGCCGGCAGGGTCAGACCGAAGGTCCGCTCCAGCGCCGACTTCACCGTCTGGGCCATCAGCGAGTCCAGGCCGAGCGAGACGAACTCCGCGGTGGGGTCGAGTTCGTCGGCCGTCTCCAGGTGCAGGACGGCCGCCACCTCGGCGCCGACCACCGAGCCGATCAGGGCCCGGCGCTCGGCCTTCGGCCGGGCCAGCAGCGCGCCCAGGTCCAGGCCGCCGGGGGTGCTCGCCGCGTCCCGGCGGGCGAGCCGGGAGTAGAGGGCGTCGGCGACCGGGGTGCCGGCGACGTACGCGTCCCAGTCGAACTCGCCGACCACCCGCTGGGTGACGGGCCGGCCCAGCAGCCCGGAGAGGGTGCGCAGGGCGCGGGCGGGCGAGAAGAAGCGGATGCCGCTGCGCTCGATCTCCTGGCCGAGGTGGTCCTCCAGCCGGGCCGACATGCCGACCCTGGCCCAGGCGCCCCAGTTGACCGACAGGCCGGGCAGTCCCTGGCGGCCCCGCCAGTCGGCGAGGGCGTCCAGGTAGGCGCTGGCCGCGGCGTAGTGGCCCTGGGTGGCGCCGCCGAGGACGGCGGCGACGGAGGAGTAGGAGACGAAGAACTCCAGCTCGGGGAAGTGCCGTCCGGCCTCGTGCAGCAGCCAGCCGCCGTACACCTTGGCGGTGAGCTGCTCCTCCATGGCCGCCCAGTCCAGTTCGGCGATCAGCGCCTTGCCGATCTCGCCGGCGGCGTGCACGATGCCGCCGACCGGGGCCGGGCAGGCGAGGAGTTCGCCGGTCATGCGCCGGACGTCCTCGGCGCGCCCCACGTCGACCCGGATGACCTTGATCCGGGCGCGCTCGCCGAGGGCGGCGAGCAGGCTCGCGGCCTCCTCGGTGGGCTTGGCCCGGCGGCTGAGCAGGGCGATGTGGCGGGCGCCGAGGTCGACCAGCTTCTGCGCGGTGACCAGGCCGAGGCCGCCGAAGCCGCCGGTGACCACATAGGTGCGGTCGGGCCTGATGGTCAGCCGGGGCGGGGTGGGCACGTCGGTCCACGCCGGGTCGGCCGTCTCGGGGGCGACGCCGACCAGCGCGGTGGCGGAGGCAGGGCCCTCGTGGACGACGCGCAGGGCCTCGTCGACCTCGTCGGGGCCGTAGACGTCCTGGGCGGCGGGGATCTCGTCGACGGGCTCGGCGGCCGCGGAGGAGACGGTCACGGTGGAGCGGAGGACGCCGTCGCCGTGGACGAGCACCCGGTCGCCGGGGGCGTACGCGGCGTCCTCGCCGGCGGCGACGACGGTGCCGTAGCCGCGGGTGCCCAGGACGGGGCCGGCGCCGTCGCGGGCCGCCGCGCCCTCCCGGGCGATCCGGGCGTCCTCGGGCGTCAGGGCGACGACGTCGACGCGCACCTGGACCTCGTCGCCGGCGGGCGCCCGGTCGGGGGCCGGTACGGGCATGAGGTCGGCCAGGTCGCCGCTGTCCGGCGCCCGGAACTCGAACCCTCCGGTGTGCGGCACGGTGGTGTCGCCGGCGAGCAGCCGGCGGACGTGGCGGCGGCCGCCGCGGTAGGCCACCTGGTACTCGTCGCCGGTCACGGCGCGCCACTCGTCGAGGAGGGACGCGAAGGGGAAGAGGTCGCCCTCGGTGGGCAGGTCGAGCAGGGTGGCGCGGTACTGCGGGTACTCGGTGAGCAGGACGCGGCCGAAGCCCCAGAGGGTGGCGGCGCCGAGTTGTTCGCCGGTGCCGGGCAGGTCGCCGGGGAGTCCCTGGGCCCGCTCGGTGACCAGCCACAGGCGCGGGGGCCGGCGCGGTCCGGCGGCGTCGAGGACGGCCACGGCCCGCAGCAGGTGCCGGTAGTTGCGCTCGCACTCGGCGCGCAGCCGGTCGGCCGACATGGGGGTGCGCTCCGGGTTCCAGAACCAGCACACGTCGGTGACGGAGGAGTCGTCGAGCGCCTCGCCGAGGACGTCGAGGTTCGGGACGACGGTGAGCCGGATGTCGTGCCGTTCGGCCTGCCGCTGGAGCTGGGCGAGGCGCGCGGGGTCCGTGTGCAGCACCAGGACGTGGCGGGGGCCGGCGGGCGCGGTGGCGGGGGCGGCCTGCCGTACCCAGCGCAGGCGGTGGACGAAGTGCCGGTCGCGGCCGGGTCCGTCGGGCCGGGACAGCTCCACGCCCGTCAGCTCGGCGACCGGCGCGTCGCCTTCGAGGAGCAGGAGGTCGGCGGTCCGGCGCCGTTCGTCGGCCGGGGTGACGACGCGGGCCACCACCCGCATCGCGCCGCCGCGCGGCTTCTTGAGGAGGCGGACGCCGGCGGCGGTCCGGAGGTCGAAGACGGGGCCCTCGGTGTCGAGCGCGACGGTGGCGTGCAGGGCGCTCTCCAGCACCTCGCCGGGCAGCTGTTCGACGGCGGTGGCGTCGCGGCCGGCCAGTTCGCCGGTCACGAGGCCGCCGGGGTGGACGGAGACCCGGGTCAGCAGCCGCAGCCCCTCCCCCGTCTCGCGGCCGACCGCCGTGAGGTCGGTGTAGACGTCCTCGGCCCCGGTGGTCTCGACGGGCGCACCGGCCTCGGCGAGGTCGGCGAGCAGCGCCGGCCCGGTGCCGCCGGGCTCCGTCCCCGCGTCCGGGGCGGCCAGGACGGCGGTGACGTGCCGGCGTTCGCCGTCGTCGTGGCGGCTGACGACCTCGGCCTCGGCGCCGTCGCCGTCGGCGGCGGGCCGCAGCCGGGTGACGAGGGTGACGGTGTCCTCGTCGGGCAGCGGCAGCGGCTCGTGGACCCGCAGGTCGCGGATCGTGCCGCGGGTGTGCCCGTCGACGGCGTCCCGCAGGGCGAACAGCAGGTCGACGTGGGCGGCCGCGGGCAGCACGCTCTCGCCCGCGGCGCGGTAGCGGCCGAGCGCGGCCAGGTCCTCGCGGGCGACCTCGGCGGTGAACTCGCGGTACCCGTCCGGGCTTCCCCCGGCCGGGGTGGTCTCCGTGCCGAGCAGCGGGTGGCGGGCGGGCCCGGCGGTGGAGGTCCGGCGGCGCTTCGCGACGGGGAGCCAGTAGCGCTTGCGCTGGAAGGCGTACGTGGGCAGGTCCAGCCGGCCCGGGGCGCGGCCGGTGTGGACGCCGCTCCAGGAGACGGTGAGGCCGGCCGTGTAGTACTCGGCGAGGGAGCGCAGAACCGTGTCGCCGCCGGGGTCGCGGCGGCGGAGGCTGGCCAGCCACACGTGGTCGTCGGCCTCCAGGCAGCGCCGGCCCAGCGCGGTCAGCGCGGTGGAGGGGCCGATCTCGACGAAGACGTGCCGGCCGCGCTGCGCGACGGCCCGGATGCCGTCCAGGAACAGCACGGGCTCGCCGATGTGGCGCACCCAGTACTCGGGGGTGCCGATCTCGGCCATCCGGGCCACCTTGCCGGTGACGTTCGAGATCAGGGTGAGGGAGGGCCGGTGGAAGGTGATGCCGTCCAGGGCGCGCCGGAAGTCGTCGAAGACCTCGGCCATCAGGGGCGAGTGGAAGGCGTGCGAGACGTCGAGGGGCTCCACGCGCGTCCCGGCCGCGCGCAGCCGGGCGACGACCTCCCCCAGGGCTGCGGTGGCGCCCGAGACCACGCACTGGTCGGGGGCGTTGACGGCGGCCAGGGACAGGTCCGGGCGGCCGGCGAGCAGCGGGGCGACCTCGGCGGCGGGGGCGCTGACCGCGGCCATGCCGCCGGCGGCGGTGACCGACTGCATCAGCCGGCCGCGCGCGGCGACGAGGG
This sequence comes from Streptomyces sp. NPDC044063, assembly GCF_056434285.1. NCBI lineage: Bacteria > Bacillati > Actinomycetota > Actinomycetes > Kitasatosporales > Streptomycetaceae > Streptomyces > Streptomyces sp. NPDC044063. Next base: position 17,296 of record NZ_JBWKFM010000050.1, read on the forward strand.
TGACCGCGTCGGGGAGGGTGAACAGGCCGGCCACGGTGGCGGCCACGACCTCGCCGATGCTGTGCCCGAGCAGGACGTTGGGCTTGACGCCCCACGACATCCACAGCCGGGCCAGCGCGTACTCCAGGGTGAACAGCGCGGGCTGGGTGTACCGCGTCCGGTGGATGAGCTCCGGGTCGGTGGCGGTGCCCAGGAGGAGGTCGCGCACCGAGGTGTCGAGGTGGGGGGCGAAGAGGCGGTCGCACTCGTCGACGGCGTCGCGGAAGACGGCGTGCCGCTCGTGGAGGGCCGCGCCCATGCCGAGGTACTGGGCGCCCTGGCCGCCGAACATGAAGGCGACCTTGCGGATGCCCGAGGGGGCCGGCCGCTCGGCGCGCTCCAGCTCGGCGTCCAGCAGCCGTACGAGGTCGGCGCGGTCGCGCACGGGGGCGGCGATCCGGTGGGTGAAGTGGGCCCGGGTGAGGTTGGCGGAGTGGCACAACCGGTCGAGGTCGAGGTCCGGCCGTTCGTCGAGCAGCCGCCGGTAGCGCTCGACCTGGCCGCGCAGGGCGCCGGCGCTCTTGGCGGAGAGGGTGAACACGCGGACGCCGTCGCCCTCGGGCTCCGCGGCCGGTTCGGGGGCGGGGGGCTGCTCCAGCACGACGGCGCCGATGGTGCCGGCGAAGCCGAAGCTGTTGACCACGGCCCGGCGTACGGGCGCCGTCCAGGGCTCGCACGCGGTGGGGACGCGTACGGGGTAGACGTCCCACGGGATGCGGCCGGAGGGGGTGGTGAGGTTGAGGTGCGGGTAGATGGTGGCGGACCGGATCTGGAGCAGCGCCTTGACGACACCGACCAGGCCGGAGGCCGGTTCCATGTGCCCGAGGTTGGTCTTGACCGAGCCGACGAGCAGGGGGTCGTCCTTGGTGTGCGACCGGGAGAACACGCTGTTGATGCCACCCAGTTCGATCGGGTCGCCGAGCGGGGTGCCGGTGCCGTGCGCCTCCACGTACTGGATGTCCCCGGGCTCGAGCCCGGCCGCCGCCAGGGCGTTGCGGAGGACGAGCTCCTGCGCGACGCCGTTGGGCACGGTCAGCCCGGCGCTGTCGCCGTCCTGGCCGACGGCGGTGCCCCGGATGACGGCGAGGACGGTGTCGCCGTCGCGCGTGGCGTCGGAGAGCCGCTTGAGCACGAGGACCCCGCAGCCCTCGGCGCGGGCGTAGCCGTCGGCGGCCTCGTCGAAGGTCTTGCACTGGCCGTCGGGCGCGAGCATGTTGGCGTGGCTGAACATCACCGGGATGCGCGGGCTGTGCAGCACGTTGACGCCGCCGCACAGGACGATGTCGGTCTCGCCGCCGCGCAGCCCCTGCACGGCCGAGTGGAGGGCCACCAGCGAGGACGAGCAGGCCGTGTCGACGGTCATGCTGGGGCCGCGCCAGCCGAGGAAGTACGACAGCCGCCCGGAGAGCGGGAACATGGTGATGCCCGAGGCCAGGTGGCCGTCCAGCTCCTCGTAGGGCAGGGCGTCGATCTCCAGCGCGTAGTCGATGGAGCTGGCCCCGATGTACACGCCGCCGTTGCCGCGGCGCAGCGGGGTGGGGTCGATGCCGGCCTGCTCCAGCGCCTGCCAGGCGGTCTCCATCAGCAGCCGCTGCTGGGGGTCGAGGTACTGGGCCTCCTTGGGCGAGATGTTGAAGAACCCGGCGTCGAAGAGGTCGACGCGGTCCAGGTAGCCGCCGCCGGTGGTGCGGATCTTCCCCTTCTCCCCGGGGTCGTTGACGTCCTTGGGGGTGAAGGCCTCGGGGTCCCAGCGGTCGCGCGGCAGGGGGCCGATGCCGGAGCGGCCCTCGCGCAGGAAGGCGTCGAACTCGTCGAGCGACTCGCAGCCGCCGGGGAAGCGCAGCCCGACACCGACGATGGCGATGGGCTCGTGCCGGCCGGGGAGCGCCCGGCCGGCGCCCTCCGGATCCCGGTCCGTCCCGGGGACGGGGCGCGGCTGCTGGTCGTGGTCTGAGGACTGGCGCGGCATGTCCGCTTCTCCTTGGGTCCCTTGGGTGGTGGGGGCGGATCGGGGCGGCCCGGCGGGCGGACCGGGAGTGCAGGTCAGCGGGGCGACGGCCCGCCGGTGAGGCTCTCGGCCAGGTGGGACACCAGCTGTTCGACCGTGGGGCTGTTGAACAGCACGGTGGTGTCGATCGCGAGGCCGAGCCGGCTCTCCAGGCTGCGCCGGATGTTCATCAGACGCACCGAGGTGAGGCCCAGCTCGAAGAAGTTGGCGTCGAGCGGAAGATCCTCGTCGCCCATCAGCAGCGCGTCCTTGAACTCCGCCACGACGAGCGCCTCGACGGCCTCGACGGCTTCCGCGGCGGGAAGTTCGCGCAATGCGAGGAGCGTTTCGGTGGTCCGGGTCATCGGGATCCCCCTGGGTGTGTCGGAAAACGGCCTGCGCCGAAGGTGGCATCACGCTGCCCGGAAGGGCTGACCGCACGCTGACGCGCCACTGATCGGCCACCGATCGGGCACCGAGGCGGACCGGATCAGTCCGGTGTCAGTGACGGGTCAGGCGAACTTGTCACGATCGCATGGCTTCGGACGGAAACCGCTCACCCGGTGAACAGGCGAAGATCGCGGAGCCCCGCGACGGATTTCCACGGTTGTCCTGAACGCCCATGGATTCCCGGGGAATTCCGTTCCCGCACTCGCCTTCGCACATCGGACGGGCGGCGGGACCGACTGGACCGAAATCGGAAAGGCCTGAGAATGTTTCTCGATGAATCGGCGGGGACGACTTCGTCCGCGGAAGCCCCTGCCGCCAAGGACGCCGGAGGCGAACGCACCGGCACGTTCCGCAGTTATCCGCTCTACATCGGCGGCAAGGACGTCGAGGGCGACGACTGGGTGTACACCGTCAGCGGCCGGTCGCTGCTGGAGGACGTGTTCACCAGCGTCAGCCTCAAGCGCGCCCTGGAGAAGGACCCGGAGTCCGAGGCCGCCGGGCACCCCTACGTGGTCGGCCGCTGCGCCATCGCCTCCGACGCCGCGATCGACCTGGCCTCGGAGGCCGCGGCCGCCGCGGCACCCGGCTGGGCGGCCGTGCCGCTGGACCGCCGGATGACCCTGGGCACCCGCTTCCGCGAGGAACTGCTGCGCCGCGAGGACGAGTTCCTCGAGATGCTGGTGGCCGAGGCCCACCCCGTCAAGCTCGCCCGCTGGGAGCTCAGCTGCCTGCTGCAGATCTACAGCGAGGAGAGCCTGGGCTGGTACCGGCAGCAGATGCACACCGAGTTCCAGCACGGCGGGCGGCGGCTGATCGTACGCCGCCAGCCCGACGGTGTCGTGGGCTTCAACCCGCCGCAGAACGCGCCACTGCCCAGCGCCGCCCTGGCCGTGCTGGCCCTGATGGCCGGCAACGCGGTCGTCGTCCGCGCCCCGCGCAGCATCGCGCTGAGCACCATGTGGCTGCTGCGCGACGTGGTGGCCCCGCTGCTCGACGAGCTCGGCGCGCCCGCCGGCACCCTCAACGCGGTGTGCGGCAACCCCAAGCAGACCCTGGACCGCTGGGTCACCAGCCCCCTGATCGACGACATCTTCTACATCGGCGGCAGCGAGCAGGGCCTGCGCTTCGAGCGGGACTGCGTCGCCAACGGCAAGAAGCCGATCCTGGAGCTCGCGGGCAACGACGGCATCGTCGTCTGGTCCGACGCCGACGTGCCGAAGGCGGTCGAGGCCATCACCGAGGCCTTCTACGGCTCGGGCCAGATCTGCATGGTGCCCAACTACGTGCTGGCCCACCCGGACGTGGCCGAGGCGCTCATCGCCGAGGTCAAGGAGCAGGTCAAGACCGTACGCCCGGGCTACCCGGAGGACGAGGACGTGCTGCTGTCGCCGGTGCGGCGCAGCGAGCGGTTCTTCGCGCTGCTGGAGCAGGCCGTGGGCAACGGTGGCGAGATCGTCACCGGCGGCCGGCGCACCGAGCTCGACGGCACCCCGTCCGAGACGGGCGTCTTCCTGGAGCCCACCGTGGTGCGGGTCGACGGGATGGAGAGCGCCCGCTCGTACGACATGGTCCGCCAGGAGACCTTCTTCCCGCTGATCCCGATCATCGTGGCCGAGCCGGGCTCCGACGAGGAGCTGCTGGAGCGGTTCCTGGAGTTCGTCAACAGCAACGAGTACGGGCTGCGCAACTCGCTGTGGACCGCGTCCGACGAGGTCATCGACACCTTCGTCGCCCGGGTGGTCAACGGCGGCCTGCTGAAGATCAACGACTCGCACATCGGCTTCCTGCCGTACCTGCCGAGCCACGGCGGCACCGGGCTGACCGGCGGCGCCTTCGGCGAGGCCAACTACCCCATCCTCAAGACCTCGCACGTGCAGGGCATCAGCGTCGCCCGGGACGTCAGTCCGCGCGAGGCCGTGTTCGGTTCCTAGCCGCCCGCCCGGCTCCCGAACGCCCTCACCCCTGCGAAGACCGGAGATACCCTTGCGTTCCCTCGATGAAGCGCGCGCCGTCTGCGAGCGCCACCACCCCGGCCTGATCAAGGCCCTGCAGGAGATCCCCTACGCGGACCGGGAGCGCCCCGGCGGCCCCGGCATCGCGCTCTTCCGCGAGCACGGCGGCGTGGGCCTGCTGGTGCCCACCGAGTACGGCGGCCTCGGCGCCGACCCGCTGGAGGCCGTGCTGGTGCAGCGGGCCCTGGGCGCGGTGTCGCCGTCGCTGGCCGCCGCCGTGACCATGCACCACTTCACCTCGGCCATGCTCTACGCGCTGGCCGCCGACACGGGCCGACTGGGCGAGAAGCAGCTGGAGCTGCTCCACCGGGTGGTGCCCGACCAGCTGCTGATGGCCTCCGGCTGGGCCGAGGGCCGCACCCAGCAGAACATCCTCGCCCCGTCGGTGACCGCGCGCCGCGTGGACGGCGGCTACGTCCTGTCGGGCGCCAAGAAGCCGTGCAGCCTGGCCTCGTCGATGGACCTGCTCACCGCGAGCATCTCCGTCCCGGGCGCCGACGGCCGGCCCGAGCTGGCGCTGGCCCTGGTGCCCTCGTCCTCCCCCGGCCTGTCCGTCCACCCCTTCTGGGGCAACGAGCTGCTGGCCGCGGCGGAGAGCGAGGAGGTGCGGCTGGAGGACGTCTTCGTCCCCGAGGACCTGGTCGTGCGCACCTCCGCGGACGACCCGGACCGGCTGGACGACCTCCAGACCGCCGGGTTCATCTGGTTCGAGATGCTGATCTCGGCCGGCTACGCGGGCGCGGCCGCCTCCCTCGTCGAGACGGTGCTGGAGCGCGAGCGGGGAGCGGCCTCCGAGCGGGCCGCGCTCGCCATCGCCTGCGAGTCGTCGTTCTCCCTGCTGGAGGGCACGGCCCGGGCCGTGCGCGACGGCCGGTCCGGCGAGGCCGCGGTGGCCGGGGTGCTCATCGCCCGGTACGCCCTGCAGGACGCCCTGGGCCGGATCACCGACCAGGCGCTGGAGCTGCTGGGCGGCATGGACTTCATCCGCTCCTCCGACCACGCCCGGCAGGCCGCCTCGGCCCGCCCGCTGGCCTTCCACCCGCCGGGCCGCGGCGCGGCCGCCGAGCCGCTGCTGCGCTACTTCGGCGGCGAGCCGCTCGAGCTCGCCTGACCCGGCGTCATCCCGTTCCGCGCCGACGGCGCGCGCATCCCTGGAGTGATTCCCCCATGACCGTGAACCAAGCCCGGGTCGACACCGAGGAGAACATCCTCGGTCTGTACCGGGCGCACCTCAGCAAGGGCCGGGCCACCCTGGCCGAACTGTTCGGCAGCCACATGGAGGTCGAGTCCTACGGCAGCTGGCTGACGACCAGCGACGGCGAGCGTTTCCTGAACGCCGGCGGGTACGGCGTCTTCGTGATGGGGGCGCGTCACCCCATCGTGATGGACCACGTGCTGCGCCAGCTGACCACTCACCCCACCGCCACCCGCATCCTGCTGGAGCCCACCGTGGCCCGCGCGGCGGAGGCCCTGGTGTCGATCACGCCGCCGGGCCTGGACCGGGTGCACTTCGCATGCTCGGGCGCCGAGGCGGCCGAGACCGGCCTGAAGCTGGCGCGGGCCAGCGGCCGCAAGCGGACCGTGTCGATGCACGGCGGCTACCACGGCAAGACCCTGGGCGCCCTGTCGGCCACCGCGAAGGAGGTCTACCAGCAGCCGTTCCGCCCGCTGGTCCCGGACTTCCTCCACATCCCGTACGGGGACATCGAGGCGCTGCGCGCCGAGCTGGCGGCCCACCCGGGCGAGGTGTGCGTGATCCTCGAGCCGGTGCAGGGCGAGGGCGGCGTGGTCATCCCGCCGAAGGGCTACCTCAAGCAGGTCGAGGAGCTCGTCCGCGAGTACGACGGCTTCCTGATCCTCGACGAGATCCAGACCGGTTTCGGCCGGCTGGGCGAGTGGTGGGGCGCCGACATCGAGGGCGTGGTGCCGGACGTGCTGCTGGCCGGCAAGGCACTGGGCGGCGGTGTGCTCCCCGTCTCGGCGGTGATCGCCACCCGCAAGGCGTTCCGGCCGTTCGACAAGGACCCCTACATCCACACGGCCACCTTCTCCGGCCAGCCGCTGCTGATGGCCGCCGTCCAGGGCGCGATCCAGGCGGTCAAGGAGGAGAACATGGTCGCCCGCGCCCGCGACCTGGGCGAGCGGCTGCTGCCGCGGATCGAGGAGATCGCCCGTAAGAACATTCCCGACCTGGTCGTGGACGTCCGCGGTCAGGGCCTGCTCATCGGTGTGGAGCTGGTCGAGGCCGGCCTGGCCGGGGAGCTGCTCATCGAGCTGTTCAACCACGGCGTGGTCGCCAACCACTCGATGACCGGCAGCTCGGTGGTGCGGTTCACCCCGCCCGCCATCCTCACCGACAGCGACGTGCAGTACCTGCTCGATTCCTTCGACAAGGCCACCCAGGACCTGGTGCGGCACTCGGCCACCATGCCGGAAGGCGGTAACTGATCATGCGACGTGTGGAACTGGAAGCCCGGGTGCGTTCCCAGCGGGCCGAGACGGTCTACGACGAGATCATGAAGTGGGAGCGCTTCCCGGAGCTCGCCCCCCATGTGCAGTCCACGACCGTGCACGCCACGCTCCCCGAGAAGGACTGCAGTTCCAGCTGGGAACTGCACTTCCGCAGCGGCCTGCTGAGCTGGACCGAGACCGACCACTTCCTCCGGGACCAGCTGGAGATCCGCTTCGAGCAGAGCGACGGCGACTTCGACAGCTTCGTCGGCGTCTGGGCGCTGCGCCAGGAGGGCGACGACGTCGTCCTTCACTTCGAGGCGGACTTCGACTTCGGCATTCCCAGCCTGGAGGGCATCCTCGACCCCATCGCGGAGCGGGTCATCAAGGAGACCGTGGCCTGGTCGGTCGCCGGGCTCTTCCCGGGCACCGAGTTCACCGGCGGATCCGACATGGAGATCGCCGCCCGTCCCGGTGGCGTCGCGGCCTGACCCCCTTTTCCCGCCTAGGAGCCGAGTCGTGGACCAGGCAAATCCCTTTGAGACACCGAAGACCTATCAACTGCACCGCGCGGAATACCTCGTCGGTTTCGCCGTGGCGACGGGTCTGCTCATCGCGCACTACGACGAGATCCGCTGGCTGCCCGCGATCGGATTGTTCCTCTACATCGATCTGATCGGCTACATCCCGGGCGCCATCGCCTTCAAACGCAGCGGTGGCCGGCCCATCGCCAAGACGTACTACGTGCTCTACAACGTGATGCATTCCCTGATCACCCAGGCCGCGGTCGCGGCGCTGTGGTGCTGGCTGGTGAAGCCGGAATGGGCGCTCCTGGTACTGCCCTTCCATCTCTTCGGCGACCGGGCCCTGTTCGGGAACTTCATGAAATCCTTCGCGCTGCCCTTCGAGCCGGTCCGGCAGAGCGGCTATCTGCGGCTGCTGGACGACCTGGGCCTGCCGCACCCCAAGGCGGTCGGCCACACGGGCGACCCGGTCCCGGTCGGGCACGTGCCCGCCGCCCGGGCCTCCGCGACCACCGCCGCGGCCCGTCCCCGGCAGGAGGCGGTCCGGTGACCGTCGCCGCCGCGGCCCGGTCCCGGTCCGGCCCCAGGGCCGGCGGGACGGGGCCGCGGGCCGGCGGCCGGCACCGCCGGGCGCTGACCCACCTGGCCTCGCCGGTGTCGGTGCTGACCGTCCGCCACGCGGGCCGTCCGCACGGCACGACGGTGAGCACCGTCACCGCGGTGTCCCGCGAGCCCCTGCTGCTGGGGGCCTGCCTGCGGGCCGGGTCGGTCTTCGCCGAGCTGGCCGTGGCGGAGGGCCGTTTCACCGTCAACGTGCTGGACGCCTCCCAGGAGCGGATCGCCCGCTGGTTCGCCGACAGCACCCGTCCCGACGGGGACCCGCAGTTCACGGGTCTGACCGGGGACACCGACCCCTACACGGGCGCGCCGCTGCTCCAGGGCGCGCTGGCGCACTACACCTGCCGGGTCTTCGGGACCCCCCGCGTCGGCGACCACGACGTGCTGCTCGGCCAGGTGACCCACACCGCCGTCCATGACGGCGACCCCTTGCTCGCTTACGCCGGCGGCCTGTTCGCCGGCCCGCTCCGCCCGGCCTCCGCGGCCTGACGCGGCGAACCCCACCGGAAAGGAAGGAGTGCACCATGACCGGTTCCGTGGCACCGGAGGCGGACTGGGACAAGGCTCCCGGGCTGCTCGACGGCGCGAAGGAGCTCACGCTCGGCCCCGAGGAGTGCGACCTCGCGTACTGGATCACCGAGGTGGCCCAGGGCACGCTGCGCGACCGCGGCGTGACCGGGCACCACGAGAACGCGATCGTCCCGGACTTCCTCAAGGAGCCCGGCCCGCTGCGGGACGCGCTGATCCTGGAGTTCGGCTTCCGGGGTCTGTCCGAGGAGATCGCCACCCGGCTGCTGGGCCACTACGTGCCCATCGCCCCGGGCATCCCGGAGATGGAGTTCTACGCCACCCAGATGCTCGACGAGGCACGGCACGCCCGGGTCTTCCGCAACCACCTGGTGGAGCTGGGCATGCCGGCGAAGTCCCTGCTGAGGGACATCGACGAGATGGCGGCCGAGTACCGGGCCAAGGTCCTGCAGCCCGTGGAGGACTTCACCCTGGAGATCGTCCGCGACCAGGGCGACTTCCTCGGCGGGGTGGCCGTCTTCGCCATCGTCATCGAGGGCGTGCTGGCGCCGGCGGCCGAGCTCAGCGAGCGCAAGTGGACGCCGCTGTCCCCGGCCACCGGGGAGATCTCCCGGGGCACCGCCATCGACGAGATCCGCCACCTCACCGTGGCCAGCACCATCCTCCGCGACCACCTGGTCGCGCGCCCCGAGTACCGCCCGCGGCTGCTGGAGATCCTGCGGGCCGGCGTGGAGCTGTGGGACGCGGTCCCGGACCGGGAGTTCGTCATCCACCGCGAGGAGCTGTTCCAGAAGGGCATGGCCGACCACGCGGACCTCATCGGCGACTACGAGCTGTGGCCCGGGGTGCGGATGCTGGACACCACCCCGGACGAGCGCTACGACATGGCCGAGCGGTGGACCGACGAGATGGCCGAGGCCCGCATGGCCTACATGGGGCTCCCCGTCGAGGCGCTCGCGTCCCCGGCCGGGGACGCCTGATGGGCGGCCCCGCCCCCGGTCCGTCGGAGCGCGCCGCGGTCGTCGCCGGGGTGGGCGGGTACGTACCGCCCGGCGTCGTCACCAACGCCGACCTGACGGCCCGGCTGGACACCTCGGACGAGTGGATCCGCAGCCGTACGGGCATCGCGGCCCGGCACGTGGTCGACCCGGGAACGGCGACCTCGGACCTGGCCGTGGAGGCCGGCCGGCGGGCCCTGAAGTCCTCCGGCGACTCCCAGGTGGACACGGTGGTGCTCGCCACCACCACCCCGGACCAGCCCTGCCCGGCGACCGCCCCGTACGTGGCGGCGCAGCTGGGGCTGACGGGGGCGGCCGCCTTCGACGTCTCGGCGGTGTGCAGCGGCTTCCTCTACGGGCTGGCCGTCGCCTCGGGCCTGATCGCCGCGGGCACCGCCGAGCGGGTGCTGCTCATCGCGGCCGACGCGTTCACCACGATCATCGACCCGGAGGAGCGCACCACCGCGGTGATCTTCGCGGACGGCGCGGGGGCGGTGGTGCTGCGGGCCGGCACCGCCGACGAGCCCGGCGCGGTCGGCCGGATCGTCCTGGGCAGCGACGGCGAGCACCACGACCTCATCGAGGTGCCCGCGGGCGGCTCCCGGCAGCGTTCCAGCGGGATACCGGCCGCGCCCGGGGAGGAGTTCTTCCGGATGCGCGGCCGGGACACCTACCGGATGGCGGTCGAGCACATGACGGCCGTCTCCCGGGAGGCGGTCGAGCACGCGGGCTGGCGGCTGGAGGACGTCGACCGGCTCGCGGCCCACCAGGCGAACGCCCGCATCCTGACGGCGGTCGGCGACCGCCTCGGCATCCCGCCCGAGCGGCGGCTGTCCAACATCGAGCGGGTCGGCAACACCGGCGCCGCCTCCATCCCCCTGCTGCTGGCCCAGGCCGCGGAGGAGGGCCGGCTCACGGCCGGCCACCGGGTGCTGCTCACCGCCTTCGGCGGCGGGCTGGCCTGGGGGGCGACGGCGCTCGAATGGCCGGATCTCACGGCCTGAGCCGCACCCTCGCGTTCCTCGCACCCCCCGCACCGTCACATCCGATCACATCCGATCGCACCGATCACTTCCGAACCGCACCACCCGACCGAAAGGAACATCATGTCCGCGATGCTGGAGCAGCTGAAGGAGATACTCGTCAACAAGCTGAAGGTCACGCCCGAGCAGGTCGTGCCCGAGGCCACCCACGAGGAGCTCGAGCTCGACTCGCTGGCCGTGGTCGAGCTCTCGCTCGTGCTGGAGGCCGAGCTGGGTATCAAGATCAGCGACGACGAGCTGCTGGAAGCCCCGACCATCGGCGACATGGTCGCCCTGATGGACGAGCGGAGTGCCAAGGTCTGATGGCCGGGATCGATGTCGCTGTCACCGGACTCGGCCTCGTCACCCCCGGCGGTGTAGGGGTCGGGCCGAGCTGGGCGGCGGTGTGCGGCGGGCGTTCGCCCGCCGCCTTCGACCCCGCCCTCGATGAGAACCCCGTACGGATCGCGTGCCGGGTTCCGGGCTTCGACCCGGAGGACCTCCTCGGTGCGCGCCGGGCGCACCGGCTGGACCGCTTCGTGCAGTTCGCCCTGGTGGCCGCCCGGGAGGCCATCGCCGACGCCGGACTCGACCCCAAGACCTGGGACGGCGCCCGGGTCGGGGTGGTGCTGGGCTGCGCCGACGGCGGGCCCGGCACCGTGGAGGAGCAGCACCACGTGCTCCGGCACAGCGGGGCCACCCGGGTGTCCCCGCTGCTGCTGCCGATGCAGCTGCCCAACATGCTGGCCGGTCAGACGGCCATGGAGTTCGGGGCCACCGGCCCCAACCTCGTGGTCGCCACGGCCTGCGCCTCGGGCGCCACCGCCATCGGCACGGCCCGGGACCTGCTCACCCTCGATCGCTGCGACGTCGTCCTGGCGGGCGGCAGCGAGGCGATGATCACCCCGCTGGTCATGGCGGGCTTCGCGCAGATGGGGGCCCTCTCCAAGCGGGAGGACGACCCGACCGCCGCCTCCCGCCCCTTCGACGCCGACCGCGACGGGTTCGTCGCGGGCGAGGGGGCGGGCGTCCTGGTCCTCGAACGGGTGGCGGACGCCCGGGCCCGCGGGGCCCGGGTGCGCGGCCGCATCGTCGGCTACGGGGCCTCCGCGGACGCCCACCACATGACCAGCCCGCATCCGGAGGGCACGGGCGTCGAGGACGCCCTGCGCTCCGCCCTGGCGGACGCGGGCGCCGGCACCGGCGACGTGGGGCACGTCAACGCCCACGGCACGTCGACGCCGCTGAACGACCTCGCCGAGGCCAAGGTGCTGCGGCGGGTGCTGACCGGCGATCCGCTGGTCACCTCCACCAAGGGGGTGACGGGGCATCTGCTGGGCGCGGCCGGGGCGGTGGAGGCCGCGTTCTCGGTCCTGGCCATGGAGCAGGGCCTGGTGCCGCCGACCGCCAATCTCCAGACGCTCGATTCCCGGATGGAGATCAAGGTGGCCGACTCGCCGACCATGCTGCGCACCGATCTGACCCTGAGCAATTCCTGCGGATTCGGAGGGCAGAACGTCGTCCTGGCCATCGCGGCGGCCTGACGCCCCGTACGCGAGCACCCTCCCCGCCGCCCGTTCCCGGCCCCCGCCGCCGGGAACGGGCGGCGGGCGTTTTCCCGTACGCCGTCGGCGGGTGGAGGACGTGCCGCGGCCGGGGGGGGGGGGGGGGGGGGGGGGGGGGGGGGGGGGGGGGGGGGGGGGGGGGGGGGGGGGGGGGGGGGGGGGGGGGGGGGGGGGGGGAGAGGGGG
>NZ_JBWKFM010000051.1:0-27430 GCF_056434285.1 Streptomyces sp. NPDC044063
TTACATTCCGAACCCGGAAGCTAAGCCTTTCAGCGCCGATGGTACTGCAGGGGGGACCCTGTGGGAGAGTAGGACGCCGCCGAACTCCTTTTGAAATGCCGTAGGCCCTGGAAACAGAGAAATCTGGTTCCAGGGCCTACGGCTTTTTTGCGTTCAGAGGCGGGTGCGACTCCCCCGTACCTCCTCCCCACGACGGCGGGGGAGGAGGCGAGGAAAGGAATCGCCTACTACCGCTCGTCCTCCGCAGCCGCCTGCGCGAGTTCGATGTCCAGGGATTCACGCCGAATGCGCTGATCCATATACAGCAGAGCCGTCACACCGGCCGTAATCGGCAGAGCGATCGTCGAGGAAATAGTGGCGGCGACGCCATTGATGATCAATTGCGTAAGGCTCATGTCGCCCGAGGCAAGACCGGTGGCCGCGGCATCGTCGCCAATAAAGATCATGGTGATGACGCTGGCTGGCACCTGCACCAATGTGCCGAGCATGACCACAAGAAGAGCGGCGAGAATCTGTATTCCGAGAACCCGCCCACCCGAGCCGCTCACCAGTTTCGCCGAACGGCGCATGCTCGCGATCACGCCCTGACGCTCCAGGACGAGAGCCGGCGCCGCGAGGCTGTAGCGGATCCACAGCCACACGGCCAGGACCAGGCCGCCCGCACCGCCCGCCAGCAGGGTCACCAGCGCCGGGCCCTCCGTACCGCTCGCCACGAGCAGCACGCCCGGCAGGACGCCGACCAGGAGCGCTCCGGCGATGAGCAGGGGGACCAGGCAGAACAGGCCCGCCATGGCCGGCAGGCGCGGCCGGGTGTTAGCCCAGGCCTCCCGCGCGGTGACCGGGCGGCCCAGGACGGCGCGGCTCACCACGAAGGTCAGCATGGCGGCGGCGAAGATCGAGCCCACCAGGCCGACGAGCCCCATCGCGGCCGTCCCGCTCAGCTCCTTGCCGAAGGCCTTGAGGGCCTCCTTCAGCGGAGTGCCCTCGTCGAGATCGTTCACATCGGGCATGTCCCGGAACCACAGGCCCGTGACCGTGGTGGCCACGGCCTGTGTGCCCAGGGAGACGGCGAACGAGACGCCCAGTGCCGTCCGCCAGTGCCGGCGGGCCGCGCTGAAGGCGCCGTCCAGGATCTCGCCGAGGGTCAGCGGCCGCAGGGGGATCACACCGGGCTGGGGGGCCGGGGTGTACAGCTGGCCGCCCCAGCCGCCTCCTGGGCCCCAGCCGGGCCCGCCAGGGCCTCCAGGGCCGCCGTTTCCGCCCTGCCGTCCGCCACCGCTGTCGGCGCGGGCGCGGCCCGGAGAGTCGTTCATCTCGGTAACTCCTTCTGCGTTTCTTACCAGTCAGTCATCGTGTCACGGCGGTCCCACGGCCCCCATGGGCTCGTACGGGGCTCTCGTAAGGGGGAGCCGGGCAGGGGAGGCCTTCAATAGTCGGGTCGCGCGGGGCAGACTGGACGAATGGCTGATCACCCCGTGGTACCCGCCTCCCGCCCCGGATCGTCCGCCGTTCCCGCCCTCCGCTGGGAGGAGCTTCCGGAAGGGCCCGTGATCGTTCTCCTGGACCAACGCCGGCTTCCCGCCGAGGAGACCGAGCTGGTCTGCACCGACGTCCCGGCGTTGATCGAGGCGATAGCCACGCTCGCCGTGCGCGGCGCGCCGCTGCTGGGCGTCGCGGGGGCCTACGGGGTCGCCCTGGCCGCCGTACGCGGCTTCGACGTGGACGGGGCCGCCGAGATGCTCGCCCGGGCCCGGCCCACGGCCGTCAACCTCGCCTACGGGGTACGGCGCGCGCACGCCGCCCACCGTGCCGCCGCCGAGGGCGGCGCGGACGCGGAGGGGGCCGCGGCGGCCGCCCTCGCCGAGGCGCGGGCCCTCCACCGGGAGGACGCCGAGGCCAGCGCCGGGATGGCCGCGCACGGCCTCGCCCTGCTCCAGGAGCTGCTGCCCGGGGGCGGTTTCCGCATCCTGACCCACTGCAACACCGGCGCCCTGGTCTCGGGCGGCGAAGGAACCGCGTTCGCCGTGGCGAGCGCCGCGCACCGGGCCGGTGAGCTGCGGCGGCTGTGGGTGGACGAGACGCGTCCGCTGTTGCAGGGGGCCAGGCTGACGGCGTACGAGGCCGGCCGGTCCGGGATGCCGTACACGCTGCTCACCGACAACGCGGCGGGTTCGCTGTTCTCGGCCGGGGAGGTGGACGCGGTGCTGATCGGCGCGGACCGGATCGCGGCCGACGGCTCGGTGGCCAACAAGGTCGGCAGCTATCCGCTGGCCGTGCTGGCCCGCTACCACCACGTTCCGTTCATCGTGGTCGCTCCGACGACGACCGTCGACGCGGAGACCCCGGAGGGCGCCGCGATCGAGGTGGAGCAGCGTCCGGGGCACGAGGTGACGGAGGTGCCGGGGCCCGGTGGCGGGCCCGCCGGGGCGGTGTCCGTGCCCGTCGCGCCGGTCGGAACGCAGGCCTACAATCCTGCGTTCGATGTCACACCGCCGGAGTTGGTGACCGCGATTGTCACGGAAAACGGCGTTCTTTCACCCGTCACGGAAGCGGGTCTGGCGGAGCTGTGTGACAGGTCACGATCGGGTAATGGGATGATGTCGATATGAAGGGACGCGTCCTTGTCGTCGACGACGACACCGCACTGGCCGAGATGCTCGGAATCGTGCTTCGTGGTGAGGGTTTCGAGCCGTCGTTCGTAGCGGACGGCGACAAGGCACTCGCCGCATTTCGCGAGGCAAAACCCGATCTTGTATTGCTCGATCTCATGCTGCCCGGCCGTGACGGCATCGAGGTGTGCAGGCTGATCCGGGCCGAGTCCGGCGTGCCGATCGTGATGCTGACGGCGAAGAGCGACACGGTCGACGTGGTGGTCGGGCTGGAGTCCGGCGCGGACGACTACATCGTCAAGCCGTTCAAGCCGAAGGAGCTGGTGGCCCGGATCCGGGCGCGCCTGCGGCGGTCGGAGGAGCCGGCTCCGGAGCAGCTGACCATCGGCGATCTGGTGATCGACGTGGCCGGGCACTCGGTGAAGCGCGACGGTCAGTCGATCGCGCTGACGCCGCTGGAGTTCGACCTGCTGGTGGCGCTCGCCCGCAAGCCGTGGCAGGTGTTCACCCGTGAGGTGCTGCTGGAGCAGGTCTGGGGCTACCGCCACGCCGCGGACACGCGGCTGGTGAACGTGCACGTGCAGCGGCTGCGCTCGAAGGTCGAGAAGGACCCCGAGCGGCCGGAGATCGTGGTGACCGTCCGTGGCGTGGGCTACAAGGCGGGGCCGAGCTGACATGCCTGGCAACGGTGCCGCTCCGGAGCGGGACACGGGGCGGCCCGTCGGCACGTCCGCGGCGTCGGGCGGGGGCATATCGTTCCTCCGCCGGCTGAGGCGTGCCGGAAGGCTGCTGTCGGACGGTGCGGGCGCGGCCCCGGTGCATCCGCTGCTGCGGCTGTACGCGCGCTGGGTGCGGCGGCCGCTGCTGCCCGCGATGCGGCTGTGGCGGCGCAACATCCAGCTGCGGGTCGTCGCCACCACGCTGCTGATGTCGCTCGGAGTGGTGCTGCTGCTGGGCGTCGTGGTCATCGGGCAGGTGCGCAACGGTCTGCTCGACGCCAAGCGGCACGCGTCGCAGAGCCAGGCCGAGGGCGGTTTCAAGGCGGCGCGGGACGCCGCCGACCCGGGTGCCGAGCGGAGCCAGGACGGCTCGCAGGCGGCCGGCCGGGGCAATCCGGACTCGGGCGCCTGGCTGACGGCGCTGGTGCAGCAGCTGGCCAGCGGTGGCCAGGGCGTCTATCACGTGGTGGCGCTGAGCGCCGCCGGCGACGGCAGCTATGTGGGTGTCGGGGGCACGCGCGGCCCGCGGGCCTCGGGGGACATCGATCCCGAGCGCAGTGTGCCGCAGGACCTGCGCCGGCAGCTGGACGTACGGACGGGCACCTTCGAGAAGCCCGGCACGATCAAGCGCGGCGCGTCGGACGAGGGCGAGCCGGCCCTGATCGTCGGCAAGCGCCTGTACGACGTCAACGGCGAGCCGTACCAGCTGTACTACCTCTTCCCCTTCACCCAGGAGGAGAAGTCGCTGACGCTGGTCAAGACGACCCTGGCGACGGCCGGGGTGTTCGTGGTGGTGCTGCTGGGCGCCATCGCGTGGCTGGTGGTGCGGCAGATCGTCACGCCGGTGCGGATGGCCGCGAGCATCTCCGAGCGGCTGGCCGCCGGCATGCTGCAGGAGCGGATGAAGGTCACCGGCGAGGACGACATCGCGCGCCTGGGCGAGGCCTTCAACAAGATGGCGCAGAACCTCCAGGTGAAGATCCAGCAGCTGGAGGAGCTCTCGCGGATGCAGCGCCGTTTCGTCTCGGACGTCTCGCACGAGCTGCGGACGCCGCTGACGACGGTGCGCATGGCCGCGGACGTGATCCACGAGGCGCGCCAGGACTTCGACCCGGTGACCGCGCGGTCGGCGGAGCTGCTGCTCGGCCAGCTCGACCGCTTCGAGTCGCTGCTGGCGGACCTGCTGGAGATCAGTCGTTTCGACGCGGGCGCGGCGGCCCTGGAGGCCGAGCCGATAGACCTGCGCGACGTGGTGAACCGGGTGATCGACGCGGCCCTGCCGCTGGCCGACCGCAAGGGCAGCAGGCTGCTGGTGCGCGGCGCCGAGCAGCCGGTGATCGCGGAGGCCGACGCGCGGCGTCTCGAGCGGATCCTGCGCAACCTCGTGGTCAACGCCGTGGAGCACGGCGAGGGCCGGGACGTGGTGGTGCGGCTGGCCGTGGCCGGCGGTGCCGTGGCGGTCGCGGTGCGCGACTACGGCGTCGGGCTCAAGCCGGGCGAGGCGACGCGGGTCTTCAACCGCTTCTGGCGGGCCGACCCGGCGCGTGCGCGGACGACCGGCGGTACGGGTCTGGGCCTGTCGATCGCGGTCGAGGACGCGCGGCTGCACGGTGGCTGGCTCCAGGCGTGGGGCGAGCCGGGCGGCGGTTCGCAGTTCCGGCTGACGCTGCCGCGGACGGCCGGCGACTCGCTGCGCGGCTCGCCGATCCCGCTGGAGCCCGAGGACTCGCGGCGGCACCGCGGGCTGAACGAGGCCGGGGTGCCGATGACGACGCCGGGCCGCCAGGCGCCGGTGCCGTCGCAGGGCGGGATCACGCGCAACGGTGCTGTGCAGGGCCCCGTACCGGGCGGTCCCGTGCCGGGCCGGAGCCCGCGCCCGACGGCGGACCCCACCGCGCTGCCCGGCAGCGGGGCGCGGGTGGTGCCGCGTCCGGGCGGCACGCTCGGCGGGGACAGGAACGACACGGGCGGCGACCGGACCGGGCACGGGCCCGCGGGCGGCGGCCGCGGAACGACCGGGGGTGACCGTGACGGTCAGGCGTAGGGTCCGGCGGTTCAGCCGCCGGCGCACGGCGGTCCCCGTGGCGCTGGCGCTCGGCGGCGCGCTGCTGGCGGGCTGTGCCTCGATGCCCGGCAGCGGCGAGGTGACGTCGGTGGACTCCTCGCAGCGCGCCGACGCGGACGCGCAGGTGCGGGTGTACGGGGTGCCGCCGCGCAAGAACGAGCATCCGCAGGAGCTCGTCGCCGGCTTCCTGGAGGCCACGACGAGCGACGACCCGGACTACGAGACGGCCCGGATGTACCTGGCCAGGGGCGTGAAGCGGCAGTGGGACCCGTCCGCCGAGACAACAGTGCTGGACCGTACGCCCCAGGTGCGCGTGGAGCGCGTCGGCGGTGACCGCGAGCAGGCGTACACGATCACGCTGACCGGCCGGCAGATCGCGCGGGTGGACGCCAAGCACGCGTACAAGCCGGACGAGCGACAGTTCACGACGACGCTCCACATGGCCAAGGAGGACGGCGAGTGGCGCATCGACAGGCTGGAGGCGGGCCTGGTGCTGGGCGTCTCGGACTTCCAGCGCATCTACCGCTCGGTCAATAAGTACTACTTCGCGGAGCTGGGGCCGGACGGGGGCGGCGCCGGCCGCGGCGCGCTGGTGGCGGACCCGGTGTATCTGCGCAAGCGGATCGACCCGGTGACGTCCGGGGTGAAGGCGCTGCTGGACGGCCCCACGGGCTGGCTGGGGCCGGTCGCGGGCACGGCCTTCCCGACGGGGACGCGCCTGGTCGAGCAGCGGCTGTCGCTGGACGACTCCAACGCGCTGAAGGTACGGCTGAACGACCGGGCGGCCGGTGCCAACCAGGAGCAGTGCCGGCGCATGGCCGCGCAGCTGCTGTACACGGTGCAGGAGTCGGCCAAGGTCACCGATGTGACCCTGCAGCGCAAGGACGGCTCGCGGTTGTGCGCGCTGGGCCGGGAGCAGGCCAAGGAGTACGCGCCGGACCAGGCCTCCGGGCGTCCCGACCGGCAGTACTTCGTCGACGGGCAGCACAGGATGGTGAGCCTGGCCGACACCGACAACGAGGCGCGCCGGGTGCCGGGGCCGTTCGGCGCGGACGGGGCGGCCCAGCTGCGGGCGGTCGCGGTGGACCGCAACCAGCGGCGGGCGGCCGGAGTGGCCGCTGGCGGCCAGGCGCTGTACGTCGCCCCGCTCCAGTCGGGCGCGCCGCTGGGCGAGGCCCGGCTGACCGTGCGCGGCGACGGCTCCGCGAGGACCGGGCTGACCGCGCCGAGCTGGGACGGGCTGGGCGATCTGTGGATCGCCGACCAGGACCAGGACCGGCCGCGGCTGCTGCGGCTGACCGGCGGGACGGGCACTCCCGAGGAGGTCCAGGTGCCCGGGCTGGACGGCGGGCGGATCAGCGGGGTCCGGGTGGCCGCGGACGGGGTCCGGGTCGCGCTGCTGGTGACGAAGGGCGACCATACGGTCCTCAAGCTCGGCAGGGTGGAGCGTCGGGGGAGCGTGGGACACCCGAGCCTTTCGGTGCAGGAGCTGCGGTCCGTGGCGCCGCGGCTGGAGGACGTCGCCGCGGTGTCGTGGGCGGGCGCGAGCCGGCTGCTGGTGGCGGGGCGCGAGCAGGGCGGTCCGCAGCAGCTCCAGTACGTGGAGACCGACGGGTCCCAGCCGAACGGCTCCGGGCTGCCGGGCATCACGAGCGTGCGGGGCATCGCGGCGTCGGAGGTCCCCGGCAAGGCGCAGGCGCTGGTCGCGGAGGGCGACGGCGGCATCTTCCGGCTGCTGCCGGACACCAACTGGAAGCTGGTGGGCAAGGAGGGCTCGGCCCCGGTCTACCCGGGGTGACGGGCTCCACCCGATCGTGGCGCCGTAGGCGGGCCTCGTCCACGGTTTTCCACAGGGCACGGTTTTCCACAGGGGTGGCCGGGTCCGGCCCGCCGCGGGACCGTGGAGTCGTGCGCGGATGGTGGCGGGAGATCTCGGACCTGGTGCTGCCGTCCCGCTGCGCGGGATGCGGGCGGCCCCGGGCCGTGCTGTGCGGGGAGTGCCGGGAGCGGCTGTACGGCGGGCCGCCGCGCCGGGTGCTGCCCGATCCGGTGCCGCCCGGCCTGCCGGAGGTGTGGGCCGCGGCGGTGTACGGGGCCGAGGTGCGCCAGGTGCTGCTCGCGCACAAGGAACGCGGGGCGATGGGTCTGGCCGAGCCGCTGGGCGCCGCTCTGGCGGGCGCGGTGGAGGAGGCGCGACGCTCAGGAGCGGGGTGGGGTACACGGGGCTCCAGTGGCCCGTTGCTGCTCGTCCCGGTGCCTTCCGCGCGGAGGGCGGTGGCGGGGCGGGGGCATGACGCCGGGCGGCGGATCGCGCTGGGGGCGGCGCGGGCGCTGCGGGGCGCCGGGGTGCCGGCGCGGGTGGCGGCCGTGCTGCGGATGCGGCGGGCCGTCGCGGACCAGGCGGGGCTGGACGCGCGCGGGCGCCGGGTGAATGTATCGGGGGCGATGGGGGTAGCGGGAGCAGTGGGACCGCTGTGGCAGGAGGGAGGCCCGGTGATGGTGGTGGACGACCTGATGACCACGGGATCCTCACTCGCCGAGGCGGCCAGGGCGCTGTCCGTCTCCGGCGCCGCCGTCGTGGCCGCCGCCGTGGTGGCGGTGCCCGTGAGGGCCCCGTGAACCCCCCGCCGGCGGCGTTCGGCTGGTTTCGGAAACCCACCGGAACTGTCGGGGAAGGGCCCTCGTTCCTAAGGGAAACGGCGGGAAAACACCTGAATGGAGGTACGTCCCAGGAGGGGGTACCAACGGGCTTCCCGGCGAGATATGTTCGGTTGTGAGGAATGGCAGGAGCTATGCCTCATATCTCCGATTGGCGCGCTTCGTATGCCTTCGATGAAGCTTGAGAGAAGCTCGACGAGGCGTGGAAGCAGTGGGGTGCAGGTGCTGTCGACGGGGGAGGAGGAGGTGGAAACCGCCTAGTCGGTGGCTCCGGGAGACCCCGGGGCCTGTTGCAAGAGGGATGCGCTCCGCAACCTTCGGCGGAGCGGTCCGGGAACGGAGTTCTGCGTGGACATCGTCGTCAAGGGCCGCAAGACAGAGGTCCCCGAGCGGTTTCGCAAGCACGTGGCCGAGAAGCTGAAGCTGGACAAGGTCCAGAAGCTGGACGCCAAGGTGATTCGCCTCGACGTGGAGGTGTCCAAGGAGCCCAACCCCAGGCAGGCCGACCGGTCGGACCGGGTGGAGATCACGGTGATCTCCCGTGGACCGGTGATCCGGGCGGAGGCCGCGGCGACGGATCCCTACGCCGCGCTCGATCTGGCAGCGAACAAGCTCGAGGCGCGGCTGCGCAAGCAGCACGACAAGCGCTTCGACCGCCGGGGCAACGGACGTATCCCGGCGAGCGATGTGGCGGCGGCCGTCATCGGCGCCGCGGAACTCAACGACAGCGGTCAGCTGGCTTCGGAGCAGCAGACGGGCGGGGTGCCCGTCACACACATGGGTTCGTTGGAGGTTCAGGGAGAAGGACCGCTGGTGGTCCGGGAGAAGACCCACTCCGCAGCCCCGATGACGCTCGACCAGGCGCTCTACGAAATGGAGTTGGTCGGCCACGACTTCTATCTGTTCGTCGACTCCGAGTCCAAGCTGCCCAGCGTCGTCTACCGGCGGCACGCCTACGACTACGGCGTGATCCGCCTCAACGCCGACCCGCTCTTCGAGGTGGAGCCCGGCGGCGCCGGTGGCGCGCTCGGAGGCTGAAGCGCGTGGCCACGGCCGTGATCGGCGGCCGTGGCCCGGGCGAGCCGTCGACCCGTGACGGTGCCCCGGGAGCGCGTCCGGCGCTCCCGGGGCACCGCCGCGCGGGCGCGGAACGCACCGCCCGGCGGCCCGGCATGAAATCATGAGGGGCCAACCGCCGGACCACCGGAACCGGTTGGGGCGGCGCAGACCGCGCAACCGCGAGGGGCCATGGCCTTCAGGGGGAGGAACTGATGGCGGACAGGTTCGGACCCGTGACCGGGCCCGGTGAGGACCACGAGGGCGCCCACCCGGACCGGGGCGCCGCGCGGGAGGAGCCGATCCGGGTCCTCGTGGTGGACGACCACGCGCTCTTCCGCCGGGGGCTGGAGATCGTCCTCGCGCAGGAGGAGGACATCCTGGTCGTGGGGGAGGCCGGGGACGGCGCGGAGGCGGTGGACAAGGCGGCCGACCTGCTGCCCGACATCGTGCTGATGGACGTCCGCATGCCCCGCCGCGGCGGCATCGAGGCCTGCACCTCCATCAAGGAGGTGGCCCCCAGCGCGAAGATCATCATGCTGACGATCAGCGACGAGGAGGCCGACCTCTACGACGCCATCAAGGCCGGGGCGACGGGCTACCTCCTCAAGGAGATCTCCACCGACGAGGTGGCGACCGCCATCCGCGCGGTGGCGGACGGGCAGTCGCAGATCAGCCCCTCGATGGCGTCCAAGCTGCTGACCGAGTTCAAATCGATGATCCAGCGCACCGACGAGCGCCGGCTGGTGCCGGCACCCCGGCTCACCGACCGTGAGCTGGAGGTGCTCAAGCTCGTGGCGACCGGCATGAACAACCGGGACATCGCCAAGGAGTTGTTCATCAGCGAGAACACCGTCAAGAACCACGTGCGCAACATCCTGGAGAAGCTCCAGCTGCACTCCCGGATGGAGGCCGTGGTCTACGCGATGCGGGAGAAGATCCTCGAGATCCGCTGAGCGCCGCCGAACCGAGCCGATCGGGCCGATCGGGCCGAGCCCGTTCGGCGGCCGGCGTCCCTCAGCCGCGCCCGGCGAGGGCCGAGACCAGCGCCGCGGCCAGGGCCGGGTCGTCGCAGCGCTCGACGCGCACGGCGTCGCAGCCCACCCACTCCGCCGCCTCCCACAGCGCCCGGGCCATGGGCTCCACCGCCGCGGGCCCGTCGAGCGACACCTGCCGCGCCACCAGCGTCCGGCCCTCGCGGGCCGGGTCCACCCGCCCGGCCAGCCGGCCGCCCGTCAGCAGGGGCATGGCGAAATAGCCGTGCACCCGCCGGGCCTTGGGCACATACGCCTCCAGCCGGTGGGTGAAGCCGAACATCCGCTCCGTCCGCGGCCGGTCCCAGATCAGCGAGTCGAAGGGCGACAGCAGGGTCGTGCGGTGCCGCCCCCTGGCCCCGTCGGAGAGCGCCGCGAGCGCCGCCGGGTCCGCCCAGGCCGGCTTGGACCAGCCCGCCACCGCGACCGGCACCAGCCCCGTGCCGACGAGGACCGCGTCCACCTGCTCGCCCTTGAGGCGGTGGTAGTCCGCGAGGTCGGCCCGGGTGGCCACGCCCAGGGCCGCGCCGGCCTGCGCGACCAGGCGCCGTACGCACTCGGTGTCGTCGAGGTCGTCGTGGAACAGCGCGTCAGGCACCGCGCGCGAGGCCAGGTCGTAGACCCGCTTCCAGCCGCGGCGCCGGGAACAGACCACCTCGCCGGTGTCGAGCAGCCACTCCACCGCGATCTTCGTCTCGGACCAGTCCCACCACTCGCCGCCGTTCCGCGCGCCACCGAGCTCGCCCGCCGTCAGCGGGCCCTCGGCCGCGAGCCGGTCCCGGACGGCCGCGCACGAGCGCTCGGAGTCCCGCATCACGTGCCAGCGGTGGCCGCGCGCCCGCAGCGCCCGGCGCCGGAAGGCGAAGAGCGGCCACTCCTCGATGGGCAGCACGCACGCCGCGTGCGACCAGTACTCGAAGGCACCCGTCTCGGGGTCCCCGCTCCAGTACGCCCGCTCGACCGCCTCCCGGCCCACCGCGCCCAGGCGGGCGTACGGCACGAGCTCGTGCGAGCGGGCGAGCACCGAGATCGTGTCCAGCTGGACCGCGCCCAGCCGCCGCAGCACCCCGCGCGTCCCGGCCCGCCGGTCCGGCGCGCCGAGCAGGCCCTGGGCACGCAGGGCGAGCCGCCGGGCCTCGCCGGCGGACAGCTCCGCCTCGGGGCGGGGCGTCGGCGGCGTACGGCTGGAGCGGGAGGGGCCCTTGGCGGCGGTGGCGGCGGTCGTCATACCCCGCAGCCTAGGACCGGCCACTGACAACGCGGCCGGGCGCGGGGGCCGTTCAGCCCCGGCCGGGGAACGGCAGGTACGGCTGTTCCGTCTCCCCGCCGAGGTCGGAGGGGAGCAGCGAGCCGACCCAGACGTCGCGCCGGGTGCCGTTGCGGACGACCTTGGAGCGCAGGGTGCCCTCCATCCGGAAGCCCACCTTCTGGGCGACGGCGCGCGAGCCCTCGTTGCCGGCCTCGGCGTACCACTCCAGCCGCTCGACGCCCAGGTCCTCGAAGGCCCAGCGGATCACCTCGCGCGCGGCCTCCACGGTGTACCCGCGGCCGCGGGCCTCCTTGGCGGTCCAGTAGCCGAGCTCGGCCTGGCGCTCGGCGGTGCGCAGCTCCGCGAGCCGCAGCAGGGCCATCGAGCCGACGAGCCGGCCGTCCTCGCGGTCGAAGAGACCGAAGCTGTACGCGGAGTCGTCCCGCCAGCCGGCCGGGCAGGCCTCCTCGACGAAGGCGCGGGCGTCCTCGGCGCTGTAGGGCGAGGGCACGGTCGTCCAGCGGGGGATGTCGGGGTCCTGGCAGGCCGCGTGCACCGCGGGGGCGTCGGCGGGGGTGAAGGCGCGCAGCGTGAGCCGCTCGGTGGTCAGGCGTATGGGCTCCATGAACGGAGTGTAGGGACGGGCACCCGTGTGCGGTGTCCGAATTTCCGGTGCCCGGCACCTTCCGGGAGGGCCGTTCGTTCTCCCTGTGGGTGACACCCGGCCCAGGTGACGACGGACCTCCCGGCGCGGCGGGGTCCTCGCTTACGATGGCCGTTGCGGCGGGGACTGTCCCGTCGTGCCCGCGCACCCCGCCGTGCCCAGGCCCGACCGGCAAGGAGCCAGCCTACGTGTCCGTCTTCGGCAAGATCATGCGTGCAGGAGAAGGCAAGATCCTGCGCAAGCTGCACCGCATCGCGGACCAGGTCAATTCCATCGAAGAGGACTTCCTCCACCTCTCCGACGCCGAGCTGCGCGCCCTGACCGACGAGTACAAGCAGCGGTACGCGGACGGCGAGAGCCTGGACGACCTGCTGCCCGAGGCCTTCGCGACCGTCCGCGAGGCGGCCAAGCGCGTGCTCGGCCAGCGGCACTACGACGTGCAGCTGATGGGCGGTGCCGCCCTGCACCTGGGCTACGTCGCCGAGATGAAGACCGGTGAGGGCAAGACCCTCGTCGGCACCCTCCCGGCGTATCTGAACGCGCTGTCCGGCGAGGGCGTCCACCTGATCACGGTGAACGACTACCTCGCGGAGCGCGACTCCGAGTTGATGGGCCGGGTGCACAAGTTCCTGGGTCTGTCGGTCGGCTGCATCCTCGCCAACATGACCCCGGCGCAGCGCCGCGAGCAGTACGCCTGCGACATCACGTACGGCACGAACAACGAGTTCGGCTTCGACTACCTGCGCGACAACATGGCCTGGTCGCAGGACGAGCTCGTCCAGCGCGGCCACAACTTCGCGGTCGTCGACGAGGTCGACTCCATCCTGGTCGACGAGGCCCGTACGCCGCTGATCATCTCCGGTCCGGCCGACCAGGCCACCAAGTGGTACGGCGACTTCGCCAAGCTCGTCACCCGCCTGACCAAGGGCGAGCCGGCCAACCCGCAGAAGGGCGTCGAGGAGACCGGCGACTACGACGTCGACGAGAAGAAGCGCACGGTCGCCATCCACGAGGCCGGTGTCGGCAAGGTCGAGGACTGGCTGGGCATCGACAACCTCTACGAGTCGGTCAACACCCCCCTCGTCGGCTATCTGAACAACGCCATCAAGGCGAAGGAACTGTTCAAGAAGGACAAGGACTACGTCGTCATGGACGGCGAAGTCATGATCGTCGACGAGCACACCGGCCGTATCCTCGCCGGTCGCCGCTACAACGAGGGCATGCACCAGGCCATCGAGGCGAAGGAAGGGGTGGACATCAAGGACGAGAACCAGACCCTCGCCACGATCACCCTCCAGAACTTCTTCCGCCTCTACTCCAAGCTGTCCGGTATGACCGGTACGGCCATGACCGAGGCCGCCGAGTTCCACCAGATCTACAAGCTCGGCGTGGTGCCCATCCCGACGAACCGTCCGATGCAGCGCCTGGACCAGTCCGACCTGATCTACCGCACCGAGGTCGCGAAGTTCGCCGCCGTCGTCGAGGACATCGCCGAGAAGCACGAGAAGGGCCAGCCGATCCTGGTCGGCACGACCTCGGTCGAGAAGTCCGAGTACCTCTCGCAGCAGCTCGCCAAGCGCGGTATCCCGCACGAGGTCCTCAACGCCAAGCACCACGAGCGCGAGGCCTCCATCGTCGCCCAGGCCGGCCGCAAGGGCGCCGTCACGGTGGCCACCAACATGGCCGGCCGCGGTACGGACATCAAGCTCGGCGGCAACCCCGACGACCTCGCCGAGGCGGAGCTGCGTCAGCGCGGCCTGGACCCGGTGGAGCACGTCGAGGAGTGGGCGGCCTCGCTGCCGGACGCCCTCCAGCGGGCCGAGGCCGCGGTGAAGGAGGAGTTCGAGGAGGTCAAGTCGCTCGGCGGCCTGTACGTCCTGGGCACCGAGCGCCACGAGTCCCGCCGCATCGACAACCAGCTGCGCGGTCGTTCCGGCCGTCAGGGCGACCCGGGCGAGTCCCGCTTCTACCTCTCGCTGGGTGACGACCTGATGCGCCTGTTCAAGGCCCAGATGGTCGAGCGCGTGATGGCCATGGCCAACGTCCCCGACGACGTGCCGATCGAGAACAAGATGGTCACCCGGGCCATCGCCTCCGCCCAGTCGCAGGTCGAGCAGCAGAACTTCGAGACCCGCAAGAACGTCCTGAAGTACGACGAGGTGCTCAACCGCCAGCGCGAGGTCATCTACGCCGAGCGCCGTCGCGTCCTGGAGGGCGAGGACCTCCACGAGCAGGTCCAGCACTTCATGGACGACACCATCGACGACTACATCCGCCAGGAGACCGTCGAGGGCTTCGCGGAGGAGTGGGACCTGGAGCGCCTGTGGGGCGCGTTCAAGCAGCTCTACCCGGTGCGCGTCACCATCGAGGAGCTGGAGGACGCGGCCGGCGACCGTGCGGGCATCACCGCCGAGTTCATCGCCGAGTCCATCAAGGACGACATCCACGAGCAGTACGCCGCCCGTGAGCAGCAGCTCGGCTCCGACATCATGCGCGAGCTGGAGCGCCGCGTCGTGCTGTCCGTCCTGGACCGCAAGTGGCGTGAGCACCTCTACGAGATGGACTACCTCCAGGAGGGCATCGGTCTGCGGGCCATGGCCCAGAAGGACCCGCTCGTGGAGTACCAGCGCGAGGGCTTCGACATGTTCACCGCGATGATGGAGGGCATCAAGGAGGAGTCCGTCGGCTACCTGTTCAACCTGGAGGTCCAGGTCGACCAGGAGGTCGAGGAGGTGCCGGTCGAGGAGGGCGCCGCCCCGTCCCTGGAGAAGGTCCAGGACACCGTTCCGGCGGCCCGCCCGGAGATCCGCGCCAAGGGTCTCGACGCCCCGCAGCGCCCCGCCCACCTGCACTTCTCCGCCCCCACGGTGGACGGCGAGGGCGGCGTGGTCGAGGGTGACTTCGCCAACGACGAGCCGGGCGAGTTCCGCTCCGAGGCGGACGGCCTGACCCGCGCCGAGCGCCGCCGGGCGCAGCGCAGCGGTGGCGGCGGCCGCCGTCGCAAGAAGTAGGACGAGTAGCGGGCCGCCCGGGCGGCCGTACGGGGGCGGGACACCGGTGGTGTCCCGCCCCTTCCGCGTGTCCACGCTCATGCCCGGCTCCCGCCCAGCTCGACGGCCGAGCAGCGCCAGCGCAGGTCCGGGCAGTGCTCCAGCCGGAAGGCGAGCGCCCGCAACCGGTCGCCGGCGGTGATCCGGGCGTAGGCCTCGATGACGCCGGGCCGGGGGCGGAACTCGTCGCAGCGCTGGACGACGGGTGTGGCGCGCCCCGGCGGCTCGGGCCGCAGGGGCGTGCGCGGGGCCAGCTCGGCCAGCTGGTCGTAGGCCGGGCCGAGGGCGTAGCCGAGCATCCAGTGGACCGGGCGCTGGCCGCTGAGGGTGAGCAGCAGGCGTTCGGCGAACCAGTAGCGGGGGTGGCGCTCGCGGGCGCGGCGGCGGGCGGCGGGGCCGTCGCCGGGGCGCCGGGTGTCCGCGCGCCGCGCGTCCGGCCGCCGGGAGTCCGGGCGCCGCGCCGGCGCGCTCCGCAGCCCGCTTGTGGTCCTGAGGCCGCTCGTGGTCCTGTGCATGTCCCGCCCCCGCGGTGCCCGGGCCCGGTGTGTCGTACCGGGCGGTAGCTCTGGTGGGGGATCTTCTATCGGCGTCGTCGGAAGGGCGGCAAGGACGCGGGACGGCGGTGGCCCGTCCGTCGTGGATTCACCTATCCGGGGGAGCCGGGCCGCACCCGGTGGGCGCGGCCGGGGATCGCCGGCGCCGGTCGCCCCGGCCGGCCGGGGCGACCGGCACTTCGAAGGGGGACTCGCGCCCGTATGCTGGCCCCACGGTTCGTCAGCTCTTGAGTCAGCTCTTGAGTCATCCAGGAAAGCGACGGTCATGCGCGTCTACGTCCCCCTGACCCTCTCCGGTCTCGCCGAGGTGCACAAGGCGGGCGAGCTGGGCCCGGCGCCCCTGGACGCCTACGCCGTCACCCCCGCCCTGCGCGAGTGGTACGTCTCCGACGACATCGAGGAGCTGGAGTACGCGGCGCTCGGCCGGGCCGCGCAGGGCTCGTTGCGCCGGCTGGCCGCCGACCCCGGGGCCCCGCGCCGGCGTGTGGTCGTGGCCGTGGACGTGCCCGACGGCGCCGTGACCATCGACCCCGACCCGGGCCTGGACCGGTCCGCGCTGGGCTGGGTCCGGCTGGCCGAGCCGGTGCCGCTGCGGAAGGCGGCCTCCGTGCACGTCGACTCCGACGACGCCGAGGAGGACGTGGCCGCCGCGGCCGCGGCCCTGGGCGCGGCGGACCGCGGGGACGACGACGCGCTGTTCACGGTGGACGGCGCCGAGGACCACGAGCTGATGTGGTTCGGCGTGCAGGAGATCCCGAACCTGATCTGAGCGCGGTCCGGCGCCCGTCCGAGGGATGGGTCACAGCCTCCTGTCACCCACCCCGGGTACGGTCGTGGCATGGGGACGCAGAACAACGGCGGGGACACCGCGCACATCGTCTGGGACTGGAACGGCACCCTCTTCCACGACGTCGACGCGGTGATGTCCGCGACCAACGCGGCTTTCGCCGAGATCGGCCTGGAGCCCATCACCCTCGCGCGCTACCGGGCGCTGTACTGCGTGCCGATCCCGCGGTTCTACGAGCGGCTGATGGGCCGGATGCCCACCCAGGACGAGTGGGAACACATGGACGGGGTCTTCCACCGGCACTACCGGGACCATCACATACGCTGCTCGCTCGCGGACGGCGCGGAGTCGCTGCTGCTCGGCTGGCAGGAGGCCGGCGGCACACAGTCGATCATGTCGATGTACGGGCACGAGGACCTGCTGCCGCTGGTGCGGGGCTTCGGCATCGAGCGGAGATTCATCCGGGTGGACGGACGCACGGGCCCCTCCGGCGGCAGCAAGGCGGAGCACATGGCCCGCCATCTGGCCGGTCTCGAAGGGGTGAGCGCCCGCCGTACGGTCGTGATCGGCGACGCGGTGGACGACGCGGTGGCGGCGGCGCACGTCGGTGCCCACGCCGTGCTGTACACCGGTGGGTCGCACAGCCGGGAGAGTCTGGCGGAGGCTGGCGTTCCGGTCGTGGACACGCTGGTGGAGGCCGTCGCCGAGGCCGAGCGTCTCGTCGGCTGAGCCGTCGCTGTCCACAGCGTCAAAGTTCGGGCCCGGGATTTGTACGAAAGCAGCTCGTGACGTCTTCCGGGGGAAGAGCGATAGCCTTACCAGGTGATCAGCGCGATATCCAGCAGGGGCGACGACGCCCCCGCCCTGCGCCCGGGACGCCACCACGCCCGGGCAGCCGCTGATTCCCGGAACCGGGCGCTTCACACGAACTTCACCGAGAACGCCCCGGTCACCCCTCATCCCGGCATAACGTCGAAGACGACCGGAGATCCCGCGTCGCGGCGTAACGCCATCACCACCTATGTCTCGCAACGGCGCGCGACAGGAGCCTGAGGACATGCAGACCAAGCTGGACGAAGCCAAGGCCGATTTGCTCGAGCGGGCGGCCCGCGTCGCTGACACCGGTTCCGGGGTGCCCCGCCCCACCGGCCACCAGGGCGAGGGCGGGGTCGACCACGCGACCATGACCGCCTACCTCCAGCGCTACTACCTGCACACCGCCCCCGAGGACCTCGTGGGGCGCGACCCGGTCGACATCTACGGCGCGGCCATCTCGCACTACCGCCTGGCCGAGAACCGGCCGCAGGGCACCGCGAACGTCCGCGTCCACACGCCGACCGTGGAGGAGAACGGCTGGACGTCCAGCCACTCCGTCGTCGAGGTCGTCACCGACGACATGCCCTTCCTGGTCGACTCGGTCACCAACGAGCTCACGCGCCAGAACCGCGGCATCCACGTCGTCATCCACCCTCAGGTGATCGTCCGCCGTGACGTGACCGGCCGCCTCCTGGAGGTCCTCGGCTCCGCCTGCGACGCCCACGGCTCCGGCACCGGCACCGACGGCGAGCTGCCCCACGACGCCCTCGTCGAGTCCTGGATCCACGTCGAGATCGACCGCGAGACCGACCGCGACGACCTCAAGCAGATCTCCGCCGACCTGCTGCGCGTCCTGTCCGACGTCCGCGAGACGGTCGAGGACTGGGGCAAGATGCGCGACGCCGCCCTGCGCATGGCCGACGGCCTGGCCGACGAGCCGACCGGCGACATCGCCGACATCGAGCTGGACGAGGCCCGCGAGCTGCTGCGCTGGCTGGCCGCCGACCACTTCACCTTCCTGGGCTACCGCGAGTACGAGCTGACCCGGGCCGTCACCAGCGGTGGCGAGGAGGACGTCCTCACGGCCGTTCCGGGCACCGGCCTGGGCATCCTGCGCTCCGACCCCTCCCACACCCCCGACGGGCACCACGACGGCCACCACGCGCCGCTCTCGCGCCCCTCCTCGCCGTCCTTCAGCCGGCTCCCGGCGGACGCCCGTGCCAAGGCCCGTGAGCACCGGCTGCTCGTCCTGACCAAGGCCAACAGCCGCGCCACCGTCCACCGCCCCTCGTACCTCGACTACATCGGGGTCAAGAAGTTCGACGCCGCCGGCAACGTCATCGGCGAGCGCCGCTTCCTGGGCCTGTTCTCGTCGGCCGCGTACACCGAGTCCGTCCGCCGCGTCCCGGTCATCCGCCGCAAGGTCGCCAAGGTGCTGGCCGACGCCGGCTTCAGCGCCGACAGCCACGACGGCCGCGACCTCCTCCAGATCCTGGAGACCTACCCGCGCGACGAGCTCTTCCAGACCGACCCCGACCAGCTGCGCGCCATCGCCACCAGCGTGCTCTACCTCCAGGAGCGCCGCCGGCTGCGGCTGTACCTGCGCCGCGACGAGTACGGGCGCTACTACTCCGCCCTGGTCTACCTGCCGCGCGACCGCTACACCACCGGCGTCCGGCTGCGCCTGATCGACATCCTCAAGGAGGAGCTCGGCGGCACCAGCGTCGACTTCACCGCCTGGAACACCGAGTCGGTCCTCTCCCGTCTGCACTTCGTCGTCCGCGTCGACCCCGGCGCCACCCTGCCGGACCTCTCCGACGCCGACGTCGAGCGCATCGAGGCCCGCCTGGTCGAGGCCGCCCGCTCCTGGGCCGACGGCTTCGCCGAGACGCTCATCGCCGAGGTCGGCGAGGAGCGCGCGGCCGAGCTGCTGCGCCGCTACGGTCAGGCCTTCCCCGAGGGCTACAAGGCCGACCACAGCCCGCGCAGCGCCGTCTCCGACCTCGGCCACCTGGAGAAGGTGACCGCCGGCGGCGACCGCGACTTCGCGCTGAGCCTGTACGAGCCGGTCGGCGCCCAGCCCGGCGAGCGCCGCTTCAAGATCTACCGCACGGGCGAGCCGGTCTCGCTCTCCGCCGTCCTCCCCGTCCTCCAGCGCCTGGGCGTCGAGGTCGTCGACGAGCGCCCGTACGAGCTGCGCTGCTCGGACCGGACCACCGCCTGGATCTACGACTTCGGTCTGCGGCTGCCCGAGGGCATCGTGGGCGACGACGCGCGCGCCCGCTTCCAGGAGGCCTTCGCGGCCGTGTGGACCGGCGCCGCGGAGAACGACAACTTCAACAAGCTCGTCCTGCTGGCCGGCCTCGACTGGCGGCAGGCGATGGTGCTCCGGGCCTACGCCAAGTACCTGCGGCAGGCCGGTACGACCTTCAGCCAGGCGTACATGGAGGACACCCTCAGCAACAACGTCCACACCACCCGCCTGCTGGTCAACCTCTTCGAGGCCCGGATGTCCCCGGCCCTCCAGCGCGCCGGCACCGAGCTCATCGACGGGATGGAGGAGGAGCTGGAGGGCGCCCTCGACCAGGTCGCGAGCCTGGACGAGGACCGCATCCTGCGCTCCTTCCTGACCGTCATCAAGGCCACGCTGCGCACCAACCACTTCCAGCGCGACGAGCACGGCGACCCGCGTCCGTACCTGTCGATCAAGCTGGACCCGCAGGCCATCCCGGACCTGCCGGCGCCGCGCCCGGCCTTCGAGATCTGGGTCTACTCCCCGCGCGTCGAGGGCGTCCACCTCCGCTTCGGCAAGGTCGCCCGCGGTGGTCTGCGCTGGTCCGACCGGCGCGAGGACTTCCGCACCGAGATCCTGGGCCTGGTCAAGGCGCAGATGGTCAAGAACACCGTCATCGTGCCGGTCGGCGCCAAGGGCGGCTTCGTCGGCAAGCAGCTCCCGGACCCGTCCGTGGACCGCGACGCGTGGCTGGCCGAGGGCATCGCCTCGTACAAGACCTTCATCTCCGGTCTCCTCGACATCACCGACAACATGGTCGGCGGCGAGGTCGTGCCGCCCAAGGACGTCGTCCGCCACGACGAGGACGACACGTACCTCGTCGTCGCCGCCGACAAGGGCACCGCGACCTTCTCCGACATCGCCAACGCGGTGGCCGAGTCCTACGGCTTCTGGCTCGGCGACGCGTTCGCCTCCGGCGGCTCGGCGGGCTACGACCACAAGGGCATGGGCATCACCGCCCGCGGTGCCTGGGAGTCGGTCAAGCGCCACTTCCGCGAGCTGGGCCACAACACCCAGACCGAGGACTTCACCGTCGTCGGTGTCGGCGACATGTCCGGCGACGTCTTCGGCAACGGCATGCTGCTCTCCGAGCACATCCGCCTGGTCGCCGCCTTCGACCACCGCCACATCTTCCTCGACCCGACCCCGGACGCGGCCGTCTCCTACGCCGAGCGCCGCCGCCTGTTCGAGCTCCCGCGCTCCTCCTGGGCCGACTACGACACCTCGCTGCTCTCCCAGGGCGGCGGCGTCCACCCGCGCAGCGCCAAGTCCATCCCGGTCAACGCGCACGTCCGGCAGGCCCTCGGCATCGAGCCGGGCGTCACCAAGATGACCCCCGCCGAGCTGATGAAGGCCATCCTCAGCTCGCCGGTCGACCTGCTGTGGAACGGCGGCATCGGCACCTACGTCAAGGCGTCCACCGAGTCGCACGCCGACGTGGGCGACAAGGCCAACGACGCCATCCGCGTCGACGGCCGGGACCTGCGCGTCAAGGTCGTGGGCGAGGGCGGCAACCTGGGCCTCACCCAGCTCGGCCGCATCGAGTTCGCACTGTCCGGCGGCCCGGAGTCCACCGGCGGCCGGATCAACACCGACGCCATCGACAACAGCGCCGGCGTGGACACCTCGGACCACGAGGTGAACATCAAGATCCTGCTCAACGCCCTGGTCACCGAGGGCGACATGACCGTCAAGCAGCGCAACAAGCTGCTGGCGGAGATGACCGACGAGGTCGGCGAGCTGGTGCTGCGCAACAACTACGCGCAGAACGTCGCCCTGGCCAACGGTGTGGCCCAGGCCCCCAGCCTGCTCCACGCCCACCAGCGGGTCATGCGCAGGCTCAGCCGCGACGGCCACCTGGACCGCGCCCTGGAGTTCCTGCCCAGCGACCGGCAGATCCGCGAGCGGCTGTCCGCCGGCCGCGGGCTGACCCAGCCCGAGCTGGCCGTCCTCCTCGCCTACATCAAGATCACCGCGGCGGAGGAGCTGCTCACCACCGAGCTGCCCGACGACCCGTACCTCCAGCGCCTGCTCTACGCCTACTTCCCGCAGGCCCTGCGGACGTCGTTCGGCGCGCAGATCGACACCCACGCGCTGCGCCGCGAGATCGTCACCACCGTCCTGGTCAACGACACCGTCAACACCGGCGGCTCCACCTTCCTCCACCGCCTGCGGGAGGAGAGCGGAGCCTCGCTGGAGGAGATCGTCCGGGCGCAGACCGCCGCCCGGGAGATCTTCGGCCTGAACGCCGTCTGGGACGCCGTCGAGGCGCTGGACAACGCGGTGGCCGCCGACGTCCA
Organism: Streptomyces sp. NPDC044063; assembly: GCF_056434285.1. NCBI lineage: Bacteria > Bacillati > Actinomycetota > Actinomycetes > Kitasatosporales > Streptomycetaceae > Streptomyces > Streptomyces sp. NPDC044063. Next base: position 21,855 of record NZ_JBWKFM010000051.1, read on the forward strand.
GACCCGCGTCCGGCTGCACTCGCGCCGTCTGGTGGAGCGCGGCACGCGCTGGCTGCTCAACAACCGGCCGCAGCCCCTGCAGCTGGCGGAGACCATCGAGTTCTTCCGCGACGACGTCAACGCGGTCTGGTCCGAGCTGCCCAAGCTGCTGCGCGGTGCCGACATGGAGTGGTGGCAGTCCATCCACGACGAGCTGGTCGCCTCCGACGTGCCGGACGAGCTGGCGGTCAAGGTCGCGGGCTTCTCGTCCGCGTTCCCGGCGCTGGACATCGTCGCCACCGCCGAGCGCACGGGCAAGCAGCCGCTCGACGTGGCCGAGGTCTACTACGACCTGGCCGACCGGCTGCACATCACCCAGCTGATGGACCGGATCATCGAACTGCCGCGCTCCGACCGCTGGCAGTCCATGGCCCGCGCCTCCATCCGCGAGGACCTCTACGCCGCCCACGCGGCCCTCACCGCCGAGATCCTCTCGGCCGGGAACGGCGCCTCCAGCCCGGAGGAGCGGTTCCTGGAGTGGGAGGAGCGCAACGCCGCCATCCTGACCCGCGCCCGCACGACGCTGGACGAGATCCGCGGCTCGGACTCCTTCGACCTGGCCAACCTGTCGGTGGCGATGCGCACCATGCGCACGCTGCTGCGCACGCACGGCTGACGGTAGGTCCCGCGCCGTATCGGTGGGCGCTGCCCATCGGCGGGCGCTGCCCATCGGTGTGCGCTGCCCATCGGTGTGCGCTGCCCATCGGTATGCGCTGCCCATCGGTATGAAAGGGGCGGCTCCGGGGAAAACCCCCGGAGTCGCCCCTTTCGCGTGCTAAGAGAGACGGATGGCAGTCGTCCCACGGCTCGTTTCCCGCCCGTCGCGGCGTGTTCCCGTCCCCGGCCGCCGGGAGACGGCCCTCGCGGTGGCCCTGTATCTGGCCGTGGCGGCCGCCGGTTTCGCCGTACTGCTGCTGATCAACCACCACCTCGGGCACGGGACGCGCTGGCTGCTGTACCGCTGGGACAGTGGCAACTACCTCCACGTCGCCGAGCGCGGCTACCCCCGCTCGCTCGGCTACCGCCCCGACGGGACGCCGGAGTACAGCCGGCTCGCCTTCTTCCCGCTCGTGCCGGCCCTGATCCGCGGTGCCCACCTGCTGACCGCTCTCCCGTACGCGTACGCCGGGGTGCTCGTCTCCTGGTGCGCGGCGGCGGCCGCCGCGGCCGGTGCGTTCACGCTCGTACGGGCCACCGGGGGCGGCACGGGCGCCGGCTACGCGTGCGTGGCGCTGTGGGCCTGCTCGCCGTACGCCTTCGCGCTGTGGGTGCCGTACTCGGAGGCGGTCTTCAGCGCGCTGCTGCTGTGGGCCCTGGTGGCCCTGCTGGCGGCCCGCTGGGTGACGGCGGGCGTGCTGTGCGCGCTGGCCGGCGCGGTCAGGCCCACGGCCACCGTGCTCATCGCGACGCTGGTGCTGGCGGCGGGCTGGGCGGTGCTGCGGGGGCGGGCCGGCCCGCGGCCGTGGCCGGCGCTCGCGCTGGCCCCGGTGGGGCTGGTGGCCGGCTGGCTGTTCCTGGGCAGCAGGGTGGGGCGGTGGGACGGCTGGTTCGAGGCGGAGCGGGCCTGGGGGCAGTCCTACGACTTCGGCGCCGGGACGGTGCGCTTCCTGTGGGAGGTCTTCCTCTACCGGGACGGGCACGCCGCGGACGTCCGGCACGTGGCCGTGGTGGCGGTCGTCCTGCTGACCGCGGCCGCCGCGGTGGCCCTGGCGCTGGACCGGCGCGTGCCCTGGCCGCTGGCGGCGGTGGTCGCCGCCGCCTGGCTGCTGATGATGGGCACGCCCGGGTCGCAGTTCTCGAAACCACGCTTCATGCTGCCGTTCCTGCCGGTTCCGCTGCTGTTGGCGGCGCGGCCGCTCGCGCGTGTTCCGCTTGGGGTGCGGATCTGTCTCTACGGTGGAGGTGCGGTGGTCTCGGGGTGGTACGCGGCCGGGTTGCTCGTGCTCTTCGACGGCTCGCCGTGACGCCCGCCGCCGCTCTGCCGGAACACCCACGCGCGGTAGGACCAGAAGCGGAAGAGGGTGGCCGCGGCGATGCCCAGGAACTTGAAGGCGTTGCTGAGGAACGGGCTCGACCAGCCGAAGCCGTAGGTGGCGGCGTAGAGGATGCCGTTCTCGATGACCAGCCCGATGCCACTGAAGACGGCGAAGAGGAGCACCTCCCGGCTGCGGTGGCCCTTGTCGCGGTCCCGGTAGGTGAAGTAGCGCAGACCCAGATAGTTGAAGGCGATGGCGACAGTGGTCGCGATCACGCTGCAGCGCACCACCGGCAGCCCGGTGGCCCCCCGGCAGACGTTGAACACACCGAGGTTCACGAAGATCCCCAGGGTGCCCACCGTGCCGAACTTCGCGAACTCGTGAACGAGCGCCAGCAGGCGGTCCCGGCCGCGTGGGCGGGGCGCGCGGTGTGCCGGTGGAGTGGTGCGGCTCGGCGGGGTCGTGCGGGTCGGCGGGGTTGTTCGGGTCGGTCGGGTCGGTCGCAAGGGCATCTCCCGGTGCGGTCGCCACGCCTAGCGGACATTTCACGTAGACAGCCGATTGTAGTGTAAATTGCCGCAAAAAATGACGCAGTGCGACGATGTGATCACAACCGGGCAAGGAACTGGCATGACAGAGGCGGTACTGCTCGTCGGCGGCAAGGGCACTCGGCTCCAGCCGCTGACCCTCAACACCCCCAAGCCCATGGTCCCGGCGGCGGGCGTGCCCTTCCTCGCCCACCAGCTGGCCCGTGCCAGAGCCGCCGGCGTCGACCACGTCGTGCTCGCCACCTCCTACCTCGCCGACGTCTTCGAGCCCTACTTCGGCGACGGCTCCGCCCACGGCCTGCGGCTCACCTACGCCACCGAGGACGAGCCCCTGGGCACCGGCGGCGCCATCCGGCACGCCGCCCGCGCGCTGACCTCCGGCCCGGCCGACCCCGTCCTGGTCCTCAACGGCGACATCCTCACCGGCCTCGACATCCAGGGCCTGCTGCTGCGCCACGAGCGCGCCCAGGCCGACGTCACCCTCCACCTCACCCGGGTGGCCTCCCCGGGCGCCTACGGCCTCGTGCCCACCGACGCGGACGGCCGGGTGCTCGCCTTCACCGAGAAGCCGCAGCGGCCCGAGGAGATCGTCACCGATCAGATCAACGCCGGCTGCTACGTCTTCCGGCGCGAGGTGATCGACGCCATCCCCGCCGACCGGCCGGTCTCCGTCGAACGCGAGACCTTCCCCGGGCTGCTCGCCGCCGGCGCCCCGCTGCACGGCGTCGTCGACGCCTCCTACTGGCTGGACGTCGGCCGCCCCGCCTCCTTCGTCCAGGCCTCCGCCGACCTCGTACGCGGCATCGTCCGTTCCCCGGCGGTGCCCGGGGAGCCCGGCGAGCACCTCGTGCTGCCCGGCGCCCACGTCGAGAGCGGCGCCCGGCTCGGCGGCGGCACGGTCGTCGGGGCCGGCGCGCACGTCGCGGCGGGCGCCGACGTCCAGGGGTCCGTCGTCCTCGACGGCGCCCGGATCGAGGCGGACGCGCGCGTACGGGACTCCATGGTCGGCCGGGACGCCCGGGTGGGCCCGCGGACCGTGCTCGACGGCGCGGTGATCGGGGACCACTCCCGCATCGGCGCGGACAACGAGCTGCGCGAGGGGGCCCGCGTCTGGTGCGGCACGGCCATCCCCGACGCGGCCATCCGCTTCTCCGCCGTCTGACCTCCGTCGTCCGGCCTCCTCGTGCTTCTCCTCGCGCGTGTCCCGTGATCCCCTTCCTGTGATCCCCTTCGTGTGACCTCCGCCCCCGTCCGCCTTCGCCGGCCGTGGCCCCCTCCGCCGGTCGTACCGACAAGGAACCGCCGACCATGAGCGCTCCCCGTCACACCGCCCTCGCGACCCCGCTGCCCGCCGAATGGGGGCGCGTCCCCCTGACCGTGGTCATGCCGACCTACAACGAGGCGCAGAACCTGCCCACCATGGCCGAGGCGCTGATGGCCCTGCCCCTGGCGGGCCTGCGGCTGCTGGTCGTCGACGACAACAGTCCCGACGGCACCGGCACCATCGCCGACCAGCTCGCCGAGAAGTACAACGAGGTCGGCCGCACCCGCATGGACGTCCTGCACCGCACCGCCAAGGACGGCCTCGGCCGCGCCTACGCCGCCGGCATGGACCACGCCGTCGCCGAAGGGGCCGCCTACGTCCTGCAGATGGACGCCGACGGCAGTCATCCCGCCGACCGCGTCCCCGAACTGCTCGGCGCCGCCCTGGCCACCGGCGCGGACGTCGTCGTCGGCAGCCGGTACGTGCCCGGCGGCACCCTCTCCGACGCCTGGGGCACCCACCGCAAGCTGCTGTCCCGCTGGGCCAACGCGTACGCCAGCGGCGTCCTCGGCACCCGCGTCCGCGACATCACCGGCGGCTTCAACCTCTGGAGCGCCGACGCGCTGCGCGCCGTCGACCTCGGCTCCGTCGACAGCGCCGGCTACAGCTTCCAGGTCGAGATGAAGTACCGCGCGCTGCGCTCCGGCTTCACCGTCCTGGAGGTGCCCATCCACTTCGAGGACCGTGCGGCGGGGGAGTCGAAGATGAACCTCGCCGTCCAGCTCGAATCCGTCGCCATGCCCTGGCGGCTGCGCTCGAAGGCGCTGCGCGCGGCGAGGCCCGGCAAGCGCGCCCGCTGACCCGTGTCCCGCGCCGCCCCGCGTCCCGCCCCGCCCTTCGTCGTGCCCCTCGTCGTGCGTCTCGTCGCGCCCGGCGCGCGGCGGGCGGCGGCCGTCGCCGTCCTGCTGCTGGCGGCCCTGCTGCTGCTCATGGTGGTGCGGCTGCCGTGGTCCGGCGACCTCGGCATGCACGGGGCGGTCCTGGAACGGCTGCGAGCCGACCTCCTGCACCCGGGCAACCCGCTGGTGGACGAGGACACCGACAGCCCGTACTACTCGCCGTGGACCGTGGTGCTGGCGCTCGTCGCGACGGCGGGCGGCTGGAGCACCTTCGCGGTGCTGCGGCTGGCCGGGCTCGCCGGACTCACCCTGCTGGGCACGGGGATCGCCGCGTTCGTCCGTACGTTCAGCCGGCGGCCGGCGGCCGTACCGGTCGCCCTGCTGTGCGTGGCGTTGCTGTACGGGGTGCGGCTGTTCGCGTGGAGCGGCCTGCCCGGCCTCACCTCGCTCTGCCTGACCCTGGCCTACCCCGGCACCTTCGCCCTCGGCCTCTCCCTCCATCTGTGGGCGCTGCTGCGGCGGGCCCTGGCCGGGGGCTGGGGGACGGCCGGCTTCCTGGGGCTGGGGGTGCTGCTGGCGGCGGTGCTGCTGTGCCATCAGTTCACCGGCGCGGTCGCGGTGCTCGGGGCCGCGGCCGTGCTGCTGGGGGCACGGCCGTGGCCGGCCCGGGAGGTGTGGCGGCGGGTCGCGGCGGGCGCCGCCGTGGCGGCGGCGCTGCCGCTGTGCTGGCCGTACTACCCCTTCCTGGCCCTGGCCGGCGCGGGCGGCCTGTCGCCGTGACGGCGGCGGCGCTACTGGTGGGGGCGTGGACGCAGGCCGGGGTGCTGTCTTACGTCATGCGCCGCGAGGC
>NZ_JBWKFM010000052.1:0-20348 GCF_056434285.1 Streptomyces sp. NPDC044063
GCCCCCCCCCCCCCCCCCCCGGCCCCCCCCCCCCCCCCCGCCCCCCCCCCCCCCCCCCCCCCCCCCCCCCCCCCCCCTGCCGCCGTTCGTTCCGCTGTTCCGTGGTGCCTATTCCGTAGCCCACTTCAGGGGCTCCTTGTAGAAGCCCCGGGCGTAGGTGACGTGCGTGACCTTCTTGCCGTCCGGCACGATGAAGGGAACGCAGAACGTCTGCTCGTCGCCCTGCTTCCAGGTGGCGTCGAGGTTCTGCTCCTTGCAGTCGGCCGGCCGGCTGCTGAGGTCGCCGATCAGGATGAGGTGCGTGCCGCGCTGTTCCTGCTCGGAGACGGTGCCGACGTCCGTCGACAGCATCGGGCCCTTGATCTCCTTGTCACCGCCGGCGAGCTTGGCCTTCATATAGACCCACGCGAGCGTCTTCCCCTGGTACTTGCTGGCGTCCAGTTCGGTGAGGTCGGAGGCCTTTCCCATGACGACGCGCTGCGCCGTGATGATGAATTCGCCCTTCTTGCCGTACCGCTCGTCCTCCTGCTTCTCCGGGTTGGGCTGCCCGAGCTTGAGCGGCTTCGCGGAATCGGCGGAGGATTTCGGCTTCGCGGAGTTTCCGCCCGACGTGGTGTCGCCGGAATCGTCGCAGGCGGTCAGCGCGGTGGCGGCGAGTACCGCGCCGGCCACGGCGAGTACGGAACGCCGGCGAGTTCCGAACATGATGTGCGTCAGCAAGGTGTCCCCGTTGTTTGTGGTGCTTTTCCGGTTCCCGAAACCGGAATTGGCCCACGAGTGTACGTGCACCTCCACGGCGTCCCGGCGGGCGGGGCCGGTCGTGGGCCCCGCCCGCCGGGCGGAGGTCAGCGGCCGGAGGCGATGACGCGCTTGCCGCGCTGGTCGAGCGGGACGGGAATCGTCCGCGCGACGGCGCCGCGCTTCTGCCGTCCGTCGAGCGGCTTCTGAACGGCGTTGATGTTCAGGGAGACGCCCTGGCCGCCGGAGAACGTGCCGCTCGCGAAGGCGTTCACGCCGTCCGCGGTGATCTCGTAGCCCGTGGTGTCGACGATGTCGTGGGCGCGGCAGTCGCGGAGGACCTCCTCGATCGGCACGAACCACAGCCAGTGGAGGTCGCCGTCGTGGTTGAGGTCGACCTTCTCGTTGAACCAGACGGCGACGTTGCCGGTCATGGAGACCGTGGCGGTCCAGTCGATGTCGTACTTCTGCGTGCCGACGACCAGCGACGCCTCGACGACGGACTTCGCCGGGATCTTCAGCGGGAGGTCCACGCTCCAGTTCTGCGTCTCCTTGTGGGAGAACTCCTGCGTCGAGGACAGGCTCGCCTCGATCGACGTCGTCTCGCTGACCTTGGCGACCGCCGGTATCTCCGCCGAGACCTCCATCGTGACGCCGATCTTGAGCGATTCGGTCACCGAGATCCGCAGGTCCTGCTCGGTCGTCTTGCTCTGCCTGTACGTGACGAGCTGCTCGACGTCCGTGCCGTTGCGGTAGTTGGTGGACACGGAGCTGACCTGGCCGGGCACGGGGGAGGGGGCGCTGGGGTCGTAGACGATCCCGCTGTACTTCACCTTGACCTGGTGCTGGTGGTAGTCACCGAGCGAGCTCTGCTTGCCGTAATCCGTCGACGCGGTGTAGCGGCAGCCACCGGAGTTGGGGAAACGCTCCTTGGCCATCCACTGTCCCCACGCGTCCGTTATCTCCTGGAGGGAACGGGTGGCGCCCTTTCCCTTTCCCGCGGCCTGCCGGCGGGGCGCGGCGGAGGCATTGCCGGAAGTGGCGAGGGAAACGGGAAGGGCCGCGGCGACCCCGGCGGCGGGGGCGAACGTCAGGAGGCGCCGTCTGGAGACATGACTCATTGAATTCCGTACTTTCTTGCGTGCGTTGACGGCGGAACGGGCGAAGTGGCGTGCGGGATCGCCGAATCCGCCGTCGTCCGTGCTGGGAGGGACTTTGGTCAAGAGAGTCCCAAACGCATCATGGCGTTACTCTCGCCCCATGTCTACCGCTGGTAACAGAAAATGTCGTAGCGTCAGTTGCATGCCGAAGTGGCGAGAAATGTACGTACGCACAGCGAGGCGCCGCCCGCTGATGCGGGCGACGCCGAGGGGGTCCCTCCGCCGCCGGTCCGGACGCGTGGTGCCACCGGGGCAGCGGCCGACCGCTCATCAGGAGCCGCTGGCCGCCCGCGCGGGGCGGCGTCCCCGGTGGCCCGGACACATCCGGCCAGGAGGGGCCCCGGCCGTCCGGCCGGTCATTCCGACCGACCGGTCAACCGGTCAACTCTTCCATCCCGACTCCTCACCCTGGACCACGCACAGGCCCCAGATGACGAACGCGCACAGCGCGATGACCACGATCGACCAGAGCGGGTAGTAGGGGATCGACAGGAAGTTGGCGATGAGCAGCAGGGCCGCCAGCGCGATGCCGAGGACCCTGGCCCACAGGGAGACCTTGAACAGGCCTATGCCGACCATGATCGCCAGGATGCCCAGGAGGAGATGTATCCAGCCCCAGCCCGTCAGGTTGAACTTGAAGATGTAGTTGGGCGTGGTCAGGTACACGTGATCGTGGACCAGCGCCATGATGCCCCGGAACACGTCCAGGAACCCGATGACCAGCATCATCACCGCTGCGAACACGGTCAGTCCGCCGGCCGCGGCCTGGCTCCTCTCGGTACGCGGGTTGAGCGAGGACGACATGACTCCACCTCCAGCGTCGGTGTCCGACTCTTCTCAGCGTCACCGCCCGCGGGACCCGCCCGCATCGCCCGAACCGGGTGAGTCGCGGCCGCCCGGCGGCGGTCAGAGCAGGTGCAGCTCGCGTCCGCGCTCGACCGCCGCGCGGCGGCGCGAGACGCAGAGCTTGTGGTAGATGCTGCGCAGATGCGTCTTGACGGTGTTGGCCGACAGGTGGAGCTCGGCCGCGATCTCGTCCGTGGACAGCATCCGGGCCACACAGCCGAGCACCTCGAGCTCCCGCGCGCTGAGCGGCTCCACGTGCGCGGGCACGGGTGAGGGAGCCCCCGCCTCCTGTCCCGCACCCCCCTCCCGCGCGATCCAGGACGCGGACGGCAGCGCCGCCCCGTCGTGGCCGCCGGGCCCGTCGAGCAGCGGCCACAGCCACGGCCCGGCCTCGGTGAAGGGCCTGCGTAGCCGCTCGGGACGGGCCGCTTCCAGGGCTCCGGCGAGCAGCTCGCGCGCGGTGTCCTGGTCACCGTCGAGCAGGGCCGCGTGCGCCCGCAGCAGCGCCGCGCGGACCCGCAGCGGCAGGCCCGGCCGCCGGGGCCCGCCGGACCGGTCGGCGTGCCGGGCGAGCCGTAGCGCCCGCCCGGTGCGGCCCTCGGCGAGGCGGGCGTGCGCCAGGGCGAGGACGACGGCGGGGCCGTCGGTCCCCGCGCCGTGCAGGACGGCGGCCGCGGCCCGGGCGTCGCCGCCGGCCAGGGCGACGGAGGAGCGCTCCACGGCCAGGAGCTCGGCGGCCGGCGGGACGGGGGGCCCGGCCGCGCGGGGCTGTTCGTCGAGCGCGGCCAGGGCCGCCCGCGGCCGGCCGGCGGCCAGTTCCAGGCGCCCGCGGAGGACGGCTCGCGCGGCCGCCGTCACGGGGTCGTCGCGCAGGTCGGGGCCGTCCCCGGCGGCGTCGAGGTGGTGCCGGGCGGCACCGGGGTCGTCGCGTTCCCAGGCGACCGCCGCCAGGGCGAGGTGCGCGGCCCCGTGCCGGCGCCCGGGGCCCCGTCCGGGCGGGCCGGTCAGCGCGAGGGACCGCAGCGCGTGCTCCTCCGCGGCCCCCAGCGCCCCGTCGGCGCTCTCGGCGAAAGCGAGCATGCCGAGGGCCTCGTGCCGGACGAGGACGGTGCTCTCGCCGGCGCAGGCCGCGGCCGCCGCCGCGAGACTCTCCCGGGCCGCTCCGGTGTCCCCGGCGGCCAGCAGCGCGCGGCCGAGCCCGAGCAGCCGCAGCGCCTCGAACTCGGGGTGCGCCTCGACCAGGGCCGGGTCCAGGCGGGCCGCGAGTGCCCCGGCGGTACGCGCCGTCGCCAGGACCCGTACGCGCTCTTCCCGCGCACCGCCCTCGTACGCACCGCTCAGCAGGCGCAGCAGCGCGTGGACGTGCCGGACCACGGGGTCAGGGCGCTCCCGTCCGGCGCGCCGGCGGCGCCCGGCCTCGGCGAGCCAGCGGCGGCACCCCGCGCGGTCGTGGTCCGCCAGGCGCCGCACGGCGGCCAGCAGGGCCGCCTCGGGGCCGGGCACGTCGGTGGGCATGCCGTGGAGCAGCCCGGCGATCCGCTCGGCCTCGGGCCCGGCGAGCAGGGCCGCGACCGGCGCGTGCCGGAGGGCCTCGCGGGCGCAGAACCGCCAGTCGCCGGCCTCGGCCGCCTGCTCCAGTGCCTCGGCGAGCCGGCCCTCCGCGGCGAGCAGGCGGGCGGCGCGGGCGTGGAGGCGCGGTGCGAGCTCGGGCCGCCGGGTGCGCAGGTACGTCCGGAGGACCGACGCGAAGAGCGGGTGCAGGCGGTACCAGGTGGCGCCCGGGGGCGCGTCCCCTGAGGCGGGCTCGGGTGCCGGGCCCGCCTCGACGAAGGCGTTGGCGCGGACCAGCCCGTCCAGGACGCGCCCGGCGTCACGGCGGCCCGTGAGCGCGTCCGCCAGGGCGGGGGTGACCGGGTCGAGGACGCTGGTCCGTACGAGCAGGTCCCGTGCGGCGGGGTGGCGGTGGTCGAGGACCTCGGCGAGCAGGTAGTCGGCGACGGCGTGCTCGGGCCCCGCGGGGGAGCGGGCGAAGCCGGCGGGGTCGTCCGAGTCCCGCATGGCCAGGGCGCACAGCCGCAGTCCGGTGGCCCAGCCCTCGGTCCTCCCGGTCAGGGCGCGGACGGTGTCCTCGCCGGGGGTGAGGCCGTGTCCGCGCAGGAGTTCCGCCGCCTCGGCGGCCGTGAAGGACAGGTCGGCCCCCCGGATCTCGGTGAGCCGGCCCTCGGCGCGGTAGCGGTGCAGCGGCAGCGCGGGCGCGGACCGGCCGGTCAGCACGAGCCGGAGCAGGGGCCCGGCGTGGTCGAGCGTGTACGCCAGGGCGGCCGCGACGTCGCGGCCCGGGAGGCGCTCGAAGCCGTCGAGGACGAGGACCACCGGTTCGGGCAGTGCCGCCACGGCCGAGGCGAGCCGGTCCGGCAGCCCGTGGCCGCGGGCCCTGGAGGACACGGGCGGGCGCGCGGAGCCGGGCACACCGGGCAGCGCGCGGCTCAGGGCCTCGCAGACGCAGGACCAGAAGACGTCCGGGGCGTCGTCGCGCGTGTCCAGCGTCAGCCAGGCGACGGGCATCGGCCGGGGGCGGCCGTCCGTACGGGCCCAGCAGGCGGCGAGCGCGGTCTTGCCGGCCCCCGCCGGGCCCGTGACCAGGGTCAGTGGACCGTTCACGCCGTCGGTGAGCCGGTCGAGGAGCCGTTTTCGGAGCACATGGGCGCGGGGGAGCGGGGGTACCGCGAACTTCGCCGCCGGCAAGGGCTCCCCCTGGTCGGGGTATCCGGTCGGGGGCATCCGATCACCACCTGTGCGCGAGCACGAGCGAGGCCCCGAGCTGCTCCGCACCATGCTGGCGCGTCCCCGCCGGTGATCGCCACGCGAGGCGGCGCCCGCGCGGCCCGGCGGCCGGGGCCCGACGGAACCCCGCCCGAGGTCAGCGGCCCCGGCCGCCGCCTGTGCCGGAGCGCGGCCGCAGCATGGCGGCGGCCAGGATGGCGGGTGCCATCACGATCAGGGCGAGCGTGACCACGGACGTGCCGCGGGCGGGCTGCTTCGCCGGCGCCTTGGCGTAGGCGCGGCGCACCCGCGGCGGGGCGGCCCGTACGCGCTGTGGGGCGACCGGCTCCGCCGCCGGGGCCGGTGGCGCGGGAGCGGCCTTCGCGCGGGCGGGCGCCGCGGGCTCCGGCGGCGCGGGAACGGCCGGCGGCGCGGGCGGTACGGACACGACGGGCCGCACGGCCGGCGCCACGCGCGGCTCCGGGACCGGGGGCGGCGGCGGGACCACGGGCAGGATCACCGGCGCCGGCGGTTCCGGGAGCCGGCAGGGTGCCCGCCAGACGGCGTCGAGGGACAGCAGCGGCGTGACGACGCTCAGGCACCCCGCACCCCGGTCGGTGACGCGCAGCCGCACGCCGACCGGTAGGTCGCCGACCGGCAGGCCGAGACGGACGCCGGCGTCGAGGAGCGACGGCGCCCGGTCGGGCGGCACCGCCGCCCGGTCCCCGGGGGCGGTGGCCGGCGTCGTGTCACCGGCCACCGCTCGCTTCGCGCCCTCGTTCCCGTCCGCGACCGCGCCGGCCGCCGGGACGAGTACGACGGCAACGGTCAACACCACAGCGGCAGTTCTCGGCCATCCCCTCACCCGCAACAGCTTGCACACCCCCGGGCGGCCACCGCCACGATCGGCCGCCGATTCCTCCGATGGACGGAAGATCGGTTCGGTGTGCTGCCGCCGTCCTCCGCCCGGACGTCCTCCCGTCGCGCCGCGGCGGCGCGGGCGGCGGCCCCGGTCCGGTCCCGTAACCCGGCAGCTATTCCCGGGAAGTTGCGGGCCGCCCGGTACCGGCTACCGGGGGGTAGACAGGGCGGGACTCAACCGCGCGGGTGACAAATGACCGCCATTCCGCTGTCAACAAAGAGCGGACGGCCCCGGTCGCGCGACGATACCCGGGACCGAGGCCCCATCAGCCCCTCGGACCATGTCTCTGTGCGGAGGAACCATGTACGCTGCCGAGCTGGCTGCGAAGCTTGTCGAGCCCAGTGCCGAGGAAGAACGCCTGGCCGAGGAGTACGTCACCCTCCTGGGGGCGGTCTCCGCCATGGACCGGGCGCTGCGCGCGGGCGACTGGAGCCGGGCCCAGGAGGAGGCCGACCAGCTCATGAGCGCGGCGGAGGAGATGTGGTCGGCGCTCTCCGAGCCCGACGCGGACGGCGGCACGGGCGACTCGCCGGTCGTGGCCGACCCGCTGAAGGTCCGCCAGCTCGTCGCGGTCTATGCCAGGCCCCACGCGGTGGGCCGGGCGCTGTACCCCGCCGACTCGATCGACGACCCCGGGCTGCGGGCCGCCGTGGAGAACGAGGACGCCACGCGGACCGAGGACGACGAGGACCTGGTCCCCTGTCCGTCATGAACCGGTGACGGTGGCGGCCCCCAGGTCGACGAGCGCCCGGACGGGCAGGTGGTCGCTGGGGAAGCGGCCCCGCTCGGCATAGGTGTCGATGTCGGCCCGGAGTGTGCGGACCGAGCGGGACGCCAGGATCCAGTCGACGCGGTCCCCGTCCGGCACCAGCGGCCCGTAGCCGTGGAAGGTGGCGTACTGGGGACCGCGCTCGGCGGCACCGTCCCAGGTGTCCACGAGCGCTCCGCCGTCCAGCATCGCGTCGTAGACGGGGTTGCGGTGCGCGGCGACGTTGAAGTCGCCGGTCACCACGCGGGGCAGGGCCGGGTCGAGCTCCCGCAGCCGGCGCGTGATCAGCTCGGCGCCCCGCTCGCGCGCGTACTGGTGGGCGTGGTCGAGGTGGGTGTTGAGCGCGTAGAACCGCGCCCCGGTGCGCCGGTCGGTGAACCGCACCCAGCTCGCCATGCGGATCACCGTGTTGCCCCAGGTGGCGGAGCCGATCAGGGCCGGGGTGGCGGACAGCCAGAAGTGGTCGTACTCCTCGGCCACGAGCCGCCGGGCGTCGTAGAAGAGGGCGGTGTGCTCGTCGTGGCTGCCCCCGGCCCGGCCCAGACCGATCCAGGCGTAGCGCGCGCCGAGGTCGTCCGCGATGTCCCGCAGCTGCCCGTGGAGCCCTTCCTGGGTGCCCATCAGGTGGGGGCGCGTCCGGTGCAGGAGGCCGCGCATGACCGGGCGGCGCTCGGACCAGGGGTGGGGGCCCGTCTCGGACGCGAACCGCAGGTTGAAGCTCATCACCCGCAGGGCCCGCTCCCGCCCCCGGTCCCGCGGCGCGGCCGCCGCGGCGGGGGCGGCGAGCGCCTGCCCCGCGGTCACGGCGCCGGCCGCGTACAGGGCCGCCCGGCGGCTCACCGGCGGTCCGTTCCGGGGACGGGGCGCGGGTCCGGTCCCGGGCGTGGGCGCGGATCTGTGCACGGGCGGCCTCCGGGGTCCGGCTCGGCGACGGGCGTCACCTTCCTTCCCGGACGGCGGGCCACCGTAATCGCCCCTTCCGGTGAGCGGGCGGAGATGGCCGGAAATGCTCTCCGACGTGTTCCGGACACGGGGGAGTTCACCTGTGCGATTGCCGCTCCGGTGGCCCGTACCTAGCCTCCCCCGGGTGACGATTCCCACCGAGCCCATCGGCAGCATCCCCCGTACCCCCGAGCTGCTGGCCGCCCTGGCGGCCCACGCCACGGGCGAACTCGGCGACGCCGAGCTCGCCGCCGCGCAGGACCTCGCGGTCCGCGACACAATCCGCCGCCTGGAGGAGACCGGCTTGCCGGTCGTCACCGACGGCGAGCAGGCCAAACCGAGCTTCGCGACGTACCCCCTCACGGGCTTCGACCGGCTGGCGCCCGACGGGGTCGTGATCCCGTTCGCCGACGGGCACACGCGGCGGCTGCCCCGGCTCACGGGCGGTCCGCTGCGCTACGCCGTCCACGCCGACCGCTACCTCACGGCCGCCCTCCGGCACGCGAACGTCCCGGTCAAGCAGGCCGTCATCGCCGCCTCGGCGCTGAGCCTGCTCTACCCCGCCGACGGGATCGACGGCTATCCGCGCGAGACGTTCCTCGACGACGTGGTGTCCGGGGCGGAGGCGGACATCCGCCGCTGCCTGGAGGCGGGCGCCCACGCCGTCCAGATCGACTTCACCGAGGCGCGCCTCTCGCTGAAGCTGGACCCGTCCGGCGGCGTGCTGGAGCAGTTCATCGCGCTCAACAACCGGGTCCTGGAGCGGTTCTCCGACGCCGAGCGGGCCCGGATCGGGGTGCACACCTGCCCGGGCGGGGACCAGGACTCCACCCACAGCGCCGACGTCGACTACGCGGAGCTGCTGCCCCGGCTGCTGCGCCTGCGGGCCGGTGCCTTCTACGTCCAGCTCGCGAGTGAACCGGATCCGGACAAGGTGCTCGCCACGATCGCCGACCACCTGCCCGCCGAGGCGCGGATCTTCGTCGGCGTGACCGACCCGATCGACCCGCGTATCGAGACGCCGGAGGAGGTGCGCGACCGGGTGCTCGCCGCGGCCCGGCACCTGCCCGCGGACCGCCTGGGCACGTGCGACGACTGCGGGTTCTCCCCGTTCGCCGACGACACGTCCACCTCGCGCGAGACGGCCTTCGCCAAGATCCGGGCCCGCGTCGAGGGGACCGCCCTGGCCGCCGGCGCGCTGGGGCTCTGAGGCCGCCCCCCGGGACGTCCGTCCCGGCGGCGCGCGGCCGCCGGGACGCCGCCCGGGAATGTCCTTGGAATGTCAGCCAGTTGGCGTGTTCACCCATCCTGTGTCATAAAAGGTGACATGGCGGATACGTTCAGGAACGCCGAGGCCGAAATCAAGATCATCCTCTCTGGTGGGACGGCCGAGGACGCCTGCCGGTCCCTGGGGCTCGACCCCAAGGACGGCAAGCGCCTCGGCATCTGGTTCTGGGACGCCCCACGGGCGGACGGCGACGGCGTTCGTCTCCCCCTGGCCGAGGCCGGGGCCATCATCCGGCTGCGCAGGCCGGCCAAGGGCGACAAGGGCGACCTCACCGCGAAGCTCCGGCCGTGCGACCCGGCGGCGCTGCCCGCGCGGTGGCGCGAGAACCGCGACGGCAAGGGCTGGGAGTTCAAGGTCGAGGAGGACTGGAGCGGCCGCAACCGCGTCTGGTCGGCCTCGCTCAAGGTGGACGGGGACTTCGAGCGGCCCGACGACGACGAGGGCGAGGGGCCCTCCGGGCGGCCCCCGCTGACCCCGGACCAGTGCGACCTGCTGGCGAGCGCCGGGGTCGCGGACGACGCCCTGCGGGACGCCGTCGCGCTCGGCCCGGTCCGGGCCGTCAAGTGGAAGCCGGCCCGCCAGGACCTGGTCCACCCGGTCACCGCCGAGTTCTGGAGCGTCGGCGACGACGGCCTCCGCTTCCTCGAACTGTCCCTGCGCGCCCGGCACTCCGACGCCCCGCGCGCCCAGGAGCTCCTGGAACGCACCGTGCTGGAGCGAGGCCTCAGCCCCGCCCCGCAGCAGGCGTCGAAGACCCAGACGGTCATGGCCGAACTCGCCCGGAACCACCTGCGCCGGGCGCGCTGACCGGGACGGGCGTCAGGACCGGCGGACCGTCAGGACGACCGGCGGAGCGTCAGGATGTCGGCGTCGCAGTGGACGATCTCGAGGACCCGCCCCGGCCGGTCCGCCTCGTCGAAGGTGACGACGAGCGTCCGCCCGTCCTTGGCGGTCCACCGGCCCCGTACGCTCCCGGGGACGTCGGCCGGGCCGATGGGGTGGTCGGTGAACGTGCCGTCGGCGCCGATGTCCATGGCCCGCCGGCCGCGCGCGGGCGGGAGCGGCCGGTCGGCCGGACGGTAGACGGTCACGTCCTCGGTGTCCTCCTCGTGGGAGTGCACCCACTGCCGGAACAGCTCGCCGGTCGGCTCGCTCATGCTCATGGCCCCACCCTCCCACGGGACCGCCCGGGGCGCTGCGGGATGATGCCCGGATGCACTACGACGACGCCTTGATCGGCCACTGGAGCAGCGCTCCCTTCGACTACGGCGTGATGGAGACCAGCGCCCTCGCCTTCCTGCCGGACGGCCGCGGCTGGGCCGAGCTCAGCAATCTCGGCGGGACGAGCGTCACCCGCTTCCGCTGGCACTGCCCGGAACCCGGGCGGCTGGAGATGCGGGCGGAGTGGTCCGCCAGCGGTACCTGGGAGCCGGACACCGGGGGCTTCTCGTCCGTGGACACCCAGGGCCCCTGCGAGGAGGTCACCGTCGTCGGCTACTCCTTCGGCACCGAGGAATCGTTCGTCTCCGGCCCGCTGCCGGCCCTGCGGTTCGACGAGCCGGTGGAGTTCGCCGAGACGTACGCCCGGCGCGGGCGTGAGATCACGCCCGCCCAGGACCCGTCGTACTCCGTCCTGCCCTACGCCTGAGCCTCAGCCGGCGTTCATGTAGTCGGCCCAGATGCGCGCGGGGAACGCGTTCCCGCGCTGCTCGGTGTCGCCGCCCACGTCCGACATGGGCAGCAGCTGCGGCTCGTCCGGCTTCGCGCGGAACATCGTCACCGCCGTGGAGAGCTTGTCGGTGGAGCCGATGAACCACGCCGACCGCAACCGGTCCTGGTCGCCGGTGCGGCCGGCCGCGAAGGGCCCGACGCGCTCGGCGGCGCCGGAGTCCATGTCGTCCGCGCTCTTCGCGCCGGCCTCGCGCAGGACGTCCGCGACCCCGTCCGCCACGTCGGCGTCCAGCGCCCGCCGGGCCTTGGCCCTGCTCTCGAAGCCGCCGATGGACGTGCCGTCCTTGAGCAGCCGGGTCACCGAGTAGGGGTCGTTCTGCAGGCCGTGGCTGACGAGGGTGCCGTACGCCCCCGCCATGCGGACCGCGCTCGGCGTGGACGTGCCGATGGGGAAGGTCTGCTCGAGCTCCGCCATGCTGTCGCGGAGCAGGCCGGTCCGTACGGCGGTGTCCCGTACCTTCTCCAGCCCCACGTCCTTGCCCAGCTGGACGTAGGTGGCGTTGCCGCCGCTCAGCAGCGCCTGGCGCAGGGTGGGGTGGGCGTCGTCGGGCCCGTTGCCGTCCGGCGCGACGTTCAGCCCGCCGTCGCCGTAGTAGCTGCCGGGCCGCACGTCCTGCCGCCGGCCGTCCCCGTTGGCGGGGAGCGCGCCGTTCTCGAGCGCCGAGGCCAGCACGAACGGCTTGAAGGCCGAGCCCACGGGCACGCCGAAGGTGTCGGCGTTGTTCGTGAAGTGCTGGGTGGCGTCCGGTCCGCCGTAGAGGGCGAGGACCGCGCCGTCGGAGGGCCGGACCGACGCGGCGCCCACCTGGACGCCCTCGTCGGCGGAACGCTTCTTCGGGTCGATGTTCTTCGCCAGTACGCCCTCCACCGCGGCGTTCAGCTGCCGCACGCGCTTCTTGTCGAAGGTCGTGTAGATCTTGTAGCCGCCCTGGGCGAGCTCCTGGTCGGTGAGCAGAGTGCGCTGCTTCAGGTATTTGTTCGCGACGTCGACCAGGTAGCCCGTCTGGCCGCCCAGACTGGTGGACGTGGACTGCTTGCGCGGCTCCGGGAAGGTCCGGTACTTCTCGCGCTCCTCCTTGTCCATGAGGCCGGCCTTGACCTGCCGGTCGAGGATCCATTTCCAGCGGTCCACGGCCCGCGCGTGGTTGTTCGCGCTCGTCGACGGGTCGTAGAGGTCGGCGCCCTTGAGGAGGGCGGCGAGGAGGGCGCCCTGGCCGGGGTTCAGCTTCTTGGCCGGAACGCCGTAGTAGGCCTGCGCCGCCGCCTCGATCCCGTAGGCGCCGCGCCCGAACCAGCTGGTGTTGAGGTATCCCTGGAGGATCTCGTCCTTGCTCTTCGTCCGGTCCACCTTCAGGGAGATGACGAACTCCTTGAGCTTCCGGGAGACGGTCTGCTCCTGGGAGAGGTAGGTGTTCTTCACGTACTGCTGGGTGATGGTGGAGCCGCCCTGGGTCTCCTCGCCGTTGACGGTGCTGGCGAAGGCCCGGACGATGCCCTGGAACGAGACGCCGGAATCCCGGTAGAAGCTCTCGTTCTCGGCGGCGATCACCGCGTGCTGGACGGACTTCGGCACGTCCGACAGGCTGACGATGTTGCGGTTGAAGGCGCCCACGCTCACCATCTGGGTGCCGTCCGACCAGTAGTAGGTGTTGGCCTCCCGGCGGGCCGCGGCGTTCTCGTCCGGTATGTCGAAGGTGGTGTAGGCCCAGGCGAAGAGGCCGGCCAGGCAGCCCACGCCGAGAGTTAACACCGAGGCGAGCTGGCGCCACGACGGCAGCCACCGCCGGACGCCGCGCCTGCCGCGGCGTGGGTAGTCGATGAACCGTCTGCCGGCCGCCGCATCGGGCGTGCGGTTCCTGCGGGGGCGGGACGTACCCCGGGGGGACGTACTCCGGTGTCTGCTCACTGCCGGTTGCACCTCGACGCTGGGACTCGGGGGGAAGTCGGGGACACCGGAGAAGACGATCTTCGGAGGGTGACCGGTTGGCTGTTTCAGATGATGGTTGTGTGACAGGTGATGACCGTGTGACGGCGGTGTGATGGCGGTGTGGTGGCCGTATGACGGGCGGTCGTATGGCGGGTGGCCGTATGCCGGCGGGGCCCCGGCCGGTCGCCGGCCGGGGCCCCGGGTGCGGTCGTGCCGCGGGTCCTACCTCCCCGACGCGGTGAGCGAGCAGGTGGCCGTGGCCGTCCTGCGCGGGTCGCTCTCCGAGCGGGCGGTGAGCGTGATCTTGCCGTTCCGGGCCGCGCCCGCCTTCGCGGTCACGGCGACGTCGACCGGCACGGAGGTGCTGGCGGAGGCGGTGGCCAGGCGGTTGGGCAGCCAGGCGGACCAGCCGCGTCCCGAGGTCTCGGCGGACAGCCGGTAGACGTCCGACGACAGCCGCCGGTCGCCGTCCGGCGCCGGCCGGCCGGTGTTGGCCAGCCCGAAGGTGCACAGGGCGCGGCCGTCGGCGGGCTTGCCCCGGGCGGTGCCCCGGCCGAGGGCCACACCGCGCTCCCGCGGGCCGGAGCCGTCCAGGGAGCGGACGCCGATGTCGTAGGAGAGCACGCCGGCGGCGTCCCGTCGCATGCCGATGATGTAGAAGTGCAGCCGGTTGGCCCGGTCGACGTACTCGTACGAGCTGCCGGAGTCGGCCCCGGCGTGGAAGAGGGCGTCGCTCAGCTGCCGGTAGTCACCGATGGTGATCTTCTGCGGGGTGCCGTCGGGGCGCCGGAAGTCCACCATGCCGATGTCCTCGGGGTGGGCGTCGACCACCCAGGCGAAGGGGGCGCGGTCGGCGTTCTTGGTCTTGCCCAGCAGGACGCCGTGGTCGGGGGTGAAGGAGTCCATGCCCATGCGGTCGACGACCTCGACCGTGTAGTTCTCGTAGCCGCCGCCGTCGCACAGCGGGTCGGTGGCCCGGTCGCAGGACGGGGAGAGGTCGCGGCCCATGGTGATGTTCACGCCGGCGAGGCCCTGCTCGCCGGGCGGCGCCGAGCGGGCGGTGATCCGGGCGACGACGGGTCCGGAGTCCTTGAGGGCGTCGCGGTCGAGTCGCAGGACGTTCTTCCCGTCGACGATGCCGAGCTTCATCTTGTCCCGCAGGACGTGCTGGGCGCCCATCGAGCCGCCCGCCGTGGCGGGGATCCGCCAGCGGGTGTGCGGTCCGCCGGGGCCGTTGAAGGAGCCGCGCGAGAGCATGCCCCAGATGCCGGTGTAGGCGCGGCTGAGCGGGGTGCCGTAGGGGTTGTTGTAGTTGTCCCCGATGCCCAGGATGTGGCTGAGTTCGTGGGCGAAGGTGGCCATGCCGGAGCTCTCGGCCTGGGTGGAGGAGCCGTCCGCCGCGTTGGGCCAGATGCGGGCGGCGGCCTGCCAGGAGGTCCACGGCACATAGCGTGTCCGGGCCGCGTTGCCCCCGGAGGGGATGGGGGAGGGCGGGCCCCAGGCGGCCGGCACCTCCTCGGGCGAGGCGAATGTCATCGGCCCGAACTCCTGCCAGGCGGAGGACTCGTCCACGCCGGCGGTGAGGTAGAAGACGAAGTCGAAGTCGCCGGGCCGGTCCGCGCCCACGTCGGCGACCCAGGCGCGCTTCCCGTCGGCGCGGATGTCCTTGCCGCAGGTGTCGCCGGACGGGCAGGCGCCGGGGTTCATCCCGGGCTCGATGCCGTACTGGTACGACTTCCCCGGCATGCGGTAGACGCCGAACGAGGTCAGCTCGACGCCGAAGCGGCCGCCGGAGTCCTCCATCCAGTACTCGTTGATGGTGTGGCCGTGGTTGAGCGGTCCGGGCGTGTTGAGGAAGTCCTGGTAGAACCGCGCCAGTCGCTCGCGGGGGACGCCCGAGGCCTCCGGCCGCGGGTTGCCGAACCGGCCGCCGCCGGGCGGCCTGCTCGCGGAGAACTCCTCGTCCGGGTAGTCGAGGAGGACCAGCGCGCCCTTGAACATGCGTGTGGTCGGCTTGACGGCGGGGTCGGCCCAGCGGGTGCCGGGCACCGCGCGGTAGTCGGCCCACGTCATGTCGTCGGGGTTGCGCCAGTGCTGCGGGTCGACCGGCTGGACGAGGGCCGGCCGGGGACGGGGAGCGGTGTCCGGCGCGGCCCCGGCGGGACCGGCCGCGACGGCGGCGAGCGTGCCGAAGAGCGCGGCGATGAGGCCCGTTCGGCGTAATCGGCGGATGTGTCTGTGGCGGAGGGACAAGGTTCACCTCTTGCCCGGAGTCGTTGGATGGGGGCATGACAACCAGCGGGATGTCCGAGGCCGCAGTGGCCAAGGTAGAGCGGGGAGGAGGGTGGCGCCAGAGTGCCCGCGCGCCGTTCCCGGGGCGGCCGGGCCGGGGTCCGGCCCGGGTGCCCCACCCGACCCGACACTCCTCGCAAATCACGCGTGCTGCGGCTGAAAGGGTGGAGGATGGGGCACGGCGTCAGAAAGGGCGGATTTCGCCCGTTCATAAAGATTCGCTCATTCACGAAGAAGGGGCAGGCGAGGAGATGCCGCCCATCAGGGTCCGGGAGCGCAGAGCATGACGAACACCCCAACCACCCCTGCGGCCGGATCGGGCTCGACCGACCGGGCGTCGAAGGGGGAGCGGCTCGCGACCTGGGCCGACGGCCGGATCGGCGTCTTCTCGCTCGCCAAGCCGAACCTGCGGAAGATCTTCCCGGACCACTGGTCCTTCATGCTGGGCGAGGTCGCGCTCTACTCGTTCGTCATCATCATCCTGACCGGCGTCTATCTGACGCTGTGGTTCAAGCCCAGCATGGACGAGGTCCACTACGTCGGGCCGTACGCGCCGCTCGAAGGCGTCCTGATGTCGCAGGCGTACAAGTCGACGCTCGACATCAGCTTCGACGTCAAGGGCGGGCTGCTGCTGCGTCAGCTGCACCACTGGGCGGCGCTGGTCTTCATCATGGCGATGCTGGTGCACATGATGCGCGTCTTCTTCACCGGCGCGTTCCGCAAGCCGCGCGAGCTCAACTGGCTCATCGGCGCTGGCCTGTTGATCCTCGGCATGTTCGACGGCTTCATGGGCTACTCGCTCCCGGACGACCTGCTCTCCGGCACCGGCATCCGGTTCATGGAGGGCGCGATCCTCTCCCTGCCGATCATCGGCACGTATCTGGTGTTCTTCATCTTCGGCGGCCAGTTCCCGGGCACCATCTGGGTGTCGCGCATGTTCACCGTCCATGTGCTGCTGATCCCCGGCATCATGGTCGCGCTGCTGGCCGCCCACCTGATGCTGGTCTTCTACCACAAGCACACCCAGGGCTACGGCCCCGGCCGGAACAACAGGAACGTCGTCGGCATGCCCCTGATGCCGGTGTACATGGCCAAGGCCGGCGGCTTCTTCTTCCTCGTCTTCGGCATCCTGTCCGTCTTCTCCGCCATCGCGCAGGTCAACCCGATCTGGTCGTACGGCCCCTACCGGCCGGACCAGGTCACCACCGACGCGCAGCCCGACTGGTACATGGGCTACTCCGAGGGCCTCATCCGCGTGATGCCCGGCTGGGAGATCAACTTCCTGGGGCACACCCTGGTGCTGGGCGTGCTCATCCCGCTGCTGGTCTTCCCCGCGATCCTGCTCTCGCTGTGGCTCTATCCCTTCTTCGAGTCCTGGCTCACCGGGGACAAACGCGAGCACCACATCGCGGAACGGCCCCGCAACAACCCCTCCCGTACCGCGTTCGGCGCCGCCTGGATCTCCGAGTACGCGCTCCTGCTGGTCGGCGGCGGCAACGACCTCTTCGCCACGCACTTCAGCCTCTCGCTGAACGCCATCACCTGGACCGTGCGCATCGGGTTCTTCGTCCTGCCCGTGCTCGTCTTCGTCGTCGTCAAGCGGTGGTGCCTGGGGCTCCAGCGCCGCGACCGGGAGAAGGTCCTCCACGGCCGCGAGGCGGGCATCATCGTCCGCAAGCCGCACGGGGAGTTCGTCGAGGTCCACGAGCCGCTGCCGCAGTCCAGCCTCTACTCGCTGACCGCGCACGAGCAGTACGCCCCGCGCGAGCTCCCGCCGGAGGTGGACGAGAACGGCACCCGGCGGAAGATCTCCTGGACGGAGCGGTTCCGGGTCCGGCTGTCCCAGGCGTACTTCGGTCCCGGCGGCCAGATCGCCAAGCCGACGGCGGCCGAGCACCGGGAGATCCAGGAGGCGCACGCGCACGGCGCCGAGCACGAGCCGGTCGCCGAGCGCAGCCACTGACCGCGACGCACCGGGCAGGGCGGTGATCCGTGAGACGACTGCCGGGCGCCGGCCTCCTCGCCCGGGCCCTGGCCCGGGGCCGGCCCTACCCCTACGGCCTGCTGGTCCCGGTGGCGAACGTCGCCACGCCCACCGCCGCCGAGGAGATCCGCCGGTTCCTCGCCGCCTGGCGGATCCGCTCCACCGTCGCCCCCTACACCCACCGGCGGCGCGGGAGCGCCCCCTGGACGCTCCAGGTGCTGGTCTTCGCCGACGACGCCGGACGGGCCCGGCGGCTGGTCAACGACTGGACCCTGCCGGCCGGCGCACCCGACGGGCCGCCCGGCCCCTGACACCGGTGGACCGGCCGCCGGGCCCGGGGCCGGGCGGACGCCTCGGGGGGCGCCGGGGGCCCGGGGGGAGTAAGCAGGAGAGATGAGCCTTCCGCAGGGTTCCGCGGGCCTCCTCGGCCGGGTGCGGCGCTACCACCCCGCCCTGATCGCGGTACCGCTCGGGCTCATCGTGGTGATCATGGTGCTCGACCTGGTGACCGGGCCGGACATCCACCTCGGACCGCTACTCGTCGCCGCCCCGGCGCTCGCCGCGGCCATCGGCGGCCCCCGGCTGACCGCCGCGGTCGGCGCCCTGGCCGTATCCGCCCAGATCTTCCTGGCCTTCATCTTCGGCCGGGCGATGACGCCGGACAACCAGGCCCAGACCGTGGCGCTCTTCCTGGCCACCGTCTTCATCGTGGCCTTCCGCGCCGTCCACGCGCGCCACGAGCGGGCCCTGGACCGGGTGCGGTCGGTGGCCGACGTGGCGCAGAAGGTGCTGCTCCAGCCGCTCCCGCCGCGCATCGGCCCGCTGCGCATCGCCTCGGTCTACGTGGCCGCCGAGGCCGAGGCCCGGATCGGCGGTGACCTCTACGCGGCCGTCCGCACCCGGGACGGGACCCGGGTCATGATCGGGGACGTGCGCGGCAAGGGGCTGACGGCCGTCGGGGACGCCGCCCTGCTGCTGGGTGCCTTCCGCGCGGCCGCGCACCGCTACCCGCCCTTCCCCCGGCTGGTCGCGCACCTGCAGAACACCGTCTACTGGGACGTGGAGGGCCTCATCGACGACGCGGCGGCAGGGGAGAGCTTCGTGACCGCCCTGGTCCTGGAGATCCCGGACGACGAGCCGTCGGTCCAGCTGATCAACTGCGGCCACCCCCCGCCCCTGCTGCTGAGCGACGGTACGGTCAGCCCGCTCCTGAGCGAGCCCGCCCTCCCGCTCGGACTGGCCGGCGACGTCTCGGAGCGCGACTACACGCCCGCGATCTTCCCCTACCGGGAGGGCGACCTGCTCCTGCTCTACACCGACGGGGTCGTCGAGGCCCGGGACTCCCGGGGCGTCTTCTACCCGCTCGCCGACCGCCTCGCCGCATGGGGGGAGAGCGACCCCGCGCTGCTCGTCCACCGCGTCCACCAGGACCTCCTCGCGCATGTGGGCGGGGCGCTCGACGACGACGTCGCGCTGGTCGCCCTCCAGCGGTGTCCCTGACCGGCGGCGGGGCGGCCGAGGGCGCGGCGGGGGAGGGGAACGAAGCAATCCGGCCCTTCCGGGCGGCCGCCGCGCGGAACGCTTCCCGCCGGTCCCCGGAACCGGGCGGTCCGGGCGGTGCGCCGCGGCATGGCCCGGCGCCGGCGGGCCCGGGGGCAACACCGGTGGTCGGCGCGTCGTACGGGCCCGGGACGGCGGCCGGCGCGCCGTACGGACCGCGCGGCGGCCGGAGCCCGGCTGGCCGCATCCGATCGCTCGGCGAGCGGCGCGAATGTGCCCCAAGTGGCGTTCTTTTACTAACGCTTAGCCGAGACGTGACTCTATCTTGGCAATCCCCGCCGGCCGGGCACGGTGCTCGGACGAGGGCGGACCGCACCGGACGGTGTCCGGGACGGCCGCCCCCGCGCACGCCGGCCCGCGGGGTGCCGTGAGCAGACCTGCCGGCCCGAGCTTCGCGGGCGAGGAGCCGGCGGCGACGGACACCACCACAGACCAACTGCCGGGAGGATACCCATGAGTCACGCGCAGCGGCTGCGCACCGCCGTCGAGAGCGAGGGCACCACACCGCTCATCGGCGTCTTCGACATGTTCTCCGCGTCCGTTTCGGCCCAGCACTACGACGGCATGTTCGTCTCCGGCTTCGGGTTCGCCGCGTCCCACTACGGCCTGCCCGACATCGGTTTCATCGCCTGGCCGGACATCGTGGCCTTCGTCCAGCGCCTCCGCCTGGCCTTCCCGCGCCAGCACCTGCTCGTCGACATCGACGACGGCTACGTCGACCCCGAGACCGCCTGCCACGTGGTCGCCCAGCTGGAGGCGGCCGGCGCCTCCGGCGTCATCCTGGAGGACCAGAAGCGGCCCCGGCGCTGCGGGCACGTCGACGGCAAGCAGGTCCTGCCGCTGGAGGAGTACCTGGAGAAGCTCACCATGGTGCTCGAGACGCGGCGCGACCTGGTGGTCGTCGCCCGGACCGACGCGACGGAGGAGGACGAGATCCTGCGCCGCGCCAAGGCGCTGGCGGCGACCGACGCGGACGTGATCCTCGTCGACGGCGTGCGCAGCGTCGACTGGATCACCAAGGTGCGCAGGGTCATCGGCGACAAGCCGCTGCTGTTCAACCAGATCGCGGGCGGCAGGTCGCCCCGGCTGTCCCTGTCGGAGCTCGGCGACCTGGGCGTCAACGTCGCCATCTACAGCACGCCCTGCCTCTTCGCCGCGCAGAGCGCCATCGACAGCGCGCTGTCGGAGCTGAAGAAGGCCGACGGCCGGCTGCCGCGGCACACCGCGGACAGCATCGGCGTCGCCGAGTCCCTGGCCCTGCTGGAGCGCAACATCAGCAGGCACCACGACCGGGAGCCCGTGGGCTGACCACGCCACCACCGGGGGGGGGGGGGGGGGGGGGGGGGGGGGGGGGGAAAAACAACCCCCCCCCCCCCCCCACAGCGAAAAGAAAAAACCCCCACCGCCCCCCCCACACGAGGAAGGC
>NZ_JBWKFM010000052.1:20358-26976 GCF_056434285.1 Streptomyces sp. NPDC044063
GGGCAAAACAATAAGAAAAAACAAAGGGGAGGGCGTGGGGGGGCAAAAAAACCACAAGGGGGGGGGGGGGGGGGGGGCCCCCCCCCCCCCCCCCCCCCCGTCCCCGTTCCGCCGCCCTCCACCGCCTCCCGGAAGGAACCCCGTTCCATGTCCGCCACCAGCGTCGCGCGGGCCCTCGCGCGCCGCGTCGACCGGTACATCGCCGCCCTGTTCGCGACCGTCGCCCTGGCCCTGCTGTTCCCGGCCGCCGGGGCCGCCGCCGGGGCGGTCGACACGCTCACCCGGCTGGCCGTCGGCCTGCTGTTCTTCCTCTACGGGGCCCGGCTGTCCCCGGGCGCCGCCGTCGCGGGCCTGCGGCACTGGCGGCTGCACGTGCCGATCCTGCTCTTCACCTTCGCCGCCTTCCCCCTGCTGGGGCTGGCGGTCCGGGAGCTGCCCACCGCCGTCCTCGGCGCCGAACTCGCCGCGGGCGTGCTGTTCCTGTGCCTCCTGCCGTCCACGGTGCAGTCCGCCGTGGCCTTCACCTCGATGGCGCGCGGCAACGTCGCCGCCGCCATCTGCTCCGCCTCCTTCTCCAGCCTGCTCGGCGTGTTCGCCACCCCGCTCCTGGCGGCCTGGCTGCTCACCGACGGCGGCGAGGTCCGTTTCTCGGCGGACCAGGCCGCCGCCATCGGGCTCCAGCTGCTGCTGCCGTTCCTGGCCGGGCAGGCCGCGCGCCGGTGGATCGCCGGCTGGGTGGGCCGGCACCGCCTCCTGACGACGCTCTGCGACCGCGGGTCGATCCTGCTCGTCGTCTACGCCGCCTTCGGCAAGGGCGTGCACGCCGGCGTCTGGGAGCGCCTGCCGCCCGGTCGGCTGCTGACGCTGATCGCGCTGTGCGCGGCCCTGCTGGCCCTCGTCCTGACGCTCACCTCGTCCACCGCCCGGTGGCTCGGTTTCCCGCCCGAGGACCGGGTCACCGCCGTCTTCTGCGCCTCGACGAAGAGCCTGGCGAGCGGTCTTCCCATGGCCGCGGTGCTCTTCCCGGGGGAGGACGTGGGCCTGATCGTCCTGCCGCTGATGATCTACCACACGATCCAGCTGACCGTCTGCGCCGCTCTGGCCCGCCGCCGCTCCCGTACGCCGGTGCCGCCGGCGGGCCCGGGCCGGGTTCCCGCCGCGGCGCCCGGGGCCGTACGACCGGGCGCCCGCTGAGGCCCGGCGCTCGCCGGGCCGGGTGCCCGGGGCGCGTGGGCTATGTTGATCGCACGTCGCGGGAAGGGGGCACACCGGTGCCATCAGGGCAGCAGCGGGCGCGGGCGCAGGCGTCGGCGATCACACCGGGCGGGCGGTCCCCGGAAGAGGAGCCGCCGCCGGCGGACAAGGTGCGCGACCTGCTCGGCGGCCACCGGCCGTCGCCCGCGCAGCGGCGCATCGCGCAGTACATCACCGACCACCTCACCGAGGCCGCCTTCCTGTCGATCACCGATCTCGCGGAGCGCGTCGGGGTCAGCCAGCCGTCCGTCACCCGCTTCGCGACCTCCCTGGGCTTCACCGGCTATCCCGCGCTGCGGGAGGCGCTGCAACCCATCGCGCTGAGCGCGGTCGCCGGCGCGCCGGGCGCGGCCGAGCCGGCGGACCGGGGCAACGAGCTGCAGGCCGCCGTCGACGCCGAGATCGCCAACCTGGAGAGCCTGCGGCGCGTCTTCGCCGACACCGACCGGGTGCTCGACGTCGGCCGCGAGCTCGCCCGGTCGGTGCCGCTGACCGTGCTGGGCCTGCGGATCTCGGTCTCGCTGGCGGAGTACTTCGCCTACGCGGCCCGGCGCGTCCACCCGGACGTACGGCTGGTCTCGCGCGGCGGCAGCGTGGCCTACGACGCCCTGCTGCAGTCCCGGGAGGCGGGCGGGACATGGGTGCTGGCGTTCGCGATGCCCCGGCACTCCAAGGAGACCCTGGCCGCCCTGCGCGCCGCCCGCAGCACCGGGCTGCGCGTCGCGCTGATCACGGACGCGGCGCTGGGGCCGCTGGTGGAGGAGGCGGACGTGGCCTTCACCGCCGGCACGGGCTCGCGGCTGGTCTTCGACTCGTACGCGGCCCCCGGGCTGGTGTCCGCCGCGCTGCTCCAGGCCATGGCCGACGCCGACCCGGAGCGCACCCAGCTGCGGCTGGAGAAGTACGAGCAGGCCGCCGAGCAGCACGATTTCTTCCTGGAGTCCTGACGGAGTCCTGACCGGTTCGTCCCCGCGAGCCCGTTTCCCCCGGGCGGATCCCTGTTCCGGATCTGCATGAAATTTTTCATGCTCTTGCGTACTCGGCGGTAAATATATTTACTGCATGTGGCGCCCGGGCCTGATGGGGCTGAACCGGAATCGGCGCTCGCGACGGCGAGCCCCGGTGCCGAAGTGGCGAACGCCCAGGACCGACCTACCCTCCTCATCGGTCCGGCGGTGTTCTCGCGGGTCGTCCGCTCCCCTCGGACACCCCCCGGCGGTCCCGGTCTACCCCCTGGACCGGGACCGCCGGCAGCCACACACCGTCCCTATCGGGCGGCGCGGTCCTCCTCCCCGGGCGTGGCCATCCCCTCCGGCCGCTCGTCCACGGCCGGCGCCTCGGCGTCGCGCCACTCGGCGGTGTGGGTCGGCCGCCGCGACCGCATCAGTTCGGCCACCTCCCTCTTGAGCTCGTCGTCCCGCTTCGCCCCGTGCTTGCTGTTCGCACGCTCCATCGATCCTCCTCGACACCCGCGTGTGCCCCGGCGGCCCCGGGGGCGGGGGCCACCCGAGTGCCCCGCGCCGCGGTGTCCAAACCGGGCGGTTCCGGCGCCCCGGCCGCCTGTTCGCCGCGATGACCGTGTCCCGTCACATCGGCGACATCGTCCCTTCCCCGGCGCTCGCTCCT
Source organism: Streptomyces sp. NPDC044063 (assembly GCF_056434285.1). Lineage (NCBI taxonomy): Bacteria > Bacillati > Actinomycetota > Actinomycetes > Kitasatosporales > Streptomycetaceae > Streptomyces > Streptomyces sp. NPDC044063. Next base: position 23,239 of record NZ_JBWKFM010000052.1, read on the forward strand.
CTTGGAACCCTCGACTGGCACGCCGCCCGTCGCTCCCCGTCCCGTCCCCGGACTCCAAGAGGTCTCCAGACTCATGGCCGAACTCAACCGCCGGCGCTTCCTCAAAATCGCCGGAGCCACCGCGGGCCTCGCCGCCCTGTCGAACAGCATCGACCGCGCCGCCGCCATCCCCGCCCGCCGTGCCTCCGGCACCATCGCCGACGTCGAGCACGTCGTCGTCCTGATGCAGGAGAACCGGTCCTTCGACCACTACTTCGGCTCCCTCAAGGGGGTCCGCGGCTTCGGCGACCCCCGCCCGGTGACCCTGGGCAGCGGCAAGTCCGTCTTCCACCAGCCGGACGGCGCCAAGGACGTCCTGCCCTACCGTCCCGACGCCGAGAACCTGGGGATGCGGTTCATCGCGGGCCTCAACCACGACTGGGCCGGCGGCCACAAGGCCTGGAACAACGGTAAGTACGACCGGTGGATCCCGGCCAAGTCCGCCGGCACGATGGCGTACCTGACGCGCGAGGACATCCCCTTCCACTACGCGCTGGCCGACGCCTTCACCGTCTGCGACGCCTACCACTGCTCCTTCATCGGCGCCACCGACCCCAACCGCTACTACCTGTGGACCGGCCACACCGGCAACGACGGCAAGGGCGGCGGCCCCGTCCTCGGCAACGAGGAGGCGGGGTACGACTGGACGACCTACCCCGAGCGGCTGGAGAAGGCCGGGATCTCCTGGAAGATCTACCAGGACCGAGGCGACGGCCTGGACAAGGCCGGCTCCTGGGGCTGGATCAAGGACGCCTACCGGGGCAACTACGGCGACAACTCCCTGCTCTACTTCGACAACTACCGCAACGCCAAGCCCGGCGAGCCGCTGTACGAGAAGGCGCGCACCGGCACGGACGTCAAGAACGGCGACGGCTACTTCGACGTCCTCAAGGCCGACGTCAAGGCCGGCCGCCTCCCGCAGGTCTCCTGGATCGCCGCCCCCGAGGCCTTCTCCGAGCACCCCAACTGGCCGGTCAACTACGGTGCCTGGTACATCTCCCAGGTCCTCGACGCGCTCACCGCCGACCCCGAGGTGTGGAGCAGGACGGCCCTGTTCATCACGTACGACGAGAACGACGGCTACTTCGACCACGTGGTCCCGCCCTTCCCGCCCGCCTCCGCCGCGCAGGGCCTGTCCACCGTCGACGCCTCGCGCGACGTCTTCGCCGGCAACGCCCGCTACGCCGCCGGCCCCTACGGGCTCGGCCAGCGCGTCCCGATGATCGTGGTCTCCCCGTGGAGCACCGGCGGGTACGTCTGCTCCGAGACCTTCGACCACACCTCGGTCATCCGCTTCCTGGAGCGCCGCTTCGGGGTGACCGAGCCCAACATCTCGCCCTGGCGCCGCGCCATCTGCGGCGACCTGACCTCGGCGTTCGACTTCGGCCACCGGCGCACCGAACACGCCGGGCTGCCGGACACCGGCGCCTACGAGCCCCAGGACCGCGAGCGCCACCCCGACTACGTCCCCAAGCCCCCCGCCGACCCCGCCCTGCCCCGCCAGGAGAAGGGCACCAGGCCCACCCGCCCGCTGCGCTACGCCCCCCTGGTCGACGGCGCGGCCACGCCGGCCACCGGGCGCTTCACCCTCACGTTCAGCGGGGGAGCGGAGGCCGGGGCGTGCTTCGTCGTCACCTCCGGCAACCGCACGGACGGCCCGTGGACGTACACCGCCGAGGCCGGCAAGAAGATCTCCGACACCTGGAACGCGGCCTACTCGAAGGGGAAGTACGACCTGACGGCTCACGGCCCGAACGGCTTCCTGCGCGTCTTCCGGGGCACCGGCGGCGCGGTCGGCCCAGAGGTGACGGCACGTCATGTCGCCCTGGGTGGGCGCCTGGAACTGACGATGACGAACGCCGGGCGCGCCGCCTGTCATCTGACGGTCACCGACGCGTACGGCGGGAAGGGTGAGACCTTCACGGTGCCCGCGGGCGGGCGCGTGGTGCGGGAGCTGGACCTGCGCCGCGGCAAGCGCTGGTACGACGTGACGGTGGTCTCCGACACGGACGCCACGTTCCTGCGCCGGTTCGCGGGTCATGTCGAGACCGGTGAGCCGGGGGTGAGCGACCCCGCGATCGCGACGCACTGAGATGGGATTCCGGCCATTTCGGCCGGATCTCAATTCCCCTGCGAGTAAGGGTGGTTGACGCGTCCGTCCCCTTTGCCGTCGTTCATTGGTGTTTGCATTTACGCAATGGCGTTGCGTATGTCACACCTCCTGACGGGAGTTGAACTGGGCGCGTCAAAACTGACAGGGTTTTGCGCAACCGGAGCGGACCCCTTCGCTCCGGTGCGTTGTGCGACAACGCGCATTCCCCCCCACAACTCGCGAGGAGGAAATCTCCTTATGCCGAACCACAAGCGCACCGGAAAGCGGCGCATCGTGCTGGCCGTCTCCGCGGCCACCGCCGTCACCGCCGGAGCCACTCTGCTGGCTCTGCCCGCCGGTGCCGCGGCCCCCGCCGAAGGCACCGTGTACGGCGCCGGTGCCAAGGGCTCCATAGAAGGCAGCTACGTCGTCCTGCTCAAGGACGGACAGCGGGGCGCCTCCGCCCACTCCCTCACCACCCAGGGAAAGGACCTGGCCGAACGCTACGGAGGCAAGCTCAACCGCACCTACACCTCCGCCGTCCACGGCTTCTCCGCCAGCGGACTGGACCGGGACGAGGCCAAGCGCCTCGCCGCCGACCCGGCCGTCGACAAGGTCGTGCAGAACCACCGCTTCACCATCAACGCCAGCCAGGAGGCCCCACCCTCCTGGGGGCTGGACCGCATCGACCAGACCGAGACCAAGGGCGACGGCAAGTACGCCTACCCCGACGGTGCCGGTGAGGGCGTGACCGCGTACGTCATCGACACCGGTGTGCGCATCAGCCACAAGGACTTCGGCGGGCGGGCCTCCTACGGCTTCGACGCGGTGGACGGCGACGACAAGGCCGACGACGGCAACGGCCACGGCACCCACGTGGCCGGCACCATCGCCGGCACGGCCCACGGCGTCGCCAAGAAGGCGAAGATCGTGGCCGTCCGGGTGCTCGACGCCCAGGGCTCCGGCAGCACCGAGCAGGTCGTCGCCGGCATTGACTGGGTCACCAAGAACCACAAGGGTCCCTCCGTCGCCAACATGAGCCTCGGCGGCGGCGCGGACGAGGCGCTCGACGCGGCCGTCAGCAAGGCCATCGCCTCGGGCGTCACCTTCGCCGTCGCGGCGGGCAACGAGTCCACCGACGCCGGCAAGGGCTCCCCGGCCCGGGTGAAGGAGGCCATCACCGTCGCCTCCACCGCCCAGGACGACTCGCAGTCGGACTTCTCCAACTACGGTGCCGTCGTCGACCTCTACGCACCGGGCTCGCAGATCACCTCCGACTGGAACGACAGCGACTCCGGCACCAAGACCATCTCCGGTACGTCGATGGCCACCCCGCACGTCGTGGGTGCCGCGGCGCTCTACCTCGGCGCCCACCAGGACGCCACCCCGGACCAGGTCGCGGGCGCGCTGACGGCGGGTGCCACCGCCGGCAAGGTCACCAACCCCGGCGCGGGAACGCCCAACAAGCTCCTCAAGGTCGTGCCGTAGCCACCCCACCGCACCACCCGGCCGGGGGGGGGGGGGGGGGGGGGGGGGGGGGGGGGGGGGGGGGGGGGGGGGGGGGGGGGGGGGGGGGGGGGGAGGGGGGGGGGGGGGGGAGGGGGGAA
>NZ_JBWKFM010000053.1:0-17140 GCF_056434285.1 Streptomyces sp. NPDC044063
GTTACATTCCGAACCCGGAAGCTAAGCCTTTCAGCGCCGATGGTACTGCAGGGGGGACCCTGTGGGAGAGTAGGACGCCGCCGAACTCCTTTTGAGAGAAAGCCCTGATGGGGAACCTTGGTTCCCTGTCAGGGCTTTCTTGCATTTCCGGGCCCCCGCCCCTCCGCCCGGTCCGCCCGCCCGCCCCTCCGCACGGCCCCAACTCGGCTGGGGGTAAAGTCAGGGGGCATCGTCGGTACATATCCCCACAGGAGGCCCCCGGGTGGAGGTCCAGGAGACGCGCGTCCAGACCGACCGCGTCCTCACCATCCCGAACATCCTCAGCATGGCGCGCCTGGTCGGCGTTCCTCTCTTCCTGTGGCTGATCCTCGAGAAGTACGACGGATGGGCGCTGCTCGTCCTGGCCCTCAGCGGGGTGAGCGACTACCTCGACGGCAAGCTCGCCCGCCGCTGGAACCAGATCAGCAACCTCGGCCGGCTGCTCGACCCGGCGGCCGACCGGCTGTACGTCCTTTCGACCCTCTTCGGTCTGACGTGGCGTGGGATCCTTCCGCTCTGGCTGACCGCCGCCCTGCTCGCCCGCGAGGCGATGCTGCTGGTCATGGTGTGGATTCTGAGGCGTCACGGCTATCCGCCGCCGCAGGTGAACTTCCTGGGCAAGGCCGCGACCTTCAACCTGATGTATGCCTTCCCGTTGCTGCTTCTCAGTGATGGAGAGGGCTGGTTGTCCTCGCTGGCCGCGATTTTCGGATGGGCGTTCGCCGGATGGGGTACAACCCTCTATTGGTGGGCAGGGATCCTCTATGTGGTTCAGGTCCGCCGGCTGGTCAAGGCAGCCAAGGCGGATGCCACGGCCGACTGATCCCGCCGTAGTCCCGAGCCTTCCCCGGGGTCCGACCGCTGTCGGGCGGGTGTGAAGTCGGCAAGACCGTCGTCTCCCGAGGAGGACGCTTCCGACATGAAGGCCGTCGTGATGGCCGGTGGCGAAGGCACCCGCCTTCGCCCCATGACCTCGAGCATGCCCAAACCGCTCCTGCCGGTGGCGAACCGGCCGATCATGGAGCATGTCCTACGGCTGCTCAAACGGCACGGGCTCACCGAGACCGTGGTCACCGTGCAGTTCCTCGCCTCCCTCGTGAAGAACTACTTCGGTGACGGCGAGGAACTCGGCATGGAGCTCTCCTATGCCAACGAGGAAAAGCCACTCGGCACCGCGGGCAGCGTCAAGAACGCCGAGGAGGCGCTCAAGGACGATGCCTTCCTGGTCATCTCGGGCGACGCCCTCACCGATTTCGACCTCACCGATCTGATCCGTTTCCACAAGGAAAAGGGCGCCCTCGTCACCGTCTGCCTGACCCGGGTCCCCAACCCGCTGGAATTCGGCATCACCATCGTCGACGAGCAGGGCCGGGTCGAGCGCTTCCTGGAGAAGCCCACCTGGGGCCAGGTCTTCTCGGACACGGTGAACACCGGTATCTACGTCATGGAGCCGGAGGTCTTCGACTACGTCCGGCCCGATGTGCCCGTCGACTGGTCGGGAGACGTCTTCCCGCAGCTGATGAAGGAGGGCAAGCCCGTCTACGGCTATGTCGCCGAGGGCTACTGGGAGGACGTCGGTACCCACGAGAGCTATGTGAAGGCCCAGGCCGATGTGCTCGAGGGCAAGGTGGACGTCGACATAGACGGCTTCGAGATCTCCCCGGGCGTCTGGGTCGCCGAGGGCGCCGAGGTGCACCCGGACGCCACCCTGCGCGGGCCGCTCTACATCGGGGACTACGCGAAGGTCGAGGCCGGCGCCGAGATCCGCGAGCACACCGTCGTCGGCTCCAACGTGGTCGTCAAGACCGGCGCGTTCCTCCACAAGGCCGTGGTGCACGACAACGTCTACGTCGGCCAGCAGAGCAATCTCCGCGGCTGCGTCGTCGGCAAGAACACCGACATCATGCGGGCCGCCCGCATCGAGGACGGGGCCGTCATCGGGGACGAGTGCCTCATCGGTGAGGAATCGATTATCCAGGGGAACGTCCGGGTCTATCCGTTCAAGACGATCGAGGCCGGCGCCTTCGTCAACACCTCGGTCATCTGGGAGTCCCGGGGGCAGGCGCACCTCTTCGGCGCCCGCGGCGTCTCCGGCATCCTCAATGTGGAGATCACTCCCGAGCTCGCGGTCCGGCTCGCCGGCGCGTACGCCACCACGCTGAAGAAGGGCGCGACGGTCACCACCGCGCGCGACCACTCCCGCGGCGCGCGGGCGCTCAAGCGCGCGGTGATCTCGGCACTCCAGGCCAGCGCGATCGACGTACGGGACCTGGAGAACGTACCGCTGCCGGTGGCCCGGCAGCAGACGGCGCGGGGCAGTGCCGGCGGCATCATGATCCGCACCTCGCCGGGGGTGCCGGACTCCGTGGACATCATGTTCCTCGACGAGCGCGGCGCCGATCTCTCCCAGGCGGGGCAGCGCAAGCTGGACCGGGTCTACGCCCGCCAGGAGTACCGGCGGGCCTTCCCCGGGGAGATCGGCGACCTGTCCTTCCCGTCCAGCGTCTACGACTCCTACACCGGTTCCCTGCTGCGGTCCGTGGACACCAGTGGGGTCGCGGAGTCGGGGCTCAAGGTCGTCGTGGACGCCTCCAACGGCAGCGCGGGGCTTGTTCTGCCCAGCCTCCTCGGCCGGCTCGGGGTGGACGCGCTCACCATCAATCCGGGGCTCGACGAGGCCCGGCCGACGGAGACCGCGGACACCCGCCGGTCGGGGCTGGTGCGGCTGGGCGAGATCGTGGCGTCCGCGCGGGCCGCGTTCGGGGTGCGGTTCGACCCGGTGGGCGAGCGGATCTCGCTCGTCGACGAGCGCGGGCGGATCGTGGAGGACGACCGGGCCCTGCTGGTCCTGCTCGACCTGGTGGCCGCCGAGCGGCGCAGCGGCCGGGTGGCGCTGCCGGTGACGACGACGCGCATCGCCGAGCAGGTCGCGGCGTACCACGGCACGCAGGTGGAGTGGACGACGACGTCGCCCGACGATCTGACACGGGTCGGCCGGCAGGAGTCGACGATCTTCGGCGGGGACGGCCGGGGCGGTTTCATCGTGCCCGAGTTCAGCAGTGTCTTCGACGGTACGGCCGCGTTCGTCCGCCTCATCGGGCTGGTGGCGCGTACGCAGCTCACGCTCAGCCAGATAGACGCGCGGATTCCCCGGGCTCATGTCCTGCGCAGGGACCTGGCGACGCCGTGGGCGGTCAAGGGTCTGGTCATGCGGCATGTGGTGGAGGCCGCCGGGGAGCGTTCGGTGGATACGACGGACGGTGTGCGGGTGGTGGAGGCCGACGGGCGCTGGGTGATGGTGCTGCCCGATCCGGCCGAGGCCGTGACGCACCTGTGGGCGGAAGGGCCTGACGACGCCTCCGCCCAGGCGTTGCTGGACGAGTGGTCGGCGGTCGTGGACGGCGCCGGCCGCTGACGGCCGGAGGGGCGTCGTCCGCCCGGTGTGCCGTCCCGGTGCCGGGAGTGTCCCGGATCTGTCCCGGATCCGGCACGCCGGTGGGGCCATTGGGAGACGACGCCCCCGACGTGCGACGATGTGCGGCATGTCGCAGCAGCCCCCCGTTCGGAGCACCCCCTCGCCGCCGCCGCGTCCCGACGCGTCGATGTCGCTGCTGACCAACGTGATGCAGCACAGCCTCGACGAGGGGTACGCGGAGGCCGCGGCCCGGCGGGCGCAGGGGGAGCAGGGGCTGCCCGGCACATTGAGGGCGAAGCTGGGGCTGGCCGGCGCGCTGCTGCTGTCCGCGGTGGTGGTGACGTTGGGGGCGGCGCAGGCGCGGATATCGGCACCGACGCTGGCCAAGGAGCGCGAGCAACTGATCCAGCGGATCGAGACGGAGACCTCGGCGGCCGACAGGCTCCAGGGGAACGTCGACTCCCTGCGGTCCGCGGTCGGCAGCAAGCAGCGTGACGCGCTGCGGAAACACGGCGGGGACAAGGCCGAGTTGGTCTCCCTGCTGGCCGGTGCCACTCCGGTGCACGGGCCGGGGGTCAAACTGGTCGTCGACGATGCCAAGCAGGCCAAAACGGATGGCGGCGGCCCTCGGGAGAGCAGTGGCTTCTCCGACACCGGCCGGGTGCGCGACCGTGACATGCAACGCATCGTCAACGGTCTGTGGCAGTCGGGCGCCGAGGCGATCGCGATCAACGGGCAGCGGCTGACGTCGCTGTCGGCGATCAGGGCCGCCGGGGACGCCATACTGGTCGACAACAGACCGCTGGCGCGACCGTACACGGTGCTGGCGATCGGGAACGGGCAGCGACTGAGCACCGCTTTCCAGGACAGTGCCGACGGACAGTATCTGCACGTGCTGCAGCAGAACTACGGGGTCCGCGCCAGCATTTCCGCCCAGGACCAGGTCCGGCTGCCGGCCGCGCCGAGTCTGACCGTACGAACCGCAAAGCCAGGGAAGGGCACATCGTGATCGCCGTATTGGGCCTCATCGTGGGAGTCGTGGTCGGACTGGTCGTCCGCCCCGTGGTGCCGACGGCGGTCGAGCCCTACCTGCCCATCGCCGTCGTGGCGGCGCTGGACGCGGTGTTCGGCGGCCTCCGGGCGATGCTGGACGGGATCTTCGACGACAAGGTCTTCGTCGTGTCGTTCCTGTCGAACGTGGTGGTGGCGGCCCTGATCGTCTTCCTGGGCGACAAGCTCGGCGTCGGGGCGCAGCTGTCCACCGGTGTGGTGGTCGTCCTGGGCATCCGCATCTTCTCCAACGCGGCCGCCATCCGGCGCCACATCTTCCGGGCGTGAGACCGATGAGCACTGACGACACCCCGGAGAAGCCGGAGGGGCCCGAGGGCCCGGGAAAGCCCGTGGAGCCGGCCGAGGACAAGCCTGCCGAGCCCGAGCCCACCAAGCCCGAGCCCAGCAAGCCCGAGCAGGCCAAGCCCGAGCCGGAGCCCGTGAAGCCCGAGTCCGCGAAGCCCGAGTCCGCGAAGCCGGAGCCGGAGCCGGAGCCCGAGCCGGAGCCCGCACCGGAACCGGAGCCCCGCCAGGAGCCCGTCGCGGAGGAGCTTCCGCCGGCCGTCCCGTTGACGGGACGTCAACGGCTGGTGAACGGCTTGTGGCCGCCCCGGCTGACGCGGGCCCAGCTGATCGTGGCGCTCCTGCTGTGCGTGCTCGGTCTGGGCCTGGCCATCCAGGTCCGGTCGACCAGCGACAACAGCGCCCTGCGCGGGGCCCGGCAGGAGGACCTCGTACGCATCCTGGACGAGCTGGACAACCGCACCAAGCGGCTGGAGGACGAGAAGCGGCGTCTGGAGGGCCAGAAGACGGAGCTGGAGAGCAGCTCCAACCAGGCCGCCGAGGCCCGTAAGCAGACCGAGCAGAAGGAGGACCAGCTCGGGGTGCTCGCGGGGACGGTGGCGGCCCAGGGGCCGGGCATCGAGCTCACGGTGAGCGACAGCAAGAGCGCCGTGGAAGCCGACAAGCTGCTGGACACCATTCAGGAGCTGCGGGCCGCGGGCGCGGAGGCGATCCAGATCAACGATGTGCGCGTGGTCGCCGACACCTACTTCTCGGGCTCCGCGGGAAAGGTGGAGATCGATGGCAAGAAGGTGTCACAGCCCTATAAGTTCAAGGTCATCGGGAAGCCCCAAGACCTGGAGCCCGCGCTGAACATCCCGGGTGGAGTGGTGCAGACTCTGGAGAAGGAGCAGGCCGGGGTCAGCGTCTCCCGGTCTGAGAAGATCATTGTCGACGCCTTGCGCCCGGCGAAGCGGCCTGACTACGCTCGGTCGTCATCGCAGTGAGACGGGCGCGCAGGCGGGGCCCATGGGGAGGGCGGGAGGTTGCGGGGGGTCGACGCACCGAGTTCGGTGCGCGTGATGGAAACTGTCTGTTGACCTCGGACGTTGTAGAGGTGTCCAGGTCGGACGGTGTGTGCAGCAAGGGTTTGTCCTGCCCCACGGGCGGGTCTGTAGCGGTCAAGGGGAATCGCCCGTGAAGTTGTTTGCGAAGTTGTTCGGCAAGAGCCCACGCCAGGACGGTGGCGGTGCCCGGCACCGGGCCTCGGGCCCGGCCGGCGGTGGCGAGGGGGCCCAGGAGGGCCGTCCGCTGTTCCGTGACCAGATGGACGAGCACGGCGTTCCCGGAGGCGACATTCCGGGCGCTCAGGGCGCGTCCTCTGTTGACCCTGCCCAGGCGGGGCGCATAGGTTTCGGGGCACCAGCGACCTCAAGTGCGGGTGGAGGGTTTGCCTTGCCGGTATGTACGAGGTGTGGCCACCGGAACGGCGAGTCGAGCCGGTTCTGTTCCAACTGCGGTGCGCCGCTGCGGCCGGGTGCCGTGGCCGAGCGCGCGTCGGAGACGACGTCGACCATCTCCATCTCCGGTCTCGAGGCGTACGACTCCGAGACCACCGGCCAGACGGCGATCCCGGCGCTCTCGCCCGAGGCGCAGGCCGCCGTCGACGCGCTGCCGCTGGGCTCGGCCCTGCTGGTGGTCCGGCGCGGTCCGAACTCCGGCAGCCGGTTCCTCCTGGACGCCGACGTGACCACGGCGGGCCGTCACCCGCAGAGCGACATCTTCCTCGACGACGTCACCGTCTCGCGCCGGCACGTGGAGTTCCGCCGGGAGCAGGACGGTTCGTTCACCGTCTCCGACGTCGGCAGCCTCAACGGCACCTACGTCAACCGTGAGCAGATCGACTCGGTCGCCCTGTCCAACGGCGACGAGGTGCAGATCGGCAAGTACCGCCTGGTCTTCTTCGGCGGCCAGCGGGGGATGTGACCCTCTCCCCGGACCGGTGTCCGGGGACACCCCAGGGAAGGGCCATGCTTCGAACACCGTCGGGCGGCACCGGAGGCTCCGGTGCCGCCGGCGCGGAAGGCCGGCTGGTGAGCATCGGAACGGTGCTCAACCTGCTGCGCGAGGAGTTCCCCGAGGTCACCATCTCCAAGATCCGTTTCCTGGAGTCCGAGGGCCTGGTGGAGCCGCGGCGCACCCCGTCCGGCTACCGCAAGTTCAGCACGGAGGACGTGGAGCGGCTCGGGTACGTCCTGCGGATGCAGCGCGACCACTACCTCCCGCTCAAGGTCATCCGCGAGCAGCTGGACGCCCTGGCGCGGGGCGAGCGGGTGCAGCTGCCGGCCCCCGCGCAGCCGCGGGACGCCCTGGACCTCGTGGAGGGCCTGGACGCCCCCACCGGGCCCGGACCGGGGCCCGATGGCGCCGAGCGCCCGGCCACGGCCCGCATCGGCCGTGCGGAGCTGCTGGCCACCGTGGGGGCCACCGAGGAGGAGCTGGCCGAGTGGGAGTCGTACGGGCTGGTCGTCCCTCATCCGGACGGCGGGTTCGACGCCGATTCCACGACGATCGCCCGCCTCGTGGCGGATCTGGGCCGCTTCGGTCTGGAGCCGCGCCACCTGCGGTCCGTCAAGGCGGCGGCCGACCGCGAGGCCGGACTCATCGAACAAGTGGTCGCGCCGCTGCGCAGGCACCGCAATCCGCAGACCAGGGCGCATGCCGAGGCCACGGCCCGGGAGCTGGCCACCCTCTCCGTTCGACTGCACGCCGCCCTGGTGAAGGGGGCCCTGCAGCCCCGCGGACAGTGACGGCGGACGGCCCGACTACCCAAACCTGCCGGGCACGGCCTAGGGTTGCTGTGTGAACGAGCTCGATGTCGTGGGCGTCCGGGTGGAAATGCCCTCCAACCAGCCGATCGTGCTCCTGCGGGAAGTGGGAGGCGACCGCTACCTCCCGATCTGGATCGGTCCGGGGGAGGCGACGGCGATCGCCTTCGCCCAGCAGGGCATGGCCCCCGCCCGCCCGCTGACCCATGACCTGTTCAAGGACGTACTGGACGCGGTCGGACAGCAGCTCGCCGAGGTCCGCATCACTGATCTGCGCGAAGGCGTCTTCTACGCGGAGCTGGTCTTCGCCAGCGGCGTGGAGGTCAGTGCGAGGCCGTCCGACGCCATAGCGCTGGCCCTGCGCACCGGCACGCCGATCTACGGCAGTGACGGGGTGCTGGACGACGCGGGCATCGCCATCCCCGACGAGCAGGAGGACGAGGTGGAGAAGTTCCGCGAGTTCCTCGATCAGATCTCGCCCGAGGACTTCGGCAGCAGCAACCAGTGAAGCGTGCGCCGGGCGATACCGGCGCATTCGAGTAGCTTTTCCCGCTACCCGGACACGTGAAACCACTCTCAGGGTGATTATCACTCGGCGTGCCGAGTGTGGCGATCGTTGACGCACCCCGAGCGACTGCCTACCGTCGAGAAGGCAGGTCAAGGACGGAGGTCGGCGTGAGAAGCACGGGCGACGGTACGGCGGTCGGCGGTCCGTATCCGCTGCATGGGGGAACGGTCGAACCAGTGCCCCACTATTCCGCCACGCCAGCGGTCACCACTCCGCGGGGGCGGGACTCCGAGGGCGAGAGCGCCTCGCGCGGCCCGGACGGCATCGGCTACCGGGGGCCGACCGCGTGCGCCGCGGCCGGTATCACCTACCGGCAGCTGGACTACTGGGCGCGTACGGGGCTCGTCGAGCCCAGCGTGCGGCCCGCCTACGGGTCGGGCAGCCAGCGGCTCTACAGCTTCCGGGACGTCGTCGTCCTGAAGATCGTCAAGCGGCTGCTGGACACCGGGGTCTCCCTCCAGAACATCCGCACCGCCGTGCAGCACCTGCGCGCGCGGGGCATGGAGGACCTGGCGCAGATGACGCTGATGAGCGACGGCGCCACGGTCTACGAGTGCACCTCGCCCGACGAGGTCGTCGACCTCCTCCAGGGCGGTCAGGGAGTCTTCGGGATCGCCGTCGGCGTCGTGTGGCGCGATGTGCAGAGCGCGCTCGCGCAGCTGCACGGCGAGCGTGTGGACACCGGCGAGACGCTCGTGGGCCACAACCCCGCCGACGAGCTCGCACGCCGCCGCAACCGCGCCGGCTGACACCGCCGCGGCACCACCGGGTGCCCGATTGTCAGTGGGGTGCGGGAGCATCGGTCCTGTGAGGGGTGCCCCGACGATCCTGCATCTGGACATGGACGCTTTCTACGCTTCGGCGGAGCAGGCGGCCAAGCCGAGCCTGCGCGGAAAACCCGTGGTCGTCGGGGGCGTCGGCCCCCGGGGCGTGGTGGCCACGGCGTCGTACGAGGCGCGGGTCTTCGGCATCCGCTCGGCCATGGCCACGGCCCAGGCCCGCCGGCTGTGCCCGAACGCCGCCTACCTCACCCCCCGGTTCGGGCTCTACCAGGGGATCAGCCATGTCGTCATGGAGCTGCTCCGGGAGCTCTCGCCGCTGGTCGAGCCGCTCAGCCTGGACGAGGCGTTCGTGGACCTGGAGGCGGGCGGCGTGGAGCCCACCTCCGCGGCCGCGCGGGCGGTGGGGGAGCGGCTGCGCCGGGACATCGCCCGGGCGACGGGCCTCACGGGCTCGGTGGGCCTGGCCGGCTCCAAGATGCTCGCCAAGATCGCCTCCGAGGAGGCCAAGCCCGACGGCCTGCTGCTGATCGAGCCCGGTACGGAGCTGGCGCGGCTCGGCCCCATGTCCGTACGCGCCATCCCCGGCGTCGGCCCCGCCACCGCTGAAACGTTGCGGCGGGCCGGTATCACCACCGTGGCCGAGACCGGGGAGGCCGGCGAGGACGAGCTCGTGCGGCTGCTCGGCAGGGCGCACGGCGCGGGCCTGTACGCGCTCGCCACCGGCCACGACGACCGGCCGGTCGTCGCCGAGCGCGACGCCAAGTCCGTCTCCGTGGAGGACACCTTCGCCGAGGACCTCACCGACCGGACCCGGGTCCAGCTGGAGCTGGCCCGCCTCGCCGACCGGTGCGTGCGACGGCTGCGCGCCGCCGGGCGGTCCGGGCGCACGGTCGTGATCAAGGTGCGGCGCTACGACTTCTCGACGCTCACCCGCTCCGAGACCCTGCGCGGCCCCACCGACGACCCGGCGGTGGTCCGGGAGGCCGCGGCCCGCCTGCTGGAGGGCGTGGACACCACCGCGGGGGTACGGCTGCTGGGCGTCGGCGTCTCCGGCCTCGCCGACTACACGCAGGAGGACCTCTTCGCCCAGGCGGCGACCGCCGGCGAGGAGCCGGGGCCGGCGTCGGACGCGCCGGAGGAGGGCCGGCCCGGGCCCGAGGAGGCGCCCCAGGAGCCCCCGGCGGCCCGGCGGTGGCTGCCGGGGCTGGACGTACGCCACGCCGAGTACGGGCCGGGCTGGGTGCAGGGGAGCGGGCTGGGGAGGGTCACCGTCCGCTTCGAGGTGCCCTGGTCCGCGGCGCCCGGCCGGGTGCGGACCTTCGCGGTCGACGACCCCGCGCTGGAACCGGCCGAGCCCCTGCCGCTGGTCCGGGAGGAGCCGGGGGAGGGACCGGAGGACCCCGGACCGGACGGTCAGCCCGTCCTCGTCGGCCCGTCCGCCCCCGAGGGGGAGCCCGGGGCGCCGGGAGCGGCCGGGGGCTCCGGTGGGGGCAGTTCGAGCCCGTAGTGGCGGTACAGCCGCAACTCCTGCTCGGGGGAGAGGTGGCGGCCCACGCCGAAGCCCGGCGCCCGCTTGATCAGCTCCCGGTCGTACGGCACGTGCAGCGCGTCCTCCGCCACCCGGCTGGGAGCCAGCGGCACGAACGCGTCGCGGCCGAACAGCCCCGTGCGCACCGCCGCCCACTCCGGCCGGCCGGTCGCGTCGTCGAGGTACACCTCGTCGACCGTCCCGATCCTCGTGCCCTCCCGGTCGACGACCCTGCGTCCGATCAGACCGCGGGGATCGATGTCGCTCTGCACGCTTCCTCCCGTGGATGGCAGCCCCCGGCACCGCCCTGGGAACCACGAAAGGGCACAAAACAGGAACCGGCCACTCGGGAGATCCGCCCGGAAACCCTCGCTGGTAGGCTGGCGAGTGGCCGCAGACCCCGCGCGGGAGAGTCCTTCGCCGAAGCCCGAAAGGGCAGGGCGCAGGCGCCGAAGGAGCAAATCCTCCCCGGAATCTCTCAGGCACCCGGTACCGCACGGATGAGGTCACTCTGGAAAGCAGGAGCAGGCCCAGGCCGGATGTCCCATCGCGCCGAAGCCCCTCCTCACCGACGGTGAAAGCCGGATCGTGCGCCGCGGCCCGGTGAAGCTCTCAGGTTGTGATGACAGAGGGGGAGGCCGTCCGGGTACCCGCGCCGTGGTACCCCTCGCAGGTCGCAATGACCAGGAGGCCTCCGCAGATGACAGCCCACCGCATCGCCCTCTCCGAGCTGGAGCGCGGCATTCCGTTCGAGGCCCGCCACATAGGGCCCGACGCCGAGGCCCAGGCCAAGATGCTCGCCCAGGTCGGCTACGGATCGCTCGACGAGCTCACCGCCGCCGCCGTCCCCGATGTGATCAAGAGCGCCGGGGCGCTCGGCCTGCCCGAGGCGCGCACCGAGGCCGAGGTCCTCGCCGAGCTGCGCTCCCTCGCCGACCGCAACCAGGTCCTGGCCCCCATGATCGGCCTGGGCTACCACGGCACGTTCACCCCGCCGGTGATCCTGCGCAACGTCATGGAGAACCCCGCCTGGTACACGGCGTACACGCCCTACCAGCCGGAGATCTCCCAGGGTCGCCTGGAAGCGCTGCTGAACTTCCAGACCGTCGTCGCCGACCTCACCGGCCTGCCCACCTCCGGGGCCTCCCTGCTCGACGAGGGCACCGCGGCCGCCGAGGCCATGTCCCTCTCCCGCCGGGTCGGCAAGGTCAAGGGCGGCGTCTTCCTCATCGACGCCGACGCCCTGCCGCAGACCGTCGCCGTCATCGAGACCCGTGCCGAGCCCACGGGCGTCGAGGTCGTCGTCGCCGACCTCTCGGCGGGCATCCCCGACGAGATCGCCGAGCGCGGCGTCTTCGGTGTGCTGCTCCAGTACCCCGGCGCCTCCGGCGTCGTGCGCGACCTCCGCCCCGTCATCGAGCGCGCCCACGAGCTCGGCGCCGTCGTCACCGTCGCCGCCGACCTGCTCGCCCTCACCCTGCTCACCCCGCCCGGCGAGCTCGGCGCGGACATCGCGGTCGGCACCAGCCAGCGCTTCGGTGTGCCCATGGGCTTCGGCGGTCCGCACGCCGGCTACATGGCGGTGCGCGAGAAGTTCGCCCGCAGCCTGCCCGGCCGCCTCGTCGGCGTCTCCGTCGACGCCGACGGCGACAAGGCCTACCGCCTCGCCCTGCAGACCCGCGAGCAGCACATCCGCCGCGAGAAGGCCACCAGCAACATCTGCACCGCCCAGGTGCTCCTCGCCGTCATGGCCGGCATGTACGCGGTCTACCACGGCCCCGAGGGCCTGGCCGGCATCGCCCGGCGCACCCACCGCTACGCCGCGATCCTCGCCGAGGGCCTGCGGGCCGGTGGCGCCGAGGTCGTGCACGGCGCGTTCTTCGACACCGTCACCGTCCGCGTCCCGGGCCGGGCCGCCGAGGTCGTCGAGGCCGCCCGCGAGCGCGGCGTCAACCTGCGCCTGACCGACGCCGACCACGTCGGCGTCGCCTGCGACGAGACCACCACGCGCGAGCGGCTCGCCGCCGTGTGGGCCGCCTTCGGCGTGGACGCCGACATCGAGGCGCTCGACGCGGCCACCGCCGACACCCTCCCCGCGAACCTGCTGCGCACGGGCGACTACCTCACCCACCCGGTCTTCCACCAGCACCGCTCCGAGACCGCGATGCTGCGCTACCTGCGCCGCCTGGCCGACCGGGACTACGCGCTGGACCGGGGCATGATCCCGCTCGGCTCCTGCACGATGAAGCTCAACGCCACGACCGAGATGGAGCCGGTCACCTGGCCCGAGTTCGGCGCGCTGCACCCCTTCGCGCCCGTCGAGCAGGCCGCCGGCTACCTCACGCTCATCACCGAGCTGGAGGAGCGGCTGGCCGAGGTCACCGGCTACGACAAGGTCTCCCTCCAGCCCAACGCCGGCTCCCAGGGCGAGCTCGCGGGCCTGCTGGCCGTCCGCGCCTACCACCGGGCCAACGGCGACGAGCAGCGCACCGTGTGTCTCATCCCGTCCTCCGCGCACGGCACCAACGCCGCCAGCGCCGTGATGGCCGGCATGAAGGTGGTCGTCGTCAGAACCGCCGACGACGGCGAGGTCGACGTCGAGGACCTGCGGGCGAAGATCGAGCAGTACCGCGACGAGCTGGCCGTGCTGATGATCACCTACCCGTCCACGCACGGCGTCTTCGAGGAGCACGTCGCCGACATCTGCGCGGCCGTGCACGACGCCGGCGGTCAGGTGTATGTCGACGGCGCCAACCTCAACGCCCTGGTGGGCCTGGCCAAGCCGGGCCGGTTCGGCGGCGACGTCTCGCACCTGAACCTCCACAAGACCTTCTGCATCCCGCACGGCGGCGGCGGCCCGGGCGTCGGCCCGGTCGCGGTCCGCTCGCACCTCGCCCCCCACCTGCCCAACCACCCGCTCCAGCCCACCGCGGGCCCGGAGACGGGCGTCGGCCCGATCTCGGCGGCGCCCTGGGGCTCGGCCGGCATCCTGCCGATCTCGTGGGCGTACGTCCGGCTGATGGGCGGCGAGGGCCTCAAGCGCGCCACGCAGGTGGCGGTGCTGGGCGCCAACTACATCGCCAAGCGCCTGGAGCCGCACTACCCCGTGCTCTACACCGGTCCGAACGGGCTGGTCGCGCACGAGTGCATCGTGGACCTGCGGCCGCTGACCAAGGCGACCGGCGTCACCGTGGACGACGTGGCCAAGCGCCTGATCGACTACGGCTTCCACGCCCCGACGATGTCCTTCCCCGTCGCCGGCACCCTGATGATCGAGCCGACGGAGAGCGAGGACCTCACCGAGCTCGACCGCTTCTGCGAGGCGATGATCGCCATCCGCGCCGAGATCGAGAAGGTCGGCTCGGGGGAGTGGGACAAGGACGACAACCCGCTGCGCAACGCCCCGCACACCGCCGGCTCGGTGGCCGGCGCGTGGGAGCACCCGTACACCCGTGAGGAGGCCGTCTTCCCGGCCGGGGTGTCGGCCGCGGACAAGTACTGGCCGCCGGTGCGGCGCGTCGACGGCGCGTTCGGCGACCGCAACCTCGTCTGCTCCTGCCCGCCGCTGGAGGAGTACGAGGGCTGACGGCCCACACGGTGAGGGGCCGGTCCGGCGTGCTGCCGGACCGGCCCCTTTCGTGCGCGTGCGTCGTGCTCCGGTGCGAGCGTGTGCCCCTGCGCTAGGCGGCGGTCACCACGTGGTCCGTGCCCAGCGCCCGGTGCGGGGCGATGATCCGCCCGTCCGGCAGCAGCTCTCCGGTGTCCTCGAAGCAGAGGACGCCGTTGCACAGCAGGCTCCATCCCTGCTCCGGGTAGGTGGCCACGAGATGGGCGGCCTCCCGGTCGGTGGAGTCGGCTGACGGGCACGCGGGCTGGTGCTGACACATGGAAGGGATCTTTCGCTCTGATGTGGTGGCTGTCCTGCGGCTCGATGTGTTGGTCATGCCGCCCCCCGTTGTGAATCGTCGGTCGGTCCCAGTGTTGCCCTACGGGCCCGGTTCCGCAGGGATTTCACCGTGACGCTCCTCACACGATGAGGACGCATCACCCGTGCGGGCGGTTGCCCCCAACTCCGCAGTCCCTTCGGGGGGTTCGGCGTAGTCGGAGTGGGCTAGTCCGTAGGGGTGAGAGGTGAGGAACGGGAAGCGCCCCGCTACTCCCTGTGGCTCAAGGGGTGCGGGGCGCTTGGGGTCCGGGTGCCGTTCCTCCGCCGGCTCAGGCGGTCGCCCGGAGGTGCGGGGCCGGGGCCAGCCGGAGGGTGAGGACCGGCAGCAGGTCGGTGACCCGGTGGGCGCGGTGCGCGGCGATGCCCGGGGGCGCGGGGGCGAGCGGCACCAGCAGGTCGCCCGGCGCGAAGAGCTCCGACGCGGCGTCGGCCGTGATGTCGGCGTGCAGCCAGAGGGTGAGCATGTAGAGCTCCGGCACCGACAGCAGCCGGGGCTGGTACGGCGTCGGCAGGGCCTCGGCCTGTCGCAGGGCCAGCTCGGTGGAGGCGAGGTAGGGACCCTCGAAGAAGTGCGAGAAGGCCCACCCGTCGGGGGTACGGGTCGCCTCCCCCGCGGCGACGGCCCGCCCGTCCTCGGCGATCAGGAAGCGCCAGCCCGTCAGCCGGGTGCGGGCGGTCCCGCCGCGCGCCGTGACGCGCTCCAGCACATGGACGGGCAGCGGGAGTTCGGCGGTGAGCGGGGTCAGCGCGGACCGCAGGGCGGGCGTACGGGCCTCGCGTACCGCGGTGGGGGAACGGAGGGCCGCGAGGACGCTGTGGAGGGCAGGCGCGGGCGCAGGGGGGACATGCAGCGGCATGGTGGGTCGCCTCTCGCTTGGGAGACACACGGTGGAGCTGGGCAGGTGCGACGACGCTGTCGGCGTGCGGAACGGGGTCAGAGGGGGGCCGGACCGACTCCGGGTACGCCTACTCTCTGCCTCATTCCGGAGTTTATACGACACGTGTTCATACAGTGTTTCGCCTAGCGGTCGCGGGCATTTCCGGCAAGGGGAAATCAGGGCCCCGTTCCACGGGTGATTTCGGTGAATTTGCGGCGAATTCTCGCCGGTGACCTCGGCGTCTTCCGCGGATACGGTAGGCCGGATCCCATCGGTGTTTATCACCAGCGCATTGCCCCGCATCCGGGCGAGCCCGTTATGCCGACGGAATGTGCCGGAGTGCGCTCGGGGAGAGCCTACCGGGTACGCGGTCGCCGCGAGGCGTTATGGATCGTCCCGTCTGGGCATCATCGACCGTGACGAGCGGCCGGCGTCACGGGCGACCCGGTTGAGGGAGGGACGCTTGAATGGGTGAGAAGGTCGCGGCCATGGGGTTCGACCTCGCCGACCGCCGACGGTACCGGGACAAGCTCCGGCAGTGTCTGCAAGGGCTGGGGAGGCTGCTGGAGGAGAAGCGGTTCGATCGCCCCCGGAATCTCATGGGACTGGAGATCGAGCTGAATCTCGCGGGCTCCGACGGCATGCCGAGCATGGTGAATGCCCAGGTGCTGGAGCGTATCGCGAGCGGGGATTTCCAGACCGAACTCGGGCGCTTCAACCTGGAAGTGAACATCGTGCCCCACCGGCTCTCGGGAAGGGTTCTCGACCAGCTCGCCGAGGAGATGCGCACCGCCCTGTCGTACGCCGACCGCAGGGCCATGGAGGTCGATTCCGGAATCGTCATGATCGGTATCCTGCCGACCGTGACCGGCGAGGACCTGGTCTCCGCCAACCTCTCCGCCGCCGACCGCTACTTCCTCCTCAACGACCAGGTGGTGGCCGCCCGCGGCGAGGAGTTCACCATCGACATCGCCGGCGTGGAGCACCTCACCTGCACCGCCCGGTCCATCACCCCCGAGGCCGCCTGCACCTCCGTGCAGCTGCATCTCCAGGTCACCCCCGGCCGGTTCGCCGCCGTCTGGAACGCCGCGCAGGCCGTCGCCGCCGCGCAGATAGCCGTCGGCGCCAACTCGCCGTTCCTCTTCGGCCGGGAGCTGTGGCGCGAGTCCCGGCCCCCGCTCTTCGTGCAGTCCACCGACACCCGCCCGCCCGAGCTCCAGGTGCAGGGCGTCCGGCCGCGCACCTGGTTCGGGGAGCGCTGGATCGGCTCGGCGTACGAGCTGTTCGAGGAGAACGTGCGGTACTTCCCGCCGCTGCTGCCCATCTCCGCCGACGAGGACCCGCTGCGCGTCCTGGACGAGGGCGGCATCCCCTCGCTGTACGAGCTCACCCTGCACAACGGCACCGTCTACCGCTGGAACCGCCCGGTGTACGGGATCGCCGACGGCGTCCCCCACCTGCGCGTGGAGAACCGCGTCCTGCCGGCCGGGCCCACCGTCACCGACGTCATCGCCAACACCGCCTTCTACTACGGGCTCGTCAGGGCGCTCGCCGAGGAGAGCCGGCCGGTGTGGACCCGGCTGCCCTTCGAGGTCGCGGCGGAGAACTTCGACCTCGCCTGCCGGCACGGCATCGACGCCGTCCTGCGCTGGCCCCGGGCCGGGCGCGGCGGCACGCCCGTACGGGTGCCCGCCGTCCGGCTCGTACGCGACGAGCTGCTGCCGCTGGCCGCCGCCGGGGGGGGGGGGGGGGGGGGGGGGGGGGGGGAGAGGGAGGAGGGGGGGGGGGGGGGGCAGAAGAATGAGGGCGGTATGGGAATGCGAA
>NZ_JBWKFM010000053.1:17149-26864 GCF_056434285.1 Streptomyces sp. NPDC044063
CTCCCCCCCCCCCCCCCCCCCCCCCTCCCCCCCCCCCCCCCCCCCTCCCCCCCCCCCCTCCTCCCCCCTCCCCCCCCCCCCCCCCCCCGACCGCGACCACTACCTGGGCGTCATCGAGGAGCGCTGCCGGCGCCGGGTCAACGGCGCCTCCTGGCAGGCCGCCACCTACCACCGGGCCAGGGAACGGGGACTGGACCGCCGGCCCGCCCTGGCCGCCACCACCCGGCGCTACTGCGAGCTGATGCGCACCGGGGAGCCCGTGCACACCTGGCCGGCCGACCTCGCCTGACCCTCCCGCGCGGACACGGCCCCGCCCGCACCCCCCGTGCGGGATCCCGCCGGGTCGTCGGGCAAGCTGTGACGACCGTGACCATGGGCAGGCGGGAGACGAGGGTGCGGCACGACACTCCGGACGGCGGGGCGGGCGCCCGGACGGCGGCGACCGCCGCGGGGCCGGCGGGCGAGGTGCCGTCCCGGCGCACGCTGCGCGCGGAGACGCTGATCGTCCTCGCGCTCTCGCTCGGCGCCAGCGCGGTGTCCTCCCTGATCAGCTTTGTCGGCTCGCTCACCCGGCCCGGCGGGCTCAAGGACCAGGCGGCCACCCTCAACGCCTCGCACGCCCCCGGCCGGCCCTGGCTCGACCTCGCCTGGCAGCTCTTCGGCATCGCGACCGCGCTGGTGCCCGTCCTCCTCGTGATCCACCTGCTCGCGCGCGAGCGGCCGGAGGGCGGGGCGCTGCGGGCCATCGGCCTGGACCGCACCCGGCCGGGCCAGGACCTCGCCCGGGGCGCGGGCCTGGCCGCCGTCATCGGGGGCAGCGGGCTGCTGTTCTACCTCGCCGCACGGGCCGCGGGCTTCAACCTGACGGTGGTGCCGGAGAACCTGCCCGACGTGTGGTGGAAGCTGCCCGTGCTGATCGCCTCGGCCCTGCAGAACGCGGTGCTGGAGGAGGTCGTGGTCGTCGGCTACCTCCTGCGCAGGCTCGGCCAGCTGGGCTGGACCCCGGCCGCCGCGCTCGCCGCCAGCGCCGTGCTGCGCGGCTCGTACCACCTCTACCAGGGCATCGGCGGTCTCATCGGCAACATGGTGATGGGCGTGGTGTTCGTCCTGTGCTACCGCCGGTGGGGGCGGGTCGGGCCGCTGATCGCGGCGCACGCGCTCATCGACATCGTGGCCTTCGTCGGCTACGCGCTGCTCGCGGGCAAGGTCGCCTGGCTGCCCACGCCCTGACCCACCCCCTCTCGATTCCCCCTTCCGATGCTCTAGACCAGCAGCTCGCCGTCGACAACAGTGACGGCGGAGCCGGTCAGCAGGGTGCGATCGCCGCGCAGCGCGGTGCGCACCACGCCGCCGCGCGCGGAGGCCTGCAGACCCGTCAGGTCGGGCGAGCCCAGCCGGGCGGACCAGAAGGGGGCCAGCGCGGTGTGGGCGCTGCCGGTGACGGGGTCCTCGTCGATCCCGACGTTCGGGAAGAAGCAGCGCGAGACGTAGTCGTAGGGGCTCGCGGGGTCCTCGGCGGGGGCGGTGGCGATGACGCCCCGGCGCGAGACGCGGGCCAGCGCCCGGAGATCCGGGGCCAGCCCCCGCACGGTCTTCTCGTCGGGCAGCTCCACCAGCAGATCGCCGACGTGCGCGCTGGTGTCGAGGACGCGCAGCGGGGTGGCACCGAGCGCCTCGGCCAGCCCGGGCACGGCGGCCGGGGTGAGCTCCGAGGTGGGGAAGTCCAGCGTGATCGACCCGTCCTCCCGGACGGTCGTGGTCAGCACCCCGCAGCGGGCCGCGAAGCGCACGGTGCCGGTGGCCGTTCCCGTGCTGTGCAGCACGTGCGCCGTGGCGAGCGTGGCGTGGCCGCACATGTCGACCTCGGCGGTGGGGGTGAACCAGCGCAGCGCCCAGTCGGCGTCCGGCGAGCCCTCGGGCAGGCGGTGGGCGAAGGCGGTCTCGGAGAGGTTGAGCTCGGCGGCGACGCGCTGGAGCCGCTCGTCGTCCGGGAAGGCGCCGGAGTCGAGGAGCAGCACCCCCGCGGGGTTGCCGGCGAAGGGGCGGTCGGTGAACGCGTCGACGATGCGGATTCTCATGGCCGGGAGCGTAGGCCCGCCCGCCGCCGCCGGAACACGGCCAATTCCCGGAACGCGGCCTGGTGCGTGGACCGGTGCGGGGACGTCCCGGCGGCGCCCCGCCGAGGTCCTTGACCGGGTGCCGGCGGCTGGTCAGACTCCGGACCGATCCGACAGGAACGGAGCCCGGTCATGGCCCTGCGCCGGCGACGCGTCGCCCTCGCGCTCGCGGCGGCCGCCCTCTGCGCCGCGCCGCTCGCCGGCGTCCCGGCCGGCGCGGACGGCGAGCCGCTCTACCGCGACCCGCGGGCCGGGACGGAGGCCCGCGTACGGGACCTGCTGCGCCGGATGACGTTGGAGGAGAAGATCGGGCAGATGACCCAGATCGCCGTCGACCGGCTCCAGGGCGACTGCCGGGGTGGCGGGGGCGAGCTCGCGGAGCCCTGCCTGCGGACCGTGCTCCGCGACCGCGCGGTCGGGTCGGTGCTCTCCGGCGGCGGCATGGGCCCGCCGGAGAACACGCCGCGCGCCTGGGCCCGGATGACCGGCGCGGTGCGGCGGTACGCCCTGGACCACAGCCGGCTGCGCGTCCCGGTGCTCTACGGCGCCGACGCCGTCCACGGCCACGCGGCCGTCCTCGGCGCGACCGTCCTGCCCCACCAGATCGGCCTCGCCGCCTCCTGGGACCCGGCGCTCGTACGCGACTGCGCCCGCGCCACCGCCCGGGCCGTGGCCGCCACCGGGATCGACTGGAACTTCGCGCCCGTCGCCGACCTGGCCCGTGACCGGCGCTGGGGGCGCTACTACGAGACGTTCGGCGAGGACCCGCTGCTCGCCGGTGAACTGGCCGCCGCGGCCGTGCGCGGCACCCAGGACGCGCACGGCGGGGGCGTGGCGGCCACCGTCAAGCACCTCGGCGCCTACTCCGAGCCCGGCAACGGCCACGACCGCGTCCCCGCCGACGTCTCGCCGCGCTACCTCCAGGACACGCTGCTCCCGCCGTACCGCGCGGCCGTCGAGGCCGGGGCGAGGACGGTGATGGCGGCGTCCGGCGCGGTCAACGGCGTGCCCGCCACCGCCTCCCGCCATCTGCTGACGACCGTCCTGCGGGAGCGCTGGGGGTTCACCGGCGTCACCGTCACCGACTGGCAGGACGTCCGCGCGCTGTGGACGACGTACAAGGTGGCGGCCGACTACCCGCACGCGATCGCCCTCGCGGTGAACGCCGGGGCCGACGTGACGATGGAGCCCTACGAGGCGGGAGAGTTCGCCGAGGGGCTGCGCACCGCCGTGCGCGACGGGCTGGTCCCCCCGCGCCGGATCGACGAGGCCGCCGGCCGGGTCCTGCGGCTGAAGTTCCGGCTCGGGCTCTTCGAGCGGCCGTTCGCGGACCCCGGGCGGGCCGACGCGGAGATCCTCGGCGCCGGCCGGGACACGGCCCGCCGCGCCGCCGAGCGCTCGCAGGTGCTGCTGCGCAACGAGCGGAACACCCTGCCGTTCGGGCCGTGGGCGCGGCGGATCGTCGTCGCCGGGGCGTACGCGGACGACATGGCCGCGCAGACGGGCGGCTGGACGGTGGGCTGGCAGGGGGTGCCCGAGGGCGTGGCGGTGCCCGGGACGACCGTGCTCGCCGGCATCGAGGCGGCCGCGCCCGCCGAGACCCGTGTCGTACGGGCCCGCGACGCGGCCGACGCCGTGCGGCAGGCGCGTACCGCCGACGCGACCGTCGTGGTCGTCGGTGAACGCCCCGGCGCCGAGGGCGGGGCCGACAACCCCCGTCCCGAGCTGACGGCCGATCAACGGGAGCTGGTGCGGTCACTGAAAGAGACGGGCCGGCCGGTCGTCGTCGTGGTGCTCGCCGGGCGGCCCCTGGTGCTGGGCGAGGCGGACGGCACGGAGGGGCTGCTGATGTCCTGGCTGCCCGGCACGGAGGGCGGGCACGCCGTCGCCGGGGTGCTGTTCGGCACGGTGGACCCCGGTGGGCGGCTGCCGGTGTCCTGGCCCCGCCGGACGGGCAACGAGCCGCTGTACCACCAGCAGCCACCGGGGACCAACGCGGGCGCGGAGTCGGCGCACGACGTGGCGTACGACTTCGGTGACGGCCTCTCCTACAGCTCCCACCGCGTCGACTCCGTCGGCCTGGACGCCGCCTCCGTACCGGCCGGGCGGCCGGTGACCGTGACCGTACGGGTCACCGGCACCGGCGGACGCGAGGGCGACGCGGTCGTCCCGGTGTACGTCTCCCGGCCCGTGAGCGGGGTCCTGGCGCCGCCGCGTCGCCTGGTCGCCTTCACCCGGGCCCGCCTGGGGGCGGGGGAGACGCGCACGCTCCGGCTCAGCGTGCCGGCCCGGGCCCTGGAGGTGACCCCGGGTGATCTCGACGGGGCGGGGCCGCCGCGGGTCGAACGCGGCACGTACACCGTCTCCGTGGGGGCGCGCACGGCCACGCTGCGGATCACGTAGCCCTGCCCGGGGAGTGCGCCGGACGGCCGCGCGCCCCTGAGACGTGTGTGGCCCGTCTCCTCCTGGAGGATGACGCCCGGCCCGCCGTACCCGACCCGCGTCGGATGCGGGAAGGCAACCCTCCGGGGGATGCTCCCCGCACACGGGACTGATGGGGTGGGAGGGTGCAAAGCCGTACACCAGCCGACACCGGACGGGACGAGACCGCCGGCGAGCTCCCGCTCGGCACGGAGCTGGCCACGGCGGTCTCGGGCGCCCGCCGGCGTGCCGCGCGCGACGGCGAACGGCAGGCCGACACCGCCCACCTGCTGCACACCCTCCTGGAGGCCGACCCCGGCACCCGTCAGGCGCTGCCCGGCGGCCCCGCCCAGGTCGCCCGGCTGCTGGGCTATCTCGTGCAGCGCACCATCGGCTACGGCCTGCGCTGGAGCGGCACCGTCGAGGACTCCGGGGCCCTGCCGACCGCGTGCCGGTCCCGGACGACCGGCTGGTCGCCGGCCGCCGCTGCCGCCCTGCGCCGCGCCCGCGACCGGGCCCGGGAGCGCGGCGCCCGCCGGGTCGAGGGCCTCGACCTGTTCGCCGCCCTGGTGCGCGACCCCTCCTGCCGGGCCGTCGACGTGCTGCGCCGGGCCGGTGTCGACACCGCCGCACTGGCCGCAGGACCGGTGGAGCAGGGCTGCCCGGAGCGCCGCTGATCACGGTCCGACCACCGGTTGATCACGACAGTACCGACAGGGGTGACGGTCATGTCCATGGCTGCCATGATGCGGTGATGCGAGCGATGCGAGGGAGAAACGCCGGTCTGGGCCTGGCCCTGACCTCCGCGGTGGCGTTCGGCGGTTCGGGGGTCGCGGCCAAGCCGCTCATCGAGGCGGGCCTGGACCCCCTCCATATGGTGTGGCTGCGCGTGGCCGGCGCCGCCCTCGTCCTGCTGCCGGTCGCCTGGCGGCATCGCGCCCTCGTCACCCGCCGCCCCGCCCTGCTCGCGGGCTTCGGACTGCTGGCCGTCGCGGGCGTGCAGGCCTGCTACTTCGCCGCGATATCCAGGATCCCCGTCGGCGTCGGCCTGCTCGTCGAGTACCTCGGCCCCGCGCTGCTGCTCGGCTGGGTGCGCTTCGTCCAGCGGCGCCCGGTGAGCCGGGCCGCGACCGTGGGCGTGGTCCTGGCCGTGGGCGGGCTCGCCTGCGTCGTCGAGATCTGGGCCGGGCTCGGCTTCGACCCCCTGGGGCTGCTGCTGGCCCTGGGCGCCGCCTGCTGCCAGGTCGGCTACTTCGTGCTGTCCGATCACGGCAGCGACGGCGAGGAGCCCGCCGACCCCTTCGGCGTCATCGCCTACGGACTGCTGACCGGGGCCGTGCTGCTGACCGCCGTCGCGCGCCCCTGGGAGATGGACTGGTCGGTGCTGTCGGGCAGCGCCGCCATGAACGGCACCGAGGTGCCCGCCGTGCTGCTGCTGGGCTGGGTGGTGCTCGTCGCGACCGTGGCCGCCTACCTCACCGGTGTGCTGGCGGTGCGCCACCTCTCGCCGCAGGTCGCCGGGGTGGTCGCCTGCCTGGAGGCGGTCGTGGCCACCGTACTGGCCTGGATCCTGCTGGGCGAGCACCTGTCCGCGCCGCAGCTCGTGGGCGGGACGATGGTGCTGCTGGGCGCCCTCATCGCGCAGAGCTCCACGCCCCGGGCGGCGTCCGCCGAGCCGGTCGCCGCGGGCGGGCATGAGCTGTCGGGTGGCCAGGTGTCCGATGGCCAGGTGTCCGGTGGCCAGGTGTCCGGTGGTCATGAGTTGTCCGGCGGCACCCGTTCGGCCTAGTGTGACGATCATGCCGATGACTGTTCTGCCGCCTCCCGCCGCCTAGCGCGGGCGGCCGCTCCCAGAAGGACCGGACCGGGGAGGACCTCCCCGGTCGATCGACGCTGCCCGCAGACGGAATCACGCGATCCATCACGTCTTCCGCGGGAGAACAGTCATGCGTCATTCCTCTCTTCCGGCCTGCCCGGAACCGGCCCGTAGCGGCGGGGGCCACTCCACGAACACCCGCCCCGGGCCCGCCGGCCTCTCCGTGGGCCGCTCCCTGACCTTCGTCACCGTGGCGGCGGTGGGCTGGGGCACCGCCGGCCCGACCGCCGCGCTCGTCTTCGACAGCAGCGGCCTGGGGCCCGTCGCCCTCACCTTCTGGCGGATGGCCGGCGGCCTCGTCCTGCTGCTGGCCGTGCGCGCCGCGCTGCCGCGTCGTACGGACCGGGCGCGGTCCGCCGAGACGGCCGGCCGGCGCGCGATCCGCGTCCTGATCACCGGTGGCGGCCTGACGGTCTTCCAGGCGGGCTACTTCGCCGCCGTCGCCGGGACCGGCACGGCCGTCGGCACGGTCGTCACCCAGGGCGCGGCGCCCGTGCTGGTGGCGCTGGGCGGCCGGCTGCTGATGGGCGAACGGCTCGGCGCGGGCGGCACCGTGGCCGTCACCGGAGCGGTGGCCGGCCTGGCGGTGCTGATGCTCGGCGGCGCCGGCACGGGCGCGGTGCGCCCGCTCGGCGTGGCGATGGGCCTGCTGTCGGCGGGCGGCTACGCGGTGGTCACCCTCTACGGCCGGCACCTGGGCCGGCGGGGGCGCGCCGGGGACGCGTTCACCACGACCCTGACGTCCTTCGCGGTGGGGACGGTGGGCCTGCTGCCCCTGGCCGTCGCCGAGGGGCTGTGGCCGCGGACCGAGGAGCTCGGCCGCACGCTGGGGCTGATGGCGTATCTGGTGTCGGTGCCCACGGCGCTGTGCTACGCGCTGTTCTTCGCCGGGCTGGCGGCGGTGCGGGCGACCACGGTCACGGTGATCACCCTGCTGGAGCCGGTGGCGGCGGCGGTCATCGCGGTCGGCCTGCTCGGTGAGCGGCTGACCGCGGCGACGCTGCTCGGCACGTCGGTGCTGCTGGTCGCGGTGGCCGCGCTGGCCGTCGCGGAGGCGCGCGGCACCTCGGTCACCGCGCGGGTGCCGGCCCCGGCGGTGGCTCCGGCCCGGCGGGAAGGGACCGGCCGTGACGGGGCCGGCTGCGACGGGGCCGGCTGTGAAGGGACCGGCTGTGGAGGAGTCGGCCGTGACGGGGCCGGGCCGGAGGCTCAGCGGCCGAGGTCCGTGAGGTAGTCCGGCACGGGGATGCCCGGGGCGAGGTCGTCCGCCGGGACCGGGGCGCCGTAGGCCGTGGTCACGGGGACGACACCGCTCCAGTACGGCAGGGCGAGGTCCTCGGCGTCGTCGTTGGGGCCGCCCGTGCGGGCCTTGGCGGAGACCTCGTCCAGGTCGAGGCACAGCACGGCGGTCGCCGCCAGCTCCTTGGGGGAGGCCGGGCGGGAGTCGGCGGCGCGGCCGGGCACGACCTGGTCCACCAGCGCGTCGAGGGCGGCGGTCAGCTCGTCCGGGTCGGTGACCCGCCGGGCCCGGCCGTGCACCACCACGGAGCGGTAGTTGAGGGAGTGATGGAAGGCGGAGCGCGCGAGGACCAGACCGTCGACGTGGGTGACCGTCACACAGACCGGCATCCCTTCGTCCCCCGCCTGCCCCGCCGCGCGCAGCGGCCGCGAGCCCGTCGAGCCGTGCACGTAGAGGCGCTCGCCGATCCGGCCGTAGAGGGTGGGGAGGACCACGGGGGCGCCGTCCCGGACGAAGCCGAGGTGGCAGACGTAGCCGGCGTCGAGTATCGCGTGGACGCTCTCGCGGTCGTAGGAGGCGCGCTCGCGGCTGCGGGTGGGGACGGTGCGCTCGGTCGGCGCGTACTGCCCGGGAACCGTGGAAGAAGACATTGCGCTCTCCATTGAACTAGTGCATAGTGTTGTTTGTGCTAGGAGAGTATCGGATCGAAGGGCGTCGCGCAGCGGAGATCTCCGCGAGCGTGGAGCGGGCGATCGGCGAGGGCCGGCTGGCCCCGGGGGAACTGCTGCCCCCGCTGCGGGAGTTGGCGGTCGAGCTGGGTGTCAATCCCAATACGGTCGCGTCCGCGTATCGCGCGCTGCGCGACCGCGGGGTGATCGAGACGGCGGGCCGGCGGGGGAGCCGGGTGCGGCAGCGTCCCTCCAGCACCCCCCGGGAGCTGCTGCGGGTGGAGGTCACCGAGGGCGTGCGGGACGTCTCCAGCGGCAATCCCGACCCCGCCCTGCTGCCCCCGCTGGACGAGGCCCTCGCCGCCGCGGCCGTCCGGGCCCGCCACACCCCCGTGCTCTACGGCGCCCCCGCCGTGGACAGCGAGCTGGAGCGGATGGCGCGGGCGGCCTTCACCGCGGACGGGGTGCCCGAGGGGCCGGTGGCGGTCACCTCCGGCACGCTGGACGGCATCGAGCGGGTGCTGACCGCCCATCTGCGCCCCGGCGACGCCGTCGCGGTGGAGGACCCGGGCTGGGGCGGTCTGCTGGATCTCGTCCCGGCGCTCGGGCTGCGCGCCGTGCCCGTGGCCGTCGACGACGACGGCCCGCTGCCCGGGGAGACCGAGCGCGCGTTGCGGGCGGGCGCCCGGGCCCTGATCGTCACCGACCGGGCGCAGAACCCCACCGGGGCGGTCCTCGGCGAGGAGCGGGCCCGGGAGCTGCGCGCCGTGCTGGCCCGCCATCCCGGCGTCCTGGTCGTCGAGGACGACCACGGCCACGGCTTCGTCGACCTGCCCCTCCACCCCCTGGCCGGGGTCACGACGCACTGGGCGCTGCTGCGGTCGGTCGCCAAGGTCTACGGCCCCGACCTGAGATTCGCGGTGCTCACCGGTGACGCCGTCACCGTGGACCGGGTGCTGGGCCGCCAGCGCCTGGGCCATGGGTGGGTGAGCCATGTGCTGCAGGACGCCGTGCTGCACCTGTGGCGCGGCGGGGCCGTGGATCCGGTGGCGGTCGCGGCCTCGTACGGGCGGCGCCGGGACGCGCTGGTGGGCGCCCTGCGGGAGCGGGGCGTCGTCGCGCACGGCCGCAGCGGGCTGAACGTCTGGGTGCCCGTGCCGGACGAGACCGGCGCGGTCGCGCGGCTGCTCCAGGCGGGCTGGGCGGTGGCGCCCGGGGCGCGCTTCCGCCTCGGCTCCCCGCCCGGGGTGCGGGTCACCGTCTCGTCGCTGTCCCTGGACGACATAGGGGCGGGGGGGGGGGGGGGGGGGGGGGGGGGGGGGGGGGGGGGGGGGGGGGGGGGGGGAGCGGGGGGGGGGGGGGGGGGGAGGGGGGGGAACACACAGAAAGAAAA
>NZ_JBWKFM010000054.1:0-26500 GCF_056434285.1 Streptomyces sp. NPDC044063
CCCCCCCCCCCCCCCCCCCCCCCCCCCCCCCCCCCCCCCCCCCCCCCCCCCCCCCCCCCCCCCCCCCCCCCCCCCCCCCCCCCCCCCCGCCCCGTTTTCGTCCTAGAGCGGCCTCAGCGCCGGCTCCTTCTGCACCGCGCCGAGCAGCCGGTCCAGCGCCAGCTCGACGTCCTCCTTCCAGGAGAGCGCCGTGCGCAGCTCCAGCCGCAGCCGGGGGTAGCGGGGGTGCGGTCGTACGGTCTTGAAGCCGACCGCCAGCAGATGGTCGGCGGGGAGCACGCACGCCGGTTCCTTCCAGCGGGCATCACCGAAGGCCTCGATCGCCTTGAAGCCCCTCCGCAGCACGTCCTTGGCCACCGTCTGCACCATGGCCCGGCCGAGTCCCTGTCCCTGGTACGCGGGCGTCAGCCAGGCGGTCATCAGCTGCACGGCGTCCGCGGCGACGGGGCTCGTGGGAAAGGCCGTCGACCGGGGCACATAGGCCGGGGGCGCGTAGAGCACATAGCCGACCGGGGCTTCATCGACATAGACGACCCGGCCGCAGGACCCCCACTCCAGCAGGACGGCGGAGATCCAGGCTTCCTTCTCCAGCTCGGGGCGGCCGGCTCTCAGTGCGGCTTCGCCGCTGACAGGGTCCAGCTCCCAGAAGACACAGGCGCGGCAGCGCTTCGGGAGATCGGGGAGGTTGTCCAGAGTGAGCGGTACGAGCCGACGCCCCATGCAGTCAGTTCCTCACTTCCGTCGCGTGCCATGCCCCGGGCGGCACTCAGCGCGCCGCGTTCCCTGAGGAGACTGCCGACGAATCCGCCGACCGCCCCCAGGCCCAATCCCGCTGCCACCAGTCCGGTCCGGCTCACCGTTCGCATGGCCCCGCCCCTCCGTGAACCCGCGTCCAACGTGGATGTGCCACACCTCAACGCATCGTATCCGGAGGCCGATTGCGTCGATAGCGCGACAAGGCAAAGGGCGGGTTGTGTTCCGGAACCCGCGACGGTTCCACGTGAAACACCACCCGCCCTCACTACGAGCGCGTCGAAGGGCTAGCCCTCGGCATGCTCCTCATCGGAGCCGGAGAGCCTCTGCTCCAGCACCCGGCCCTCTCCCGGGGCCAGCGTGCCGAGGATCCGCTCCAGATCCTCCATCGAGGCGAACTCGACGACGATCTTTCCCTTCTTCTGGCCCAGGTCCACCTTCACCCGGGTCTCGAAGCGGTCGGACAGCCGGGAGGCCAGATCGGTCAGCGCCGGCGACACCCGGCCTCCGGCCCGGGGCCCCTTGGCCCGGCCCGAACTCTTGGACCGCGAACCCATCAGGGTCACGATCTCCTCCACCGATCGCACCGAGAGACCCTCGGCCACGATGCGGCGGGCGAGCTGGTCCTGCTCCTCCGAGTCGTCGACGGCGAGCAGAGCACGGGCGTGGCCGGCGGAGAGCACGCCCGCGGCCACCCGCTTCTGCACGGTCGGCGACAGCTTCAGCAGACGCAGCGTGTTGGAGACCTGAGGGCGCGAGCGCCCG
This sequence comes from Streptomyces sp. NPDC044063, assembly GCF_056434285.1. NCBI lineage: Bacteria > Bacillati > Actinomycetota > Actinomycetes > Kitasatosporales > Streptomycetaceae > Streptomyces > Streptomyces sp. NPDC044063. Next base: position 1,519 of record NZ_JBWKFM010000054.1, read on the forward strand.
ATGCGGTCGGCCAGCTCGTCATGGGTACAGCTGAAGTCCTTCAGCAGCTGGTCGTAGGCGGCGGCCTCCTCCAGCGGGTTCAGCTGGGCGCGGTGGAGGTTCTCCAGCAGCGCGTCCAGCAGAAGCTTCTCGTCGTCGGTCGCCCGGACGATCGCGGGAATCCTCTCCAGCCCCGCCTCACGGCAGGCCCGCCAGCGCCGCTCGCCCATGATGAGCTCGTAGCGCTCCGGCGACAACCGACGGACCACCACGGGCTGCAGCAGACCGACCTCACGGATGGAGGTGACCAGCTCGGCGAGGGCGTCCTCGTCGAACACCTCGCGCGGCTGCCGGGGATTGGGAGTGATGGAGTCCAGAGGCAGCTCCGCGAAGTACGCCCCGGCGACCGACCCGTGGTCGGTCTCGGAACGCTCCTGCGAAGCGCCCTCTGTTTCACGTGAAACGCCGTCCGCCGGAGCGGCGATGAGCCCCTCCATCTCGCGCGCGACGGTTTCACGGGAAACGGTGACGTCATCCACCGGAAGCGTGGCCACCTTGGCGGCGGCCACGCCCCGCTCCGCCGTCAGTACCGGCACCGCGGACGGAGAGGTGGCGCCGGATCCCACGGCCGGTCCGCTCTGCTCCCCACCCTTCGGCGCAGGCGGGATCAGCGCACCGAGCCCCCGGCCCAGTCCTCTGCGTCGCTCACTCACTGAAGCCCCTCCGACATGCTGTGCTGGTCTTGCTGTTGCTGACGACCCACCGTATGAGCCCTGCTGCCGTCGTAGTGCACACCGACCCCCCGTAGTGCGATTTCCCGGGCCGCCTCCAGATACGAGAGCGCACCGCTGGAGCCCGGGTCGTACGTCAGAACCGTCTGCCCATAACTGGGCGCCTCGGAGATGCGGACCGAGCGCGGAATGCTGGTCCGGAGCACCTCCTGGCCGAAGTGACTGCGCACTTCCTCGGCCACCTGCGATGCGAGCCGTGTCCGCCCGTCGTACATGGTCAGCAGAATCGTCGACACATGCAGCGTGGGGTTCAGATGTCCCCGCACCAGCTCGACGTTGCGCAGCAGCTGGCCCAGCCCCTCCAGCGCGTAGTACTCGCACTGAATGGGGATCAACACCTCCGCGCCCGCGACCAGAGCGTTGACCGTCAGCAGGCCGAGCGACGGCGGGCAGTCGATGAGGATGTAGTCCAGGGGCTGCTCATACGCCTTGATCGCGCGATCCAGCCGGCTCTCCCGGGCCACGAGCGAGACCAGCTCGATCTCCGCGCCGGCGAGGTCGATCGTGGCGGGTGCGCAGAAGAGGCCCTCGACGTCCACCACCGGCTGGACGACTTCGGAGAGCTGCTTGTTGTCCACGAGCACGTCGTAGATCGACGGTACGTCGGCGTGGTGGTCGATCCCCAGGGCCGTCGAGGCGTTGCCCTGGGGGTCGAGGTCGATGACCAGGACCCGGTTGCCATGGAGCGCCAGCGAGGCCGCCAGATTGACGGTGGTCGTGGTCTTGCCCACACCGCCCTTCTGGTTGGCGACGACCATCACCCGGGTCTGCTCCGGCCGCGGCATGGGCGGCGGCGTTTCACGTGAAACCACCTCGCTCACGGGCAGAGGACCGGGAGCGGCGACGGGCTCGGACTCTGCGGGGCGGGGGCCGGGGACCGGATCGGTCATCGGTCCCGCGATATCGGCGTCGGACCGCAAGGATTCACTCTCCTCGACATCAGGCTCGCAATGAACAGAGCCTGCCATGCTTCCGGGCTCACGAACCAGCGAGGCCCGTTCTCCTGTGGATGAATCCTGTGGGCCTGTGGACGATCCCACATCCTCGACCGGTCGACGGCCACGCGGCGCGGAGGCCGCGCGGGCGCGGCCGATGATTCCATGCAGCAGGGAGCGATGTTTCACGTGAAACACGATGCATGGCACACAGCGTCACCCCGACGCGACACTCCGTCATGCATCGTTTTGCCAGCTTGTATGGAGCACGCCCCGAGGAGGGCGTGCCCATGCGACGGCGACGAGGGTCAGCGACGGCGGCGGGAGCGGCTCACCCGGGCCGCCTTCGCCCGCTTGGCCGCGAAGCGCACACCGCCGGGGCTCTCGCCCACCTCGACCCGCACCACGGTGGACAGCGGATCCACCACGCCCTCACCGACGTGGAGCACGGAGGTCCGCACCACGCCGAGCTTGCTGAGCGCCGCACGCGCGCCCTTGAGCTCCTCCTCGGCGGTGTCGCCCTTGAGGGCCAGCATCTCGCCGTAGGGGCGCAGCAGGGGCACTCCCCAGCCCGCCAGACGGTCCAGGGGCGCCACGGCACGGGCGGTGACCACATGGACGGGCTCGACCTTGCCCAGCATCTCCTCGGCGCGGCCGCGGACGACGGTGACGTGGTCCAGGCCCAGCAGCTCCACGACCTCCTGGAGGAAGTTCGTACGGCGCAGCAGCGGCTCCAGCAGGGTGATCTGGAGATCGGGACGGACGAGGGCCAGCGGAATGCCGGGCAGGCCGGCACCCGAGCCGACGTCGCACACCGAGACGCCGTCCGGCACGGCCTCCGCGAGCACCGCGCAGTTCAGCAGGTGGCGCTCCCACAGCCGCGGGACCTCACGGGGACCGATCAGCCCGCGCTTGACGCCCGCGTCCGCGAGCAGCTCGGCGTAGCGGACGGCTTCCGGGAAGCGGTCGCCGAAAACCGCCCGAGCCACCTCGGGCGCCGGAGGGAGCTCCGCTGCCTCTTCCACGGGAAACCGTCCTTCCATGCAAAAAGGGTCTGAAATCAGGCTGACAAGGATCGGCCCCGCCTGCGAGCAGACGGGGCCGTACACACCTGGACATGGGGCTGGGTCAGGCGGGGAGGACGACCACTCGTCGCTGGGGCTCCTCGCCCTCGGACTCGCTGCGCAGACCGGCGGCGGCCACCGCGTCATGGACCACCTTGCGCTCGAAGGGGGTCATCGGGTCCAGCTTGACCGGCTGACCGGTGCTGCGGGCCTCCTGGGCGGCCTCGGCGCCCAGGCCGGCCAGCTGCTCGCGCTTGCGCGCGCGGAAGCCGGCGATGTCCAGCATGAGGCGGCTGCGGTCACCGGTCTCCCGGTTCACGGCGAGCCGGGTCAGCTCCTGGAGCGCCTCCAGCACCTCACCGTCGCGACCCACCAGCTTCTGCAGGTCACGGCTGGTGGAGTCGCTGATGATCGACACCGACGCGCGGTCGGCCTCGACGTCCATGTCGATGTCGCCGTCCAGGTCGGCGATGTCGAGCAGACCCTCGAGGTAGTCGGCCGCGATCTCGCCCTCCTGCTCCAGGCGGGACAGGGTGTCGGTGGCCTCGGCGCCGGTCTCGCGCTGCGTCTCCGTCACAGGGGACTCCTTCATCACTTCTTCGAGGGGTGCTTGGGCCGCTGCGGGCCGCCCTTGCGCTGTCCGGACTTGGCACTGCGGGAGGAGCCGCCCCCCGGCTTCTGCGCCGTGTCGTCGGACCCGCCCTTCTCCAGGGTGGTCTTCTTCGTGGAGCTCGCGGTGGCCCGGTCCTGCGGCTGCGTGGTGCCGGCGACCTGGCGCTTGGCCTTGGTCTGGCGCTTGGGCTGCTGGCGGGCCGCACGGGCGGCCTCGGCGGCCTGGCGGGCCTCGACCTCCGCCGGCTCCTCCTTCAGCTTGCCCTTGGCCCGCAGGCGCTCCTGGCGCTGCTGGAAGGCGAGGCTGCCCGGGGTGGGGTTGCGGCGGATGACGAACATCTGCTGGCCCAGGGTCCACACGTTGGTGGTCAGCCAGTAGACCAGGACACCGACCGGGAAGTTGATACCGAAGACGGCGAACATGATCGGGAAGACGTACATCAGCATCTTCTGCTGCTGCATGAACGGCGTCTTCACCGTGAGGTCGACGTTCTTCGTCATCAGCTGGCGCTGCGTGTAGAACTGCGACAGCGACATCAGGACGATCATGATGACCGTGACGACACGGACGTCGGTCAGCGTGGCGCCGAGGGACTCGACCTTGCTCGCGCTGTCCATGAACTTCGACGCGATCGGGGCACCGAAGATGTGCGCCTTACGGGCGCTGTCGACCAGAGACTGATCCAGGACGCCGACCTCGTGGCCGCCGGCGATCTTGTTGAGCACCTGGTAGAGCGAGATGAAGAACGGCGACTGGGCCAGGATCGGGAGACAGCTCGAGAGCGGGTTGGTGCCCGACTCCTTGTAGAGCTTCATCATCTCTTCGGACTGGCGCTGCTTGTCGCTCTTGTAGCGCTCCTGGATGGCCTTCATCTTCGGCTGGAGCGCCTGCATGTTCCGCGTCGCCTTGATCTGCTTCACGAAGAGCGGGATCAGGCAGATACGGATCAGCACCACCAGCGAGACGATGGACAGACCCCACGCCCAGCCACTGTCCTTGTTGAAGATCAGGCTGAAGAACGAGTGGAACTGGACGATGATCCAGGAAACAGCGTAATAAAGAGGACCGAGGATCGTGTCCACGAATCAGGCTCCTTGGGCGTTGGACTGAGTCCCGGGCTGTGCGACGGGCCCCGCGGTGGGGTTCCCGCCCAGTCGGCTCCTCAGCCGCTGGTGCCAGACCGGACGCTTCCGGGGAGGGACGTGGTCGACGCCACCGAGCGACCACGGGTTGCAGCGCAAAATACGCCAGGCCGTCAGCACCGTTCCTTTGACCGCGCCGTGCACGTTGATGGCTGTATAGCCGTAGTGCGAGCACGAGGGGTAGTACTTGCAGACCGGGCCCAGCAGAGGGCTGATGGTCCACTGGTAGAGCTTGATCAACCAGAGCAGCGGGTACTTCACTGTGCGCTCCCTCCCGGGTGACCGGGGCTCCGGGGGTCACCCCCCGGGGGATTGCTTCGCGGCGCCCCTCCCAGAAGCCGCTGCAGTGCGGTGTCGAGATCACGGCCCAGCTGAACGTGGTCCGCCTCGCCCGCGCCCGGCAGGGCTCGCACCACCACCAGGCTACCGGCGGGCAGCTGATCCAGCCGGTCACGCATGAGATGGCGCAGCCGTCGCTTGACGAGGTTGCGGACGACGGCACCGCCGACGGCCTTGCTCACGACGAAACCCGCACGCACCGGAGGGGCGATTCCCCCCGGTGTGTGCGGGTCCGTGTTACCGCTGCGTAGGTGGACGACGAGGAGCGGGCGGCCGGCCCTGCGTCCTCGGCGAACCGCGGTCGCGAAGTCCTCGCGCCGCCTCAGCCGAGACTCGGAAGGCAGCACGTCATGGACCTTGACGTCAGGCTGGTCAGGCCGACAGGCGGGCGCGACCCTTGCCACGGCGGGACGCGAGGATCGCGCGGCCGGCACGGGTGCGCATGCGCAGTCGGAAGCCGTGGGTCTTCGCGCGACGGCGGTTGTTCGGCTGGAAGGTGCGCTTGCTCACTCGGGGACTCCAGAAATGAATTGATGGCGGGACATCGCCTGGCTGTCACCGTGCGCCCGCGAGGAGATCGCAATACGCCCAAGTGCACCGCTTCATAATCCCGATCATGGAGATCGTGATCTTTGCCCATCGGAGGCAGGCGGCAGCAGCCATCGACAACTCGACCTGGTCACGGTACGCGTGGTTACGCCATCCGGTCAAACCGGCAGGCACCAGGGATACACCGTAGCCTCCCCGAGGCCCTCACGACGCCAAGCGTCGCGGCATGGCACATTTGTACACACCCTGTGGACAACGACTTGAACCACGCGCCTCGGCCTGACTACCGTGACTGAACTCCGAATCCTTCCCGCCCGTCCCGAGAACCACACATTCGTGGGACTCCGAGACACCCCCCGTGACCCCTTGACACTCCCCGTGACCCGTGACTGAGAGAGCGTGCCCCGTGGCTGACCTGCCCGCCGATCTTGCCGCAGTGTGGCCGCGCGTGCTCGAACAGCTCCTCGGTGAGGGGCGGGGGCAGGGCGTGGAGAGCAAGGACGAGCACTGGATCAAGCGGTGCCAGCCGCTGGCCCTGGTGGCCGACACGGCCCTGCTCGCCGTGCCGAACGAGTTCGCCAAGGGCGTCCTGGAGGGCCGGCTGGCCCCGATCGTCAGCGAGACCCTCAGCCGCGAGTGCGGCCGCCCCATCCGGATCGCGATCACCGTCGACGACTCCGCCGGCGAGCCCCCGGCCCCGCAGTCCCAGGAGACCGGCCGGACGCTTCCGCACGGCCCCGGCCCGGCCGGCCGCGACACGTACGAGGGATACGGCGACCGCGGCGGTTACGAGGGCCGCGAGGGCTACGGCGCCCGGTCCGGCGGCGACGACCTGCCGTCCGTGCGCCCCGCCTACCCCGACTACCCCTCGTCGCGGCCCGAGCCCGGCGCCTGGCCGCGCGGCTCGGCGGCCTCCGGCCCGGCCGGCGGCGACCGCGGGGACTACGGCTGGCAGCAGCCGCGCCTCGGCGCGTTCACCGAGGGCGAGCGCGACCCGTACGCCTCCCCGTCGCCGTACGAGCAGCAGCCCTACGAGCAGCAGCCGGACTACCGCTCCCCGGAGCGGGCCGAGCGGCCGCCGTACGAGCAGCAGCGTCGCGAGCTCCCCGACGCCGGCCCCGCCGCCCGGCCGGGCCCGGCACAGGGCCCCGGCGCCCGCCCGGACCGTTCCGCCCCGTCGGCCGGCTCCGGCGGCTCGGGTTCCGGCGGCGGATCGGGTTCCGGGGGTTCGGCCGAGCCGACGGCCCGGCTGAACCCGAAGTACCTCTTCGACACCTTCGTCATCGGCGCATCGAACCGTTTCGCCCACGCGGCGGCGGTCGCGGTCGCCGAGGCCCCGGCCAAGGCGTACAACCCGCTCTTCATCTACGGCGAGTCCGGGCTGGGCAAGACCCACCTGCTGCACGCCATCGGGCACTACGCGCGCAGCCTCTACCCCGGCACGCGCGTGCGCTACGTGAGCTCCGAGGAGTTCACCAACGAGTTCATCAACTCCATCCGCGACGGCAAGGCGGACGCGTTCCGCAAGCGCTACCGCGACATGGACATCCTGCTGGTCGACGACATCCAGTTCCTCGCGAGCAAGGAGTCGACGCAGGAGGAGTTCTTCCACACCTTCAACACCCTGCACAACGCCAACAAGCAGATCGTGCTCTCCTCCGACCGGCCGCCCAAGCAGCTGGTGACCCTGGAGGACCGGCTCCGCAACCGCTTCGAGTGGGGCCTGATCACGGATGTGCAGCCGCCGGAGCTCGAGACCCGTATCGCCATCCTGCGGAAGAAGGCGGTCCAGGAGCAGCTCAACGCCCCGCCGGAGGTCCTGGAGTTCATCGCCTCCCGCATCTCGCGCAACATCCGCGAGCTGGAGGGCGCCCTGATCCGGGTGACGGCCTTCGCCAGCCTCAACCGGCAGCCGGTGGACCTGGGCCTGACCGAGATCGTGCTGAAGGACCTGATCCCGGGCGGCGAGGACGCCTCCCCGGAGATCACCGCGACCGCCATCATGGCGGCGACCGCGGACTACTTCGGGCACACCGTCGAGGACCTGTGCGGAGCCTCGCGCAGCCGGGTGCTGGTGACGGCCCGGCAGATCGCCATGTACCTGTGCCGTGAGCTCACCGACCTCTCGCTGCCGAAGATCGGGGCGCAGTTCGGCGGCCGCGACCACACGACCGTGATGCACGCGGACCGCAAGATCCGTGCGCTGATGGCCGAGCGGCGGTCCATCTACAACCAGGTGACCGAGCTGACGAACCGCATCAAGAACGGCTGACGGAGCGACTGCTGGAAGGCCGTCAGGGCCTGTGAAGGACCGTCCGAGGGCGCTCCGGGAGACCTCCCGGAGCGCCCTTCGGCGTTCCCGGAGCGGCCGGCACCGCGCGGGCGTGGTCCCCGGCCCGTCCCCAGCCTGTTCGAATAGTGGTCCCGACCTGCCGGTTCTCCACAGATTCGGCCCGGAAGCCCTGTCCACACCCTGGGGAGGGCGAAGTTATCCCTACGCTGTCCACAGGCCAGGCTGTTGATATGCCATCAGGCGAGGTCAGGGGGGTGTGGATTTGTGGTCGACGGGCTTCCACAGGCTGTGGACAGCCGAGCTGTGCACAACGGCGCCGAGGGTTGTCCACCGGCCACCCACAGGAGAACCGGTGTTATACACAGTCTTTCCACACTTCTGTCCACTGTTCGGCAACGAAACGCCGAAGCTCACCGCACCGAGTGAAAGGCGTCACACCAGGATGCCGGGTTGGCCTGTGGGCAACGTGGGTAAACCTGGGGACGCACCTGGGGAGAACCTGCCCCCACCTGTGCACCGCCTGTGCAGAACTTTCCGTGGTCCACAGAACCCCCCGGTTATCCACCGGCTCCACCCACAGGGGCAGTGGACAAAAAATCCGTGCTGACCTGGGCAAAGAAGGTTATCCACCGTTTCCACAGGCCCTACTACTACGACCACGGATATGTAGCGGGGAACTCGTTTCGAAGTGGGTGCTGTGGATGAACGGCCCGAGCGCCGCGCCACGCCCCTGGCCTCGACTTGACCGCCAGCCGCGCCGACTGTCACCGGCGTGCGTCAGACTGGTCCCCGGCGTTCGGCGCCGAGGAAGAAGCCAGCAGGGCGAGCCAGCAACAAGCAGGAGGCGGTTCCGGTGAAGATCCGGGTGGAGCGCGATGTACTCGCGGAGGCAGTGGCCTGGGCGGCCCGCAGCCTCCCGGCCCGTCCGCCGGTGCCGGTCCTCGCGGGATTGCTGCTGAAGGCCGAGGACGGCTCCCTGAGCCTCTCCGGCTTCGACTACGAGGTCTCGGCCCGCGTCTCGGTCGAGGCGGACGTGGAGGAGGACGGCACCGTCCTCGTCTCCGGCCGGCTGCTCGCCGACATCTGCCGCGCACTTCCCAACAGGCCTGTGGAGATCTCCACCGACGGCGTGCGGGTCACCGTGGTCTGCGGCTCCTCGCGATTCACACTCCACACCCTGCCTGTGGAGGAATACCCGGCGCTGCCGCAGATGCCGACCGCCACGGGCACCGTCCCGGCCGAGGTCTTCGCCTCCGCCGCCGCCCAGGTGGCCATCGCCGCCGGCCGTGACGACACGCTGCCGGTGCTCACGGGTGTGCGGATCGAGATCGAGGGCGACACGGTCACCCTGGCCTCCACCGACCGCTACCGCTTCGCCGTGCGCGAGTTCATGTGGAAGCCGGAGACCCCGGACATCTCCGCGGTCGCCCTGGTGCCCGCCAAGACGCTGCTGGAGACCGCCAAGTCCCTCAGCGGCGGCGACACCGTCTCGATCGCCCTGTCCGGCTCCGGTGCCGGCGAGGGCCTGATCGGCTTCGAGGGCGCGGGCCGCCGTACCACCACCCGCCTGCTCGAGGGCGACCTGCCGAAGTACCGCACGCTCTTCCCGACCGAGTTCAACTCCGTCGCCGTGATCGAGACCGCCCCGTTCGTCGAGGCCGTCAAGCGCGTGGCCCTCGTCGCCGAGCGCAACACCCCGGTCCGCCTCAGCTTCGAGCAGGGCGTGCTGATCCTGGAGGCGGGCTCCAGCGACGACGCACAGGCTGTGGAAAGGGTCGACGCCCAGCTCGACGGCGACGACATCTCCATCGCGTTCAACCCGGGCTTCCTGCTGGAGGGTCTGTCGGCGATCGACTCGCCGGTGGCCCAGCTGTCCTTCACGACCTCCACGAAGCCGGCCCTGCTGAGCGGCCGGCCGGCTGTGGACGCCGAGGCGGACGACGCGTACAAGTACCTGATCATGCCGGTTCGCCTGTCCGGCTGAGTCGCCGGTCGGACACCGTTCCGCGCCCCTCGTGGGGCGCGGAACGCCGTCGCCTTTTGAGCGCCTCCTCCCCACAGGTGTGCGGCGGCGCCCCGGCGTAGGCTCGGACCGTACCCCTGGTACGTATCGCACGACTACGGCAAAGAGGATCACCCATGGAGCTCGGTCTCGTCGGTCTCGGCAAGATGGGCGGCAACATGCGCGAGCGCATCCGCCGCGCAGGCCACACCGTCATCGGATACGACCGCAACCGCGACCTGGCGGATGTCCACAGCCTCAAGGAGCTTGTGGATTCCCTCCAGGGCCCGCGCGTCGTGTGGGTCATGGTCCCGGCCGGGTCCGCGACCCAGTCCACCATCGACGAGCTCGCCGAGCTGCTCTCGCCCGGCGACGTGGTCGTGGACGGCGGGAACTCCCGCTGGACCGACGACGAGAAGCACGCCGAGGAGCTCGCCGCCAAGGGCATCGGCTTCGTCGACTGCGGTGTGTCCGGTGGCGTCTGGGGTCTGGAGAACGGTTACGCCCTGATGTACGGCGGCGACGCCGAGCACGTGGCGCGGGTCCAGCCGGTCTTCGACGCGCTCAAGCCCGAGGGCGACTTCGGTTCGGTGCACGCGGGCAAGGTCGGTGCGGGCCACTTCGCCAAGATGGTCCACAACGGCATCGAGTACGCGATGATGCAGGCCTACGCCGAGGGCTGGGAGCTGCTGGAGAAGGTCGACTCCGTCACCGACGTGCGCGAGGTCTTCCGCTCCTGGCAGGAGGGCACGGTCATCCGCTCCTGGCTGCTGGACCTGGCCGTCAACGCCCTCGACCAGGACGAGCACCTCGACAAGCTGCGCGGCTTCGCCGCCGACTCCGGCGAGGGCCGGTGGACGGTCGAGGCCGCCATCGACAACGCCGTGCCGCTCCCCGCGATCACGGCCTCCCTCTTCGCGCGCTTCGCTTCGCGCCAGGAGGACTCGCCGCAGATGAAGATGATCGCCGCGCTGCGCAACCAGTTCGGTGGCCACGCGGTCGAGACCAAGAAGTAGACCCAGCAGCAGCCGGGGGAGGTCGGCGCGCAACCATGCATGTCTCGCATCTGTCGCTCGCCGACTTCCGTTCGTACGCCCGGGCCGAGGTGGCCCTCGACCCGGGCGTCACCGCCTTCGTGGGCCCCAACGGCCAGGGGAAGACCAATCTCGTCGAGGCCGTCGGCTATCTGGCCACCCTCGGCAGCCATCGCGTCTCCTCCGACGCGCCCCTGGTGCGCATGGGCGCGGACCGGGCGGTCATCCGCGCCGCCGTCACCCAGGGGGAGCGGCAGCAGCTGATCGAGCTGGAGCTCAACCCCGGACGGGCCAACCGGGCCCGGATCAATCGTTCCTCCCAGGTCCGGCCGCGCGACGTGCTGGGCATCGTGCGCACGGTGCTGTTCGCGCCCGAGGACCTTTCCCTGATCAAGGGCGACCCCGGGGAGCGCCGCCGCTTCCTGGACGAGCTGATCACCGCCCGCGCCCCGCGCATGGCGGGCGTGCGCTCGGACTACGACCGCGTCCTCAAGCAGCGCAACACGCTGCTGAAGTCCGCGGCCATGGCCCGCCGGCACGGCGGCAAGGGCATGGACCTGTCCACCCTCGACATCTGGGACCAGCACCTGGCCCGGGCCGGCGCGGAGCTGCTGGCACGGCGGCTGGACCTGATCACCGTGCTGCGGCCGCTGGCCGACAAGGCCTACGAGCAGCTGGCGCCGGGCGGCGGCCCGGTCTCCTTCGAGTACCGCGGCCCGGCCGGCGGCGAGGACGCCCACACCCGCGAGGAGCTGTACGAGGTGCTGCTCGCCGCCCTCGCCGAGGCGCGCAAGCAGGAGATCGAGCGGGGCGTGACGCTCGTCGGGCCGCACCGCGACGAGCTGCTGCTCAAGCTGGGCCGGCTGCCGGCCAAGGGCTACGCCAGCCACGGCGAGTCCTGGTCCTACGCGCTGGCGCTGCGGCTGGCCTCGTACGAGCTGCTGCGCTCGGAGGGCAACGAGCCGGTGCTGGTGCTCGACGACGTCTTCGCCGAGCTGGACGCCCGCCGGCGCGAGCGGCTGGCGGAGATGGTGGCCCCGGGCGAGCAGGTGCTGGTGACGGCCGCCGTGGACGACGACGTGCCGGGCGTGCTGACGGGCGCGCGGTACGCGGTCGCGGAGGGCAGGGTCGAGCGGGCATGACGAGCGGGCACGAACGGACACCGCGCATGAACGGACACGGCGAGAAGCACCCGGCCCCCAGGACCCCCGAGCCCTCGGGCGTGGACCTGGCGCGGGTGGCGCTGCGCGCCGCCAAGGAGCAGGCGCGGGCGCGGGGCAACGCGGCGCAGCAGAAGAAGCAGGCGCGGCGCGGGGGCCTGCGCTCCGGCGCGCGCGCCGACGGGCGGGACCCGCTGCCGCTCGGCGCCGCCATCAACCGGCTGATCACCGAGCGCGGCTGGGAGACCCCGGCGGCGGTCGGCGGGGTGATGGGCCGCTGGCCGCAGATGGTGGGCCCGGAGGTGGCGCTGCACTGCGAGCCGCAGCGCTACGACGAGGAGGCCCGCGTCCTGACGGTGCAGTGCGACTCGACGGCCTGGGCGACGCAGCTGCGCCTGCTGGCCCCGCAGCTGGTGGCCCGGCTCAACGACGACCTGGGCCAGGGAACCGTCGAAATGATCAAGGTGCTGGGGCCCGGCGGCCCCGGGCGCCGTTACGGGCCGCTGCGCGCCCCCGGGAGCACGGGACCCGGCGACACCTACGGGTGACGGTACGACGCCGGTTGACCTTCGGGTGGCACGGCCGTGAACGGAGTGACACCCGCCAACGGCTGAGACTCCGCTCACGGTAGCTGCCGGTTGACAGCCCGAAGCGCTGAGTGCCTCCGTGAGCCTCTTGGAGCCCCGGTCCCCATATAGGGAGTCGGCTGATGCCGGTTCAGGGCGGCACATGAGGACTCAGGCACCGCCAAACCCCCATTCATGTCAGCGCCACCGGTACACTGTGTAGTAATCCCGCCGGAATCGCGGGACTCGTCGATAAACGCTGAACGACGCAGCCGCTCCTGCCTGCCCCGGGCACCCCCGACCGCAGCAGGGAAGGCCTGTGCTGTGCCAGAAAGGGCGCTTCGTGGCCGATTCCGGCAACCCCAACGAGAACACCCACCCCTCCGAGCCGGCGGGCACCGCGCCCGGCGCCGAGCCGTCGTCGTACGACGCCAGCGCGATCACGGTCCTGGAGGGACTGGACGCGGTCCGCAAGCGGCCCGGTATGTACATCGGCTCCACCGGTGAGCGCGGCCTCCACCACCTGGTGTACGAGGTCGTCGACAACTCCGTCGACGAGGCCCTGGCCGGTCACGCGGACACCATCGATGTGACGATCCTGTCCGACGGCGGCGTGCGCGTCGACGACAACGGCCGTGGCATCCCGGTCGGCATCGTCCCCTCCGAGGGCAAGCCGGCCGTCGAGGTCGTCCTGACCGTGCTGCACGCGGGCGGCAAGTTCGGCGGCGGCGGCTACGCGGTCTCCGGCGGTCTCCACGGCGTCGGCGTCTCGGTCGTCAACGCGCTGTCGACGCGCGTCGCGGTCGAGGTCAAGACCGACGGCTACCGCTGGACGCAGGACTACAAGCTGGGCGTCCCGACCGCCCCGCTCCAGAAGAACGAGCCGACGGACGAGACGGGTACCTCGGTCACCTTCTGGGCCGACGGCGACATCTTCGAGACCACCGAGTACTCCTTCGAGACGCTCTCGCGGCGCTTCCAGGAGATGGCGTTCCTCAACAAGGGCCTGACCATCTCGCTGACGGACGAGCGCCCGGCCCACGTGGACGAGGAGGGCAAGCCCCTCTCGGTCCGCTACCACTACGAGGGCGGCATCTCGGACTTCGTCCGCTACCTGAACTCGCGCAAGGGCGAGGTCATCCACCCCACGGTGATCGACTTCGACGCCGAGGACAAGGAGCGGATGCTCTCCCTCGAGATCGCGATGCAGTGGAACACCCAGTACACCGAGGGTGTCTACAGCTTCGCGAACACCATCCACACCCACGAGGGCGGCACCCACGAGGAGGGCTTCCGCGCGGCGCTGACGGGTCTGATCAACCGTTACGCCCGCGACAAGAAGCTGCTCCGCGAGAAGGACGACAACCTCACCGGCGACGACATCCGCGAGGGCCTGACGGCGATCATCTCCGTCAAGCTGGGCGAGCCGCAGTTCGAGGGCCAGACCAAGACCAAGCTGGGCAACACCGAGGCCAAGACCTTCGTGCAGAAGGTCGTCCACGAGCAGCTGACGGACTGGCTGGACCGCAACCCGAACGAGGCCGCGGACATCATCCGCAAGTCCATCCAGGCCGCCACCGCGCGCGTCGCGGCCCGCAAGGCGCGCGACCTCACCCGCCGCAAGGGCCTGCTGGAGACGGCGTCGCTGCCGGGCAAGCTGTCCGACTGCCAGTCGAACGAGCCGGCCAAGTGCGAGATCTTCATCGTCGAGGGTGACTCCGCCGGCGGCTCGGCCAAGTCCGGCCGTAACCCGGAGTACCAGGCGATCCTCCCGATCCGAGGCAAGATCCTCAACGTGGAGAAGGCCCGGATCGACAAGATCCTGCAGAACCAGGAGATCCAGGCGCTGATCTCCGCCTTCGGCACCGGTGTGCACGAGGACTTCGACATCGCGAAGCTCCGCTATCACAAGATCATCCTGATGGCGGACGCCGACGTCGACGGTCAGCACATCAACACCCTGCTGCTCACCTTCCTCTTCCGCTTTATGCGGCCGCTGGTCGAGGCCGGGCACGTCTACCTCTCCCGTCCCCCGCTCTACAAGATCAAGTGGGGCAAGGACGACTTCGAGTACGCCTACTCCGACCGCGAGCGCGACGCCCTCATCCAGCTGGGCCGCGAGAACGGCAAGCGGATCAAGGACGACTCCGTCCAGCGCTTCAAGGGTCTGGGCGAGATGAACGCCGAGGAGCTGCGCGTCACCACCATGGACGTCGACCACCGCGTGCTCGGCCAGGTCACCCTGGACGACGCCGCCCAGGCGGACGACCTGTTCTCGGTGCTCATGGGTGAGGACGTCGAGGCCCGGCGCTCCTTCATCCAGCGCAATGCCAAGGACGTCCGCTTCCTCGACATCTGACCTGTCGGCCACGGACAACCGCCGTCAGCGAAAGGATTTTGAACAGCAATGGCCGACGAAACGCCTGACACCCCCACCGTTCCCGTGCCGGAGGTCACTCCGGAGGGCGCGGCCGCCCCGCTGGAGGGCGTGGGCATGCGCGTCGAGCCCGTCGGGCTCGAGACGGAGATGCAGCGCTCCTACCTCGACTACGCGATGAGCGTCATCGTCTCGCGTGCGCTCCCGGACGTCCGCGACGGTCTCAAGCCGGTGCACCGCCGCGTGCTCTACGCGATGTACGACGGCGGCTACCGGCCCGAGAAGGGCTTCTACAAGTGCGCCCGTGTCGTCGGTGACGTCATGGGTACGTACCACCCGCACGGCGACGCCTCCATCTACGACGCGCTCGTCCGCCTCGCCCAGCCCTGGGCCATGCGGATGCCGCTGGTGGACTCCAACGGCAACTTCGGCTCCCCGGGCAACGACCCGGCCGCCGCCATGCGCTACACCGAGTGCAAGATGGCGCCGCTGTCGATGGAGATGGTCCGGGACATCGACGAGGACACCGTCGACTTCCAGGACAACTACGACGGCCGCAACCAGGAGCCGACGGTCCTGCCGTCGCGCATCCCCAACCTGCTGGTGAACGGTTCCGCCGGTATCGCCGTCGGTATGGCCACCAACATCCCGCCGCACAACCTGCGCGAGGTGGCCGAGGGCGCCCAGTGGTTCCTGGCCAACCCCGAGGCGAGCTCCGAGGAACTGCTCGACGCGCTCGTCGAGCGGATCAAGGGCCCCGACTTCCCGACCGGCGCCCTCGTGGTGGGCCGCAAGGGCATCGAGGAGGCGTACCGCACCGGCCGCGGCTCGATCACCATGCGGGCCGTCGTCGCGGTCGAGGAGATCCAGAACCGCCAGTGCCTGGTGGTCACCGAGCTGCCCTACCAGGTCAACCCGGACAACCTCGCGCAGAAGATCGCCGACCTGGTCAAGGACGGCCGGATCGGCGGCATCGCCGACGTCCGCGACGAGACCTCCTCCCGTACGGGCCAGCGCCTGGTGATCGTCCTCAAGCGGGACGCGGTCGCCAAGGTCGTCCTCAACAACCTCTACAAGCACACCGATCTCCAGACCAACTTCGGCGCCAACATGCTGGCCCTGGTCGACGGTGTGCCGCGCACCCTCTCCCTGGACGCGTTCATCCGCAACTGGGTGACGCACCAGATCGAGGTCATCGTCCGCCGCACCCGCTTCCGCCTGCGCAAGGCGGAGGAGCGCGCCCACATCCTGCGCGGCCTGCTGAAGGCCCTGGACGCCATCGACGAGGTCATCGCCCTCATCCGGCGCAGCGACACCGTGGACGAGGCCCGCACCGGCCTGATGAGCCTGCTGCAGATCGACGAGGTCCAGGCCAACGCCATCCTCGAGATGCAGCTGCGCCGTCTGGCCGCCCTGGAGCACCGGAAGATCACCGCGGAGCACGACGAGCTCCAGCAGAAGATCAACGAGTACAACGCGATCCTGGCCTCGCCGGAGCGGCAGCGCGGCATCATCAGCGAGGAACTGACGGCCATCGTCGAGAAGTTCGGCGAGGACCGGCGCAGCAAGCTGGTGCCCTTCGAGGGCGACATGTCCATCGAGGACCTGATCGCCGAAGAGGACATCGTCGTCACGATCTCGCGCGGCGGCTACGTCAAGCGGACCAAGACGGACGACTACCGCTCGCAGAAGCGCGGCGGCAAGGGCGTACGCGGGACGAAGCTGAAGGAGGACGACATCGTCGACCACTTCTTCGTCTCCACCACCCACCACTGGCTGCTCTTCTTCACCAACAAGGGCCGGGTCTACCGGGCCAAGGCGTACGAGCTGCCGGACGCCGGCCGTGACGCCCGCGGCCAGCACGTGGCCAACCTGCTGGCGTTCCAGCCGGACGAGAAGATCGCCCAGATCCTCGCCGTCCGCGACTACGACGTGGCGCCCTACCTGGTGCTGGCCACCAAGTCCGGCCTGGTCAAGAAGACCTCGCTCAAGGACTACGACTCGCCGCGCTCCGGCGGTGTCATCGCGATCAACCTGCGCGAGACCGAGAGCGGCGCGGAGGACGAGCTGATCGGCGCCGAGCTGGTCTCGGCCGCGGACGACCTGCTGCTGATCAGCAAGAAGGCGCAGTCGATCCGCTTCACCGCGACGGACGAGGCGCTGCGTCCGATGGGCCGGGCCACGTCCGGTGTCAAGGGCATGAGCTTCCGCGAGGGCGACGAGCTCCTCTCGATGAATGTGGTGCGCCCCGGTACTTTCGTCTTCACGGCCACCGACGGTGGCTACGCGAAGCGGTCGAACGTCGACGAGTACCGCGTGCAGGGTCGTGGTGGCCTCGGCATCAAGGCCGCCAAGATCGTGGAGGACCGCGGATCGCTCGTCGGGGCTCTGGTCGTCGAGGAGGGCGACGAGATCCTGGCCATCACGCTGAGCGGCGGTGTGATCCGTACACGGGTCAACGAAGTCAGGGAGACGGGCCGTGACACCATGGGCGTCCAACTGATCAACCTGGGCAAGCGCGATGCCGTCGTGGGCATCGCCCGGAACGCCGAGGCCGGTCGCGAGGCTGAGGGTGTCGACGACGACGTCACCGACGCAGCCGAGGGCGACGGGTCCGAGGCGGCCGAGGTCATCGCGCCCCCGGTCGAGGACACCGAGGAGTAAGAGTGAGTCGAGCCACGGGCACCGCCGGCGGCGGTGCGGGTACCAAACGGCGGGAGCCTGCCCGGCCCGCCACCGGCAAGTCCGGTGCCCGTGGCTCGGATACGGACACGGATACGGACAAGCCCGGCACCACCGACGCGGAGCAGGCCGTGAAGACCGCGGACGCCGAGCCGGCCGCCGAGGCCGGGAAGGCCGACGACAAGGCCGGCAAGGCCGAGCAGGCCGGCAAGGCCGACGAGGCCGTGACGACCCCGAAGGCCGGGAAGGCCGGCACGGTCGTGGCGACCGAGAAGGCCGACGGCAAGGCCGACAAGGCCGGCAAGGCCGATAAGGCCGCCAAGGTCTCGGTCGAGAAGGCCGCGGCCGGCAAGGCCACGGCCGGCGCGGAGGGCGCCGGCTCCGGTGACGGCGGGGCCGGGCCCGCAGGCAGGGGGAAGACCGTGACGGAGACCCGAGGTCCGCAGCCGTACCACCCGCCGAAGGCCTACGAGCCTCCGGCTTCCACTTCCACTTCCGGTTCCGCTTCCGGTGCCGCCGACGGTGCCGGCAAGGCGGCCGCCGAGGGCAGGAGCGGTGCCAAGGGCGCCGGCCGGAACGCGGCCGGGAACGGCGGCAAGGGCGGCTCCGCGGCCCAGCAGGCCGCCCCCGCGGCCGGCGCGCCCGCCGGCATCCCCAAGCCCCGTCCGGCGGCTCCCGCGGCCGCCGCCGCGCCCGCCACGGCCGCGCGTACGCGCAAGGCCCGGCTGCGGGTGGCCAAGGCCGACCCGTGGTCGGTGATGAAGGTCAGCTTCCTGCTGTCGGTCGCGCTGGGCGTCTGCACGATCGTGGCCGCCACCGTGCTGTGGCTGGTCATGGACACCATGGGCGTCTTCTCCGCCGTCGGTGGCACCGTCAGCGACGCCACCGCCTCCGGCGAGGGTGGCGGCTTCGACCTGGAGTCCTTCCTGTCGCTGCCGCACGTCCTGCTCTTCACGACGGTCATCGCGGTGATCGACGTGGTCCTGGCGACGGCTCTGGCGACGCTCGGCGCCTTCGTCTACAACCTCTCCGCGGGCTTCGTGGGCGGCGTGGAGCTCACTCTCGCCGAGGACGAGTAGCACGCGTGCGCACGGGGGCCCGGGCGCGATTTTGGGACTGGGCCCCACGTGCGCTAATCTTTCGGTGTCGCAAGGCGCGGGGCTATAGCTCAGACGGTTAGAGCGCTTCCCTGATAAGGAAGAGGCCACAGGTTCAAGTCCTGTTAGCCCCACCACACGATCGGCCCGGACGGAAATTCTCCGTCCGGGCCGATCGCTTTGGGCAGTTCGGAACCGGACGCAGGTCACCGATCGGTATCGGCCGGTGTGTATCATCGGCCACCAGAGGTCCCCTTACGTCGACGAAAGACGAGGTCGCGCGGTGAAGAAGCTGCTCCTGGTCGCACTGGCCGCCATCGGCGGGCTCCTCGTGTACCGGCAGATCCAGGCGGATCGTGCCGAGCAGGACCTGTGGACGGAGGCGACCGACTCCGTGCCCGCAGGCTCCGGCGTGTGAGCCACCCCAAGCCTGACGCAGGGCCCTGACCGCCACGGCGGTCGGGGCCCTGTCTCGTTCCCGCCCTCCCGTCCCGTCCTCTCCTCCCGTTCTCTCCTCCCGGTCCCCGCTGGGCCGATCGGGGGATGCGGTTGCGTTTGCAAATAAAATGATTGCGAACGTGAAGGTGTCTCGGGGTGGCCCTCCGGGCCCGTTCCTCAGCTGACGGCGAGCGCCCACACCCCCACGGCGAGGCAGAGCAGCGCCACCAGCAGTACGGGAACGGCCACCTTCGCGGGCGGCCCGGCACGGCCGCGTACGGCCCCTGGAGGCGTCTGCGGGGGCGGGCCGGGGGGCGGGGGCGGCAGGGGCCCGGAGACGGGCCGCGGGGCGGTGTAGGGGCGCGTGGGCGGATAGTTCGGCAGCGGGGGGACGTACGGCGGCCGGTGGTCCGTACGGCGTGGCTCCGGGCCGTCGGGGCCGAAGCCCGGGGGCAGCGGGCCCAGCTGGTCGAAGACCTCGATCCGCTCCTCGTCCGCGGGCGGTGGATCCAGCAGCTCCACGGCCGCCGCCAGGGCCTTCCGCGCCCCGGCGGCCGTACGGAAGCGGGCGTACGGGTCCGGGTGCAGCAGGTTCGCCACCACCTCCCACAGCGGCGCGGGCACCTCCTCGGGGGCGCCCGGCACGCCCCGCTCCCGGAAGCGCTCCACCAGCGCCTCGGCGTCCGGTTTCCGGCCCGTGAGCAGATAGAGGGCGACCAGGCCGACGGCGAAGAGATCGGAGGGGAAGTCGGGTTCCTCGCCGAGCATTTGCTCCGGTGCGAAGTAACCGGGGGTGCCCATAACGAAGTTGGTTTCCGTCAGTCGCGGCTCGCCCTTGCGCATGGCGATCCCGAAATCGGAGAGGCGTAAATGCGGCCGTCCCGTACCGGTCGCCTCCAGGAGGAGATTGGCGGGTTTGATGTCCCGGTGCACCACGCCTTCCTCGTGCACCGCGGTGAGCCCGGACAGCAACTGGTCCAGCAGGACGCACACGAAATGCGGCGGCAACGGCCCGTAGTCGCCGATGAGATGGGCGAGCGAACCGCCGCTCACCATCTCCATGGTGAACAGCACCTTGTCGTCGTCCGCCGCCCAGCTCATCGGAGCCAGCACATGGGGGTGGTCGATGCGCAGCGCCTGCTCGCGGACGAACCTCAGCAGCGTGTGGGCGTCGCTCTGCCGCAGCACCTTCGCCGCCACGTAACGCCGCCGGCGCTGGTCCCAGGCCCGCCAGACGGCGCCCGCCCCGCCCCGCCCGATCGGGTCCACCAGCTCGTACCGCCCAGCGAAGACCTCACCCATGGCGTACGCGTCGCCCCCGCTTCCCCCGGCACCGGTCCCGCCCCGGCACGGTCAGCTCTGATGGGCCTCGTAGTGCGCGACGGCCTCGGCCGTCCGCCCGGCGCCGTACACCCGGAGGAACTCGGCCAGTTCGGGATGGGTCGGGGCAAGTGTCCCGGCCGCGTCGATGATGTCCCCGGCGCCCGCCACCGAGCGCAGCAGGGACTGGATCTCGCGCACCACCCGGCGCACGGTCGGCGCGCCGCTGCTGGCCGTCGTCTGCGTGGAGTTGAGGACCGAGCCGCCCGAGCTCTTCTTGACCTCCTCCATGCGCTCGGCCGCCTCGGCCGCGCTCACGCTGCCGTCGGCGACCTGGCTGGAGAGCTCCTGCAGGGCCTGTACCCGCTGCACCACCGCCGGGTTGCCGATCTTGGCCCGCTGACCGCTCATCAGCTGGGAGAGCATGGGCGCGGACAGCCCCAGAACGGACGCGAGACGGGCCTGGTTGAGACCGAGGTCGTCGATCAGACGGCGGAAGAGCGCCCCCAGAGGTTCTCCGTACCAGCTGCGCTGCAGCTCCCGCGCGCGGGCGGTGGCTTCCTGCTGTGCTGCGTCCATTCGCTCTCCCCTTCGCTTCGCTCCAGCGAATCTTGCGGTGCATCCTACGGAGAGTGGTGGATCCCGGCGATACCCGGTCGGGAAACACTCCAGGTACCGGGTAGTCTGGTCCCCGACGGGGCCTTAGCTCAGTTGGTAGAGCGCTGTCTTTGCATGGCAGATGTCAGGGGTTCGACTCCCCTAGGCTCCACAAGGAAAAACCCCCTGACCTGCGCACATGCGGGTCAGGGGGTTTTGTCGTAGGACGCCGGGGGCGTGGTGCCCCAGGTACGGGGCGGTCGGGGGTCCGCCGCGCGCCGGGCGGCCGGCTCAGGCGGCGATGGCACCCTGGGTGTACTTGGCCACCAGCGCGTAGGCGGCGGGCAGGTTGTCGAGCTCGGTGAGGTCCTCCTGGGGGATCTTGATCCCCAGGTCGCGCTCGAAGCGCGAGAAGATCTCGATCACGAGCAGCGAGTCGGCGTCGAGATCGTCCGCGAAGCTGGTGCCGTCCGAAAGCTCGGCCACGTCCGCTTCCAGGACCTCGGCGACGATCCCCTGGATCTTCTCTCGCAACTCCTCGGAAATGGCGGCGTCGCTCATCGGGTCTTCCTCTCCGTCTTGCTGAATTCTTTGACGCCTCGAATCCAATCGCCGCTTCTCGGGCGACGGCAACCCCATCCAAAGTGGCACCCCGATGTGCCCCCGAGGGCACATCGACCGGCATTTGAACGATCTTTGCCCGCCCTTTCATGCTCATGCGCCAGGGTGTTCGGCAAGGGCATCTGACCAGACGTACGGGAGGGTGGTGCGGAGCATGAAGCCGGTGGAACCGGTGGGTATCGCGGCCGCCGCGCTGTGGCTGCCGGAAGGCCGTGCCCGGATGGCCGACGCGGTGACCGAGGGGCGGCTGCGCATCCGGCAGGCCAGGGAACTCGGCCACTCGGAGGTCCCCGAGGCCGGCCCGGAGTCGGCACCCGGCATGGCGTTGCGCGCGGCCCGCGAGGTGCTGCGAGCGGCCGGTGCCGAGGCCAAGGACCTCGATGTCTGCGCACATGCCTGGATGTATTACCAGGGCCACGACCTGTGGTCTCCGGCGCATTACATCGCCCATGAACTGGGCGCACATCACGCCTTGCCGGTCGGTATTCAGCAGGTGTGCAATGGCGGGGCGGCGGGAGTGGAGCTGACCGTCGCCCGGCTGACGGCGGACGCGGCACATTCTCCCGAAGCATTCCGTTGGGGAATCGTGACCACCGGGGACCGGTTCACCGAACCCGGATTCGACCGCTGGGCCAGCGATTACGGAGTCGTGTACGGCGACGCCGGCACGGCACTGCTGCTGCGGGCACCGGCCGCGCCGGAGGACGCGCTGCGGTTGCTGTCCGTCGTGACCATGGCGGCCCCCGAGCTGGAGTCCATGCACCGCGGTGCCGACCCCTTCGCCCCGGCCGCGCGCAGCCACCGCCCGAGCGTCGACATGCGCGCCACCAAGCGTGCCTACCTCCACGAACACGGGCACGAGCAGTTCATCCGGGCCAACGAGAACGCCATCCGCACGATCGTCGCCGAGGCGCTGCACGACGCGGGGATCGAGCCGCGCGACCCACGCCTGCGCTACGCGGTGCTGCCGCGCTTCGGGGTGAAGACTCTCCAGGAGTTCTGGCTGCCGATCCTGGCGGACTGCGTGGACGCCGAGCCGCTCGACTACGGTCGGACGACCGGCCACCTCGGCGCCGGGGACGCGTCGGCGGGACTGGCGGAGCTGACCGCCTCGCGCGCCCTGGGCCCGGGGGAGGTCGCGCTGGTCTTCAGTGCCGGGGCCGGCTTCACCTGGTCCTGTCTCGTCGTGCAGGCGCCGGGGCGATGAAGGGGCTCCGGCACCCTGGCCTGCGTCGTACGGACATGCTGGTGCTCGACCGGTGGGAGAGCGTGGACCTGGACGGCACTCCCCCGGCAGAGGATGCCGCCTCGGGCAGGTCGGTGCGGATGCGCCAGGTGGCACTGGCCCTGCAGGGGGCGTGGCTGGTGCCGCTGGGCGTGGCGGTCGTGGCGGGCAGCAACCTTCTCTGGCACCGGCGGGCCACGGAAGCCTACGCACTGGCCTGCCCCAGAGGCCTCGGCTCCGTCGTGAAGTTGCACGGCCCGCAGGTGATGAGCGTCACCACGAGCGGTCCCGCCCTGGAGTACGTACGGCTGTGGGACGAGCTCGCGGCCGTCCGGGACGCCCTGTGGGAGTTGTCGGGCCGCGAAACCCCCGAGGACGCCGGGGTGGTGGCCTACTCGGCGCCCTGTTCCGGCCCGTACCCGGTGACGGGTTCGGCCCGCCGTCAGGACCGCGCACGGGATCCGGCCATTCTCTAGGAGAGCGTGGCGAGACCCAGCGTGTGGGGGCGTGGGCGCCGGCTGGTCATGGGCACGGGGTGGGCGATCAGTCCGGTCTCGACCGCCTTGTTGGCGGCCTCCACCCGGGAACGCGCCTGGAACTTGTCGAAGATGTTGCGCATGTGGCGCTTCACGGTGCCCTCGGCTATGCCCAGGCGTCGGGCGATCTGGTAATTGCTGAGTCCCTGCGCGGCGAGGTCGATCACTTCGGTCTCGCGCGGGGACAACGGTCCCTGCGGCGAGGCGGCCCTCGCGGCCAGCCGGCCCTCGGAGAGCGACACCGTCACCGGGCTGCCCGGGGTGCATGCGCCGCGCACGGCCGCCGACAGTGTCTGCCGGGTCACCGTCTTGTGGAGGAACCCGCGAATGCCCAGGGGGAGCAGCGACTGAACCAGTGTCGGGTCGTCGTGCATGGTGAGGACAAGGATCTTCACATCGGGGGAGACGTCCTGCAGCCCGCGTACTGTCGTCCGCGGGTCCTCGTTGCCGGGCATCTCGATGTCCAGCAGGACGATGTCCGGCCGGTGCTCGGCCGCCAGGAGCAGCAGTGTGGGCACGTCACCCGTGACCGCCACCACCTCGAGACCACCCTCCGTCTCCAGGAGTTCGGCGAGGGCGTTGCGCAAGAGCGTGTGGTCGTCGGCGATCAGGATGCGGATCGGATCCATGGTGTCTCCCCCGGTATGACATGTGTCCGATGACTGGCGAGTCAAATACCGACGGCCGCGGCGCAGCGACGCCGGTGATGCATCGGTAATCACTCCGGTGCAATTTCATGTATATCATCGGTGTGGTTGTGGAGAGTACACCCCGCAGGGCGTTCCGGGGAGATCCTGATCACTTGAACAATGGGGCGTTAAAACTCTTCCGATCTGTTGTCGGCACTGATTTCAAATATGACTCCGGGTTGTCCCGCCTGTTACGCACAAGACGGTCAGAAAACGGTGTTCCGCAGCTGTGGGCGGGTCCACGAGGCCGGGGACTGGTAGGCGGCGGGCGTCGTCCAGGGGGGCGCGGGCGAGCCGGAGCCCGCGGTGTCCGGACCGTCGCCCGAGCCGCCGGTGCACAGAGCCAGGCTGACGAGCAGCGCGGCGAGCTCGTCGGGGTCGGGGCGGCCGCGTGTCACCTGTACCGTCGTCGTCTCGTCGTTCATGGGCGTTGCCTTACTGGGGTGGGTTGCCGTGCTTGCGGGACGGCAGGTCCGCGTGCTTGGTGGCGAGCATCGCGAGCGAGCGGATCAGTACCGAGCGGGTCTCGACCGGGTCGATCACGTCGTCCACGAGGCCGCGTTCGGCCGCGTAGTAGGGGTGCATGAGCTCGGACTTGTACTCCTTGACCATGCGGGCGCGCATGGCCTCGGGATCGTCGGCCTCGGCGATCTGCCTGCGGAAGATCACGTTGGCGGCGCCCTCGGCACCCATGACCGCGATCTCGTTGGTGGGCCAGGCGTAGGTCAGGTCGGCACCGATGGACTGGGAGTCCATGACGATGTAGGCACCGCCGTAGGCCTTGCGCAGGATCACCGAGATCCGCGGCACGGTGGCGTTGCAGTAGGCGTAGAGCAGCTTGGCGCCGTGCCGGATGATTCCACCGTGCTCCTGGTCGACGCCCGGCAGGAAGCCGGGGACGTCCAGAAGGGTGATGATCGGGATGTTGAAGGC
>NZ_JBWKFM010000055.1:0-25374 GCF_056434285.1 Streptomyces sp. NPDC044063
GTGGAGGTCGTCGCCATGGTGACGTCGATCCGCAGCTTCTCGTGGCCGGAGGCGGTCACGTCGAGGCCGGTGACGGATCCGCCGGAGGACTCCACGGCCGTGGTGAGCTGGCTGACCGCCGTCCCGCCCACGGGGACCTCGAGTCGGACCGTCATCGAGTACGAGACGCTAGGCGCCGTTGCCATGGGGGTGCTTCTTCTTTCTCTGGTGATACCGGTACGGGTGGTACGGGTTCCGGGGTGGTGCGGGAACTGTCTCAGCCGCGGGCGATCGTGGCCGGGGCGTGGGGGCGGGCGAGGTTGTCCGGGTGGAGGATCTCGCGCAGCCGCTCCTGGGTGAGCAGCCCCTTGGCCAGGACGAGGTCGTGGACGGCGGCGCCCGTGGTGAGCGCCTCCTGGGCGACGGCGGTGGCCTGCTCGTAGCCGATGTGCGGGTTGAGGGCGGTGGCCAGGCCGATGGACTGCTCGACAAGGCGCGCGAGGTGCTCGCGGTTGGCGGTGATGCCGGTGACACAGCGCTCGGCGAGGGTGAGGCAGCCGGCCCGCAGGTGACCGATGCTCTTGAGCAGGCTGTGCGCGATGACCGGCTCGAAGGCGTTGAGCTGGAGCTGGCCGGCCTCGGCGGCGAAGGTGACCGTCACGTCGTTGCCGATGACCTCGAAGGCGATCTGGTTGACGACCTCGGGGATCACCGGGTTCACCTTGCCCGGCATGATGCTCGACCCCGCCTGGACGGGCGGCAGGTTGATCTCGGCGAGGCCGGCGCGCGGACCGCAGGACAGCAGGCGCAGGTCGTTGCAGGTCTTGGAGAGCTTGACCGCGATCCGCTTGAGGACGCCGGAGAGCTGGACGAACGCGCCCATGTCCTGCGTGGCCTCCACCAGGTCGCCGGCGACCGTGAAGGGGATACCCGTGATGGTGCCCAGGTGGCGGCAGGCCAGCGCGGCGTAGTCCGGGTGGGCGTTGAGGCCGGTGCCGATGGCGGTGCCGCCGAGGTTGATCTCGCTGATCAGCGCGCAGGCCTCGGCCAGGCGGGCGCGGTCCTCGTCCAGCATGACGGCATACGCGGCGAACTCCTGGCCCAGCGTCATGGGCACCGCGTCCTGCAGCTGGGTGCGGCCCATCTTCAGGACGTCCGCGAACTCCTCCGCCTTCGCCGCGAAGGCCTGGCGCAGGACGTCCATGGCCTCCAGCAGCCGGGCGGCGGCGAGCTGCAGGGCGAGCTTGACCGCGGTCGGGTAGACGTCGTTGGTGCTCTGGCCCGCGTTGACGTCCTCCAGCGGGTGCAGGTGCCCGTAGGCGCCGCGCTCGTGGCCGAGGAGTTCCAGCGCCCGGTTGGCGATGACCTCGTTGGCGTTCATGTTGGTGGAGGTGCCGGCGCCGCCCTGGATGACGTCGACGACGAAGTGGTCGTGCCACTGGCCGGCGCGGATCTCCTCGCAGGCTCCCACGATCGCGTCCACCTTGCGGTCGTCGAGGAGGCCGAGGTCCCGGTTGGCGAGGGCCGCGGCCTGCTTGACGGAGGCGAGGGCGGAGACGAGGTCGGGGTAGGCGGAGATGGGAGTCCCGGTGATGGGGAAGTTCTCCACAGCGCGCAGTGTGTGGACCCCGTAGTAGGCGGAGGCGGGGACGTCGCGGTCGCCCAGGAGGTCGTGCTCGCTGCGGAAGGGACCGGTGGCGGGGGCGGGCATAGCGGGATCCGATCGAGTGAGGCGGGGGAGAGGAGAAGGGAGACGAACGGCAGGAAGAGGAGTCGTCTACGCGGAGGCGGATACGGGCTCGGGTCCAGGCGCGGAGGGCTCGACTCCGGGGACAGCGAGAGCAGCGAGGGCAGCGGGGGCGGCGACGAGCTGCCGCAGCGCGCGCGTCCGCTCGTCCGCGTCGGGGGAGGCCAGCACCGCGCTGAGCACGGCGATCCGGGACTGACCGGCGCGCAGGGTGCCGGTCAGTACGGCTCCGGCGGCCGCGAGGTCCACGGCACCGCCCTGGGTGTAGATCTCAGCGACCGGGCCGGAGGGGACGCGGGTGGTCAGTGCGACGAGTACGCCGCGGGCCACAGCGGCCTTGACGGCGGCGACGATCTCGGGGGTCGCGTTGCCCGCGCCCGTCGCGACCAGGACGACGCCCTGGGCGCCCGCCTGCACGGCGGCGTCGAACAGCAGCGGGTCGCCGTCGCAGTGGTGCATGACCATGTCGACGCGGGGGAGGGGCTCACCGCCGGCCGGCAGGGGAAGCGCCGCGGGGCGCTCGGGCCGCCCGTGGACGAGGACGCGACCGTTCTTGACGTCCGCGAGGGGGTGGCCGGAGGGGTCCGCGAAGGCGTCGGCCGCCAGGGTCTGCACCTTTATCGTGCCGCGGGCCGCGTGTATCCGGCCGTCGAAGGCGACCAGGACGCCGTGGCCGCGCAGGTCGGCCGAGCCCGCCGCGAGCAGGGCGTCGTGGAGATTGCGCGGACCGTCACCGTCGGCGGCCTCGAGCGGGAGCTGGGCGCCGGTGAAGACGACCGGCCGGGGGTCGTCGTGGTGGAGGTCGAGCAGGAAGGCCGACTCCTCCAGGGTGTCCGTCCCATGTGTGACCACGACGCCGTCGACACCGGGATCGGCGAGCACGTCGTGAACGGTCCGCAGCAGGGCGAGCTGGTCGCGGGTGGTCAGACGGGCGCTGTTCACGCTCATCAGATCGACGACCCGCACCGAGACGCCCTCGGGCACCGCGGCCGTGGCCAGGACGTCCCCGCCCCGCGCGTCGGCGGCGAAACCGGAACCCTGCCAGCGACTGGCGATCGTTCCGCCGGTGCTGATGACGACGACCTGTCCCACGTGCCCGCCCTTCTCAAGATCACTACAGCCGTCGACAGGGATGCGACGACCGGGCAGGGGAACAATAGGACGAATCGCGCGCAATTGGATCGCTGAAAAGAGCGGGATGAGCGGGGAAGCGTGGCGGAAAACTGCGCGCTGGTGCGAAGCGACGAAAAAATCTTGCGCGAGCTCCGACGCGAGGCCGCTTCACCGTCCGGCCGATCTGTCCGAGCGGGCCCCAAGAAGGCGGCGCATGCGCGAGGGGCGCAGCTCCCTTGTGGGTGCTGCGCCCCTCGCGCGTGATGTGTGGTTTCCGCAGTTCTGGGTTTGGTCAGTACGCGGAGTTGACGTTGTCCATGGAGCCGTACTTGTCGGCGGCGTAGTTGCAGGACGCGGTGATGTTGGCGACCGGGTCGTAGATGTCCCAGGACGTGCCCTCGACGTGATACGCCTTGAACGTCGGGTCGATGATCTGCAGCAGACCCTTGGACGGCACACCGTTGACGGCGTTGACATCCCAGTCGTTGATCGCACGCGGGTTACCGGTCGACTCACGCATCACGTTGCGCTTGATGCCCTCGTAGGAGGCCGGGATGCCCTTGGAGTGCAGGATGTCCAGCGACTCGCTGATCCAGCCGTCCAGGTTGTCCGCGTAGGCCTTCTTCGCCGGAGCGGCAGGCTTGGCAGCAGCCTTGGCGGCGGGCTTGGCGGCGGGGGTGGGCTTGAGGGCCTTGCGCTCGGTGGAACGGCTGGCGCGCTCACGGTCGGCCTTGGCCTTCGCCTCGGCACCGGTCTTCGCGGCCTTCGCGTCCACGCCCGCCTTGGTGGCGGCGGCGTCGGCGGCCTTGGCCAGCTCGCCGTCCTGCGTCACACCGAACTCCTGCGCGCTCAGCGCCACCGTCTTCACACCAGCGGTGGTGTGGGTGTCGGCGGCGGAGGCCTGCGGCACCAGCGCGAACGTCAGCGCGGCGGCACCAGCAGCGGTGACGAGACCGGCGGCGGAGAACTTGTGGGCCTTGGACAGAGCGGTATAGCCGGAGACGGTGGAACGCATGAGGAACTAAACCCTTTCCGATCGCTTGTGTCGCAGTGGCCGGACGTGGCGCATAAGAGAAGCGCCGTTTCTCGGTCGACGGCGCCGTGCGACCCAGCCATTGTTAGCGGCCCGAAAACCCCCTGACAAAGGGTGTGACCTACGACCAAACCCCGTAAAACTCCCACCCCAACGCCCCGGAATGCCCTATTCGGGACCTCCGGCCCTACGACCCACCCTCGTATGTGACGCAGGCCCCATGAGGGGCCTCACAGCCCGAGCCGGGTTCGCTGACGGAAGGTGACGGGCTGTGTACGCTCGTGGTGCGTCGGGCCGGGCGGCGGCGCAGACTCGTGCTCATGGAGGCGGGTGTGCGGTGGTCGGTCGCGCGGTGGTACGTGTTGATGCCGGTGGTAGCGGTCGGAGTCCTGGCCGCGACCTGGGGGCGTGAGCCGCCGGCGGGCGTGATGGCACTGGTGGGCATTTGCCTGGGGGGAGCGGTGCTGGCGGCTGTGCACCACGCGGAGGCGATCGCGCACCGGGTGGGCGAACCGTTCGGCTCCCTGGTCCTGGCCCTGGCGGTGACGCTCATCGAGGTCGCCCTGATCGTCACCCTCATGGCGGACAGCGGTGGCAAGGGAGCCACACTGGCGCGCGACACCGTCTTCGCCGCCGTGATGATCACATGCAACGGCATCGTGGGGCTGTCCCTGCTGGTGGGCACGCTCAGACGGCGTGTCGCCGTGTTCAACGCCGAGGGCACCGGTGCGGCGCTGGCGACGGTGGCGACGGTCGCGGGGCTCAGCCTGGTCCTGCCCACCTTCACCACCAGCAGCCCGGGTCCGCAGTTCTCCTCGGCCCAGCTCGCCTTCGCGGCTCTGGCCGCGCTGGTGCTCTACGGGCTCTTCGTCGCGACCCAGACCGTGCGGCATCGCAGTTACTTCCTGCCGCTGACCAGTACCGGCGAGGTCATCGACGTCGAGGATCACCTGGCGCGGCCGACGGCGCGCGCCGCGCGTGCCAGTCTCGCGCTGCTGGGATTGGCCCTGATCGCGGTCGTCGGGCTCGCGAAGGTCACGTCGCCCACCATTGAGCAGGGCGTGACCGGGGCCGGTCTGCCGCAGTCGGTGGTGGGTGTCGTGATCGCCCTGCTGGTCCTGCTGCCCGAGACCATCGCCGCTGTACGGGCGGCCAGGCGCGACCGGATCCAGACCAGCCTCAACCTGGCCCTCGGCTCCGCGATGGCCAGCATCGGCCTGACCATTCCCGCGGTCGCCATCGCCTCTCTATGGCTCAA
Organism: Streptomyces sp. NPDC044063; assembly: GCF_056434285.1. NCBI lineage: Bacteria > Bacillati > Actinomycetota > Actinomycetes > Kitasatosporales > Streptomycetaceae > Streptomyces > Streptomyces sp. NPDC044063. The sequence continues at coordinate 5,131 of NZ_JBWKFM010000055.1, forward strand.
GGGCCCACTGGTCCTGGGCCTCGGGGCCACTCATACGGTCCTGCTCGCCCTCACGATCACCGTCGGCACCCTCACGGTGGTGCCGGGCCGCGCGACCCTCCTTCAGAGCGGCGTGCACCTCTCCCTTCTGGCCGCCTACATCGAACTCGCCCTCACTCCCTGAGCGCGCCCGGCCTCAGCCATGCGGTAATCCGTTCGGGTGGGAACAGTTGCCGGCGCTTCAAGGACATGGTCGGTATGTACGACTCTTGTAGGGCCAGAGGCAATCCAGGCCCGCAGGCACACAGGGGGAAATGTCATGCAGCCACTGAGGAACGTCGCAAGGACAGCCGTGACTCTCGGCGCCGCTCTCGCGCTGTTCACCGGGTTGTCCACCAGCGCCCAGGCGGCCACCGGAGACTTCACCTACGTCAATGTGAACGGGGACGACTTCACACTGCACAACCCCGAGAACGGCGAGTGCTTCCTGTTGGTCAGCGGGGCCAGGAGCGCCACGAACCACACGAACACCAGGGCGACGGTGTTCGCCGAGCAGGGCTGCGAGGGGTCAGCCCTGACGATGCAGCCGAACACATCGGTGACCTTCGGCGGCGCTGCTCCGCACAGTGTGATGTTCGGCTGAGCGCCCGGTGAGCGGGACGGCCGCGGTGAAGGCAGTCGCGCCGTCACCGCGGCTTTGGCATCCGGGGCAGGGCGCCCATCGCGGCTCTCGGCGTCGCACCGGCACCGGGAGTCGAGCACGCCGCGCTCGTACCCGCGCCCGGTCCGCCCGGATCAGCTCCTGATGCGCCGATGAGCCGTCGCCCACCAGGGTGACCCCGACGGCGTCCTGGGAGATCGTGGGCGTCGTACGGCACACGCATTCTCAGGACCACGAATCTCGGGGAAACAGGGGAAGGCCACTATGGCGATAGTTGTCACGTTCCAGGTCGAAGGCGCCGCCGGGCAGAAGCTCTACGACGACTGCATCACCCGCATCACCAACGGCCAAGGCTTCACCTCACCGGCCGACCTGCCCGTGCCCGGACTGCTCGCACACATCGCGGGGCCCGTGGAGGGCGGCTGGCGGGTCGTCGACGTCTGGGAGTCGTCCGAGGCCCTCGAAGCCTTCGCCCAGCACCTCGGCCCCATCCTCGCCGACCTCGGCTACGCCGACCTCCAGCCCGACATCACCCCCGCCTACAACGTCGTCCTGCGCTGACGCACGCCACTCCCGAACAGAGCTGGTGACGCCCGCCTCCGACACGTACATGCCCCCTGGGGGCATGCCTCCCCATCGCCTTCCCACGGTTGGGGAGGGGGGCGGGCAACTGCGCTGCTCCGACCCGGCCGGTAGTGGTCCCACAGCCGGTGTCTAGGGTGCGGTCATGACATCACAGGCTTATCTCTCCGAACTGTTCTCCCTGGACGGCCGGGTCGCCGTGGTCACCGGCGGCAGCTCAGGCATCGGCCGGGCCGTGGCCGGGGCTCTCGCGGCGGCGGGGGCGAGCGTCGTGGTGGTGGCGCGCAGGGAGGCGGAGCTGGCCGCCACGGTCACGGAGCTGACGGACCGTGGCTGCCGGGCCGGCTGGGTGAGCGCCGACCTGAGCACCCGCGACGGCGTGCGCGCCGCCGCCGACAGCGCGGCCGAGGTGTTCGGGGAGCCCGACATCCTCGTCAACTGCGCCGGGATCAACCTGCGGCCGCCCATGGCCGAGCTGGGCGAGGACGTCTGGGACGCCACGATGGCGGTGAACCTGGAGGCGCCCTACCTCCTGGGGCAGCGATTCGGTCCCGGCATGGCCGAACGGGGCTTCGGGCGAATCATCCACATCACGTCCCAGCAGGCACACCGGGCGTTCGTCCAGAGCGGCGCGTACGGCGTTTCCAAGGGCGCGCTGGAGTCCCTGGCCCGCTCGCAAGCCGAGGCCTGGTCGCCCCATGGCGTCACCTGCAACACGCTCGTACCGGGCTTCGTGATGACGCCGCTCAACGAGCGTCTGTCGTCCGACCCCGAGAAGGTGGCGGCACTGGCAGCACGGACGCTGGTCGGGCGCAACGGGCTCGCCGAGGACTTCGCCGGCGCGGCGGTGTTCCTGGCGAGCCGCGCCTCCGCGTACGTCACCGGCCAGGCGATCTTCGTCGACGGTGGCTTCTCGGTGCACTGAGCCCCGCTGCGAGAACCCCCGGAAGCAGCCCACGCCTCCGGGGGTGTGCCGTGCCGGCTTCCGTCGCCTTCCGCCCGGCGTCCCGGGTCAGTTGAGCCGGCGCACGGGGGACCCCGCGAGAAACGCCTGGATGTCCTCGACGGCCTGGCCGTAGTACGTCCGGTAGTTGCCGTGGGTGACGTATCCCAGATGCGGGGTCGCCAGGAGGCGCGGCGCCGTCCGTATGGGATGGTCGGCGGGCAGGGGCTCGATGTCGAACACGTCGACACCCGCTCCGGCCATGGTGCCCTCGCGCAGCGCGGCGAGCAGGGCGGCCTGGTCCACGATGGCCGCCCGGGAGGTGTTGATCAAGTAGCCGGTGGGCTTCATGAGGCTCAGCTCACGCGCGCCGAGCAGCCCCCGCGTACGGTCGCTCAGCGTCAGGTGGACGGAGACGAAGTCGCTGGTCTCCAGCAGCTCCTCCTTGGACGCGGCGCGTCCGACTCCGACCTCGGCGGCGCGTTCCACGGTGAGGTTCCGGCTCCAGGCCACGACATCCATGCCGAAGGCGAGGCCCACTTGGGCGACGCGGCTGCCGATCTTCCCGAGTCCGAGCAGCCCGAGTCGGCGCCCGTACAGGTCGGCGCCGACCGTCGACTGCCAGGGCCCGCCGGTACGCACAGCGGTGGACTCCGTGACGATCCCGCGAGCGAGGCCCAGCAGCAGCGCCCACGTGAGCTCGACCGGCGGCGTGGAGGAGCTGGCGGTGCCGCAGACGGTGACGCCGTGTTCCGTGGCGGCGGCGAAGTCGATGACGGAGTTGCGCATGCCCGAGGCGACGAGGAGCTGCAGCCGGGGCAGCCGGGCGAGGAGCGTCGCCGGGAAGGGGACGCGTTCGCGGAGGGTGACGACGATGTCGAAATCGGCTAGCACGGCCGCCAGTTCGTCCTCGGTGGCGAAGTGCTCGGCGAAGGTGACGACATCCACCTCATCGGCGACGGGCGACCAGTCGGTGACGGCGGTCGCGACGGACTGGAAGTCGTCGAGCACGGCACAGCGAAGTTTCATGTCGGCCTTCTTCCTCGATGATCGTGAGTCTTGATCATCTCAGGGCCGCTTCGGCCGGCATACGCGCGGTGCCGGGCTGAGCCTGGCGTCTGTTTCTCGAGGGCCGGGAAATCAGGTGCGCCCGGCGATGGTGATCAATAGGCTCAAAGCCTGTCCCACATCGGGACATCAGACGAAACATGAGGAGTTTCACCATGAATTCATTCACGCGTTTAGCCGCTTCCGCGGCGCTCGTTGCCCCACTGCTTCTCGGCGGCGTGGCTTTTACCGCCGGAACTGCTTCGGCGGCCGACATTGAGGGCCTGCAGTGCTACGACTACATCGAGAAGCTTCCCGTTCTCGAGGTCGGCAGCCGGGGTGCCGCTGTGAAGGAGGCGCAGTGCCTCCTGAAATTCTGGGGCTATGGGCCGTCCTTCGACGACTCCGAGGACGGTGAGACCGAAGGCGTTTTCGGCGTGCTGACGGAGCGCGCGACCAAGTCCTTCCAGAACAAGCGCGGACTTCCCTCCAACGGAATCATCGGCTCCGAGACCTGGGCCGAGCTGCGCCACAGCTGATCCGGCGGCTGTGCGCGTAGACCCTGGGGCGGGAGGCCGGTGGCGGAGACGGCTCCGCCACCGGCGCCGGCGGGGGAACGCCGACGGCATTGATAGCGGCACATGCGCGCCCAATGTCATCACACGGGGATGCCGTCCAGCCCGTTGATCTCGGATGACGACGGTGGCGGAAATGCCGTGGGGCATTCCCGCCACCGTTAACGGCTCCCACCGGTCCCTCCCCGGCGGAGAGACCTGCACCCAACGGCCACTCTCACGCGCACCTCACCGCTGATGTGTTGAGCGATGTCGCTACAGGTCGTTCCGATCCCCGACAGGGCCGAGTGGGCTAAAAGCTCTCGTTCGGGTGATGAAGGAACGATTTCTCTTCCCTCTCGCCGTGCGACGCCGACAGGGCCGGAAAGCATGCTCCTGTTCGCTGGTCTTCTCTGTCCGAACACCACGCCGGCGGTGCGGACGCCGCCACGCGACCAGTGGACGCTCCCTCGAACGGAAGAAGGAATTCCCTGTGCCTCTGACGACCCAGAACGTGGAGCAGGAGCTGGAGCTCGCCAACCAGGCCGGTGATCCGCCGGCCGACCAGCTGGTGTCCGATCTGATCGAAAACAAGGAAGTGGACGGGGTCAACGCTCTCTTCCGCACCATCGGCACCCTCAAGCCCGGCCAGGACCACTCGAACCTGCCGCCACGGCTGGCGGAGTTCTTGAAGCAGGCCGAGACGCCGCCTCCGGACTGGACGGACGCGGACTCCACCGCCGTCGAGGGCTTCTTCCGCCACCACCACGGCGAGGCGTCCATGCTCCAGGGCACCGTCGGTCTGATCGGCACCTACCTCTCCCCGGCCGGGGCGTTCACCCTGCGCTCCACTGGCCGCCTCGGCGGGGTCGACGGCCCCGGCCGGCGCCTGTCGCAGTCCTCGCGGCTGTTCATCGACATGGGAAACGCCGGCGCCACGCGTGACGGGACCCTCGCGGCGAACGTCACCAAGGTCCGTCTGGTCCACGCCTCGGTACGCCAGCTCCACAAGAGGAGCGGTGTGTGGGACTACGCCAAGTGGGGCGAGCCGGTCCCGCAGAAGTACACCACCGGTGCCATCTGCGTGTTCAGCGTGCAGATCCTCGAGGCCATGAAGAACCTCGGCATCGACGTCTCCAAGGACGACGCCAATGGTTTCATGCGCGCCTGGTACTACGTCAACCACTACCTCGGCACCCCGGAGAAGTGGATGGTGTCCAAGGACGCCGAAGAGACCACGCGCCTGTGGAAGAAGGTGCGCGACAACGAGTGGAAGAAGACCGACGACGGCGTGTTCATGACCAAGCAGGCCCTCGACTTCTACAAGAAGTTCTACCCCGGGCCGGTCCACGACGCATTCGTCGCGATGGTCCGCCACGCGCTCACCGACAAGTACGCCGACATGGCCGGACTGCCCAAGGGCGTCCTCGACCTCGCCGCCCAGCCGCTCGCCACCGGCCACGGCGTGGTGAGTGGCCTCGGCGGCGGTCTCCTGGGCGGCAGTGCTGGGAAGATCACCGGCGTCAACCCCTACAAGGAGATCATCGGCATCGCGTCCAAGGCGTTCAACGAGGTCGAGCGCTACGCACTCACCCACGACCAGGACGACCAGCCCCAGATGCACCAGGAACTGGGCGACACCCGCTGACTCCCCGCGAGCGGCCGGGGGACCCGCGCCCCGCAAGGGGCGCGGCGAACCACCTGACTCAAGGCCCACAACGGCCGATGATGAAAACCGGCAGGTCAGAGGCTCAGCAGTGGCACAACATCGATCTCTCCGCGAGAACTACCACCGACGCCGAGTCCCGCGCGAAGGCCGGCCAGCGAGTGGCCGGTTCGGTGGTGCTCGCCGGTGGCAGCATCGGTTCGTGACCGACATTCAGTTGCGCACCCCGATCGCGGCCGACGGTCGGCTGGATGCGGCCCCGGAGCATCCGGGGTTCACCGATCCGGCCTACCTGCGGCACCGGCAGGCGAGCTTCGCTTGCCAGGTTCGTCCCTTTTGAGGACTGGCTCTGCATGGGAGGTGCTGGTCACAGTCATTCGGCACGCACGCGATCCGGCCGCCGACCGCCGCGCGAGCCGTGCCACAGGCAGCCACACATTTCGCACCCCACCGGTCGGGGACAGGACGGAGAGCCGCGTCGGGCAGGATGGCTTCCCATGACGAGTGGGAGAGACAGGCTCATAGAGCTGCTACGACGCGCGGGACTGGAAGTCGTGGGGGACTGGCGGATCGAGGAGGTACCGCCGCCCCGAGCCGCTTGGCGGCCGGTCATCTCGGGCGGCGCCGAGCCGACCGTGTCCCTACGAGAGGACCTGCCAGACCTGGTCGCCGAGCTCAACGCACATTGGCACCGGCTCGCGGTCGGCAACGGGATCCTTGGCGAGGACGGCGCATTCCTGATCGATGTCGCCGGCGACTGGACGGGCTGCGCACCCAGGCGCTGGACACGGGTGCGGCTCACCGAACAGTGGGACCTCGCCGGACTCCTCGGCGAACGGCCCGGGCAGCCGGCGTTCGTCACCCTCGCGACGGACGGCGACACCCTGATCGGGGTGACGACGGAGGAGGACGAGGTCCGGCTCACCCTGTTGGACCACTTCGCCGAGCACCAGGAGACAGCCGCGCGGGTGGCGGCCCAGGAAACCCCTCAGGGACGGGAAACCGCCTGGGCGGCACTGCTTCAGGGACCGGAGCCGTCGGCGAGGCTGCGCGAGACGTGGGCGCACGGGCTGGCCCTCAACCCGGCCACACCCGACGACCTCCGCGCTCGCCTCCTGGGCCTGTCGCACTTCCTCCTGTGGCGCCCACTGCCGACGGCGGTCGTCGAGGCGGCCATGGTCCACCCGGAGTGGAAGCTGCGGCAGCTGCTGGCCGAGGCCCAGCCGAACATCACCGCTGAGCAGTGGGCCCGCTTGATCCTGGGCGAACAGGAATCCCGGCACCGGTGGATCCTCACCATGCTCGCGGCAGACCGGCGTGCCGACCTCACCGACGCCGCTTACGAGCAGCTCGCCGCGGACCGCTCCGCACGGGTCCGCGAAGAGGCCACTCGCCTTCCCGGACTGCCCGTACACATGCTCACCACTTTGGCCGCCGACGTCGACCCGTCCGTACGGGCCCAGGCCTGCTGGAGGGCTTGGCCCCGTCTGGACGCTACGGCCCGGCGCGCGCTTCTGGACGACCCTTCGGGCAAGGTCCGCATGGAGGCGCTGCTCCAGTACCACCAGGAGCACCCGATGCCCCGATCGGTCTTCGACATCCCGGAGCTCCAGGACCGCGCGACGGCCATCTGCCGTCTGGAGCGCGACCTCGCCGAACACCTGGCCCACCACGCCGATCCGGCTCAGCGCTGCTCCCTGGCAGGCAACCCGCACCTGGACCCGGACCTGGTCGGCCTCCTCGCTCAGGACCCCGACGAGAACGTCCGTTCCGTGGTGGCGACGCGCTCCGACCTCACCGAGGAACAGCGGGCGGGCATCCCCATCGACTTCGACCCGCGCGGCCACTACGGTCCGCTCGACTGGGTCGTGGCCCTTCACCAGGATCCCGGCGCCATGCGCCGCCTGGCCGCCTCCGCCCACCCCCTCGTGCGCAGGAGCGTCGCCCGGGCCCGGCACCTCCCACCGGACGTCGTCGCACACCTCGCCCGCGACGAGGACCGAGTCGTCCAGCTCTTCCTCGCGGAATCCTGCGACGACGCTCCGACGGACATGCTGTTGAGGGTGTGGCAGTGGTGGACCGGCAGTCTCAGCGTCCCCGACCGCCCCCACGGTCACCCGAACTTCCCCCGCCGCGACCTGCTCCGCTACGCCGACGACCCGAACCCACGGATGCGCCGACTGGCCCTGGACGACCCGGAATCGACGACCGAGCTGGTCGAGCGGTTCAGCCGGGACAGCGATGAGGAAGTCCGACACCGGGCCGCGACCGACCCCCGGCTGACACCCGCGTCGGCCGTGCGGCTGCTCGACGACCCGCACGAACGAGTGCGCCATGCGGCTGCCCGGCACCCCGCACTGCCCGCGCGGGTGCTCATCCGGCTGCTTCAGGACACCGATACCGCGCAAGACGCGGCCCAGCACCCGGCGTTGCCCCTTCCCGTCATGGAACGGATGCTCCAGCGGATCCAGTTTCCGGACGACGCCACGCAGCAGCCATGAGCCGGTAGACCGACGACTCCTCCACGTCGTCTTGCGGCGCCGAGGCCATCACGATGCGCCGCATCGTGCGCAACCCTTGGCTTCCTGCTTCAGGTCGCGAGCCTGCTCACCTACTCGTGGATTCTCCTGGTCCGCTGTGGCGCACTTCGGCCCACTGTTGTCCGGAGCGCACATGACGGCGGGCCGGCGTGGGACGCTGCCCGTATGACCGGCATCCAGGACGACTTCCTGTCCACCGTCCGCGCCGCCGCCGAGCTGCTGCGCGAGGAGGCGGTCGGCGCCGCCTGGGACAGCCCGAGTGCGCTGCCCGGCTTCAGGGTGCGCGGTCTCGCCGGGCACCTGGCCTATCAGGTCCTCTGCGTCGCCCCGGCTCTGACGGGTCCGGAACCGCAGGAGCCGGTCGTCTCCCTCCTTGGCCACTACTCCCGCGTCGGCTGGATCGGTGCCGCACACGATGCCCGCGCCAACGTCCGTATCCGGCAGGACGGCGAGGACATCGCCGACGACGGCCACGCCGTTCTGAAAGCGCGCGTCGCCTCTGCCCTTGAGGAACTGCCCGCTCTGCTGGGATCGGTGGATGCGGACCGGCCGGTCCGCATCCACCTGTGGGGACCGTGGTCGCTGCGCCTCGACGACCTGCTCATCACCCGCATGATGGAGATCGCGGTCCACAACGACGACCTCGCCGTCAGCGTCGGCGTGTCCGCGCCCGAGCTCCCGGAACGCGCCATGGACACCGTTTTCGCGCTCCTCACCCGGCTGGCACGGCGCCGCCACGGCACCGCCGCGGTGCTCCGCGCCCTCACCCGGGCCGAACGCGCCCCGGCCTCGATCGCCGCGTTCTGACGTTCTGCGGCCGCCCCTCGGGTCGTTCAGGCGGCGGCGGTCTCCCGGCCCGGCCGCCCGCCGAGCAGCGGGTGAAGTCTCCGCGCGCATGGCGCTCCACCGCTGCCCAGGCCGCAGCCAGATGCATCCGCCCCAGAGCCTGGCGGACGAGGGCCGGAGCCCGGTCCCGTCCGGTGACGCCGGGGTGGAACCAGCCCTTGCAGCCCGCCAGCCCCGTACTGCGGAACTCCGCCCCGTACATGGCCAGGTGCAGGTCGGCGGCGTCCGGGCGTAGAAACACCTCGGCGGCGACCGTCCAGCGTTCGATGGCCGCCCAGCGTAGCTGCGGGGAATGACAGGCGATCATTGCCCCATGCCTCCGCATTGTGGTGATCCCACAGAATCCTGTCGGCGATTCGGTGGTCAGGGCCGAGCGAACATCACAGGAACATGCTGGCAGTGTCTCTCCTATGAGGACCTGACGGGGCGTGAGCAACACTGCCACGCCTTGTCGACTTCCTACTTGCACATCGAGGGGCGAGGATGAGCTTCAGCAATGAGGTGCTGGTGACGGGCATGGGGGCGATGACGCCTCTCGGTGTCGGTGCGGCACGTTCGTGGAAGGGCCTGCTGGCCGGGGAGTCCGGTGTGACGAGGCTGGGGGAGGAGTGGGCGCCGGACCTGGCGGTGCGCGTGGCCGGCAGGCTCCCCGTCGAGCCGACGGACCTGCTCGACCGGGTGGAGGCCCGCAAGCTGGACCGGTGTGAGCAGCTGGCGCTGATCAGCGCACGCGAGGCGTGGGGGGACGCGGGTCGGCCGGGGGTGGAGCCCGAGCGGCTCGCCGTCGTCATCGGTACGGGAACCGGCGGCATCCTCAGCACGCTCGCGCAGGATGACATCTACGAGCGGTCGGGGGCACGCCGGCTCTCCCCGTTCGCGGTGCCGATGCTGATGCCCAACGGGCCGGCGGCATGGGTCAGCATGGACCTGGGCGCACGGGGCGGTGCCAGGACGCCGGTCAGCGCCTGCGCGTCCGGAGCGGAGGCCATCGCGATGGGACTCGATCTCATCCGGGCCGGGCGGGCCGACGTCGTGGTCGCGGGCGGCGTCGAGGCATCGTTGCACCCGTTCTGTGTCGCCGCGTTCGCGCAGATGAAGGCCCTGTCCACGGACGACGGGGACCCGGCAGCGGTATCCCGTCCCTTCGACGCCGGCCGCAGCGGCTTCGTCATGGCCGAGGGCGCGGGTGTGGTGGTCCTGGAACGCGCCGGGTTCGCGCGTGCCCGCTCGGTCCGTACGTACGGCAGGCTCGCCGGGGCATCGGTCTCCTCCAGCGCGCACCACATCACCGCGTCGGACGCCGAGGGACAGGTCCACGCCATCCGTACGGCTCTCCGCGACGCGGACCTCGCGCCGCGGGACATCGACAACGTGCACGCACACGCCACCTCCACCGAGTCCGGGGATTTGGCCGAGGCGGAGGCGGTCGCGAAGGCGATCGGTGCTCACGCGGCGGTGACCGCCACGAAGTCGATGACCGGTCACATGCTGGGAGCGTCCGGCGCCGTGTCGGCCATCGCGGCACTGCTCACACTCAAGGACGGGGCACTGCCTCCCACTCGCAATCTCGACACGCTCGACCCGGCGGTCGACCTGGACGTGGTCCGCGGCGAGAGCCGGGCCGGGGCCTGGTCGGCGAGCCTGGTGAACTCCTTCGGTTTCGGCGGGCACAACGTGAGCCTTGTCTTCACCCGAGAGGACTGACGCCGCCGGCGCCCGGTGTCGGGCCCTGGGGAGCTCAATTTCAGCTGCGCTTCTCCTCGCTTCCCTCATCGTCCTGTTCCACTGACCGTCTGGTGACCCGAGCGTCTTCGGTGTTCATCCCGGGACAGCCGGGATGCCGCAACCGCCACGCCCTTGCCTGCTACGTTCCGATGCCATGGACAACGGTGTGTATGTGGGAAACGCCGGCAGGGACGCGGCACTGGATCGAGGATGGCTGCTGGGGCATTTCAAGGACGCTGCCGACCCCCGGCACAGCGAGACCGTGGAGATCAAGTGGGGCGTCCACCCGCGAGGCGACGAGCGGGCGCAGTGGGTGACCGGTGAGGAGCGCACCGCACTGCTGGTCCTGATCAGTGGCCGTTTCCGGGTGGAGCTGCCCGGTCGCAGTGTCCTCCTTGCCCGGCAGGGTGACTACGTCGTGTGGGGCCGGGGCGTCGACCACTCCTGGTACGCGGAGGAGGAGTCCGTCGTGCTGACAGTCCGCTGGCCCTCCGTCCCTGGCTACAAGGCGGACGGCGATCAGGGCGGTGCTGATCGAGCTCGCCCGTTCACGGCCGGGACGAGTGCCGTCGGTTCGTAGCGGACGGCGAGCGCGTCGTAGCAAGGGGGACGGGAACGTCACCAGGGGAGAGGAACGATATTTCTGGCGCGCCTGTGACCCAAGGGTGAGGCAGTGACACGGAACGGGGAGGATTCAGCCTTGAATGAATTGAAATTGGCCGAGAGCAGCAGGAGCGAGCGTGGCATGCGATTCCGGCCTGCAATCATTTTCCTGATGCATTGTCGGGAAGGCTGAGAGAGGGCATGGGTAAACAAGTCAAGTGCGGCTCGACCAAAACAGTGACAGGCAAGCCGTGCCAGAACCCTGCAATGATCGGCTACTCGCGCTGCCAGATCCACCGCGGCGAGTGGAACCGGCCGCAGAGGAAGAAGACAAAGAAGCGCCGTTGACCGATACCAGGTCATTCCGGAACGCCCAATCAATCGCCTGCGCGCGGCAGCTCGCTGTGCGTGTTGCTTCCGAAAAGCAACCTCAGCCCCCACCGAAGCTGTCGCTCACACGATTCCCGGAAAACCCAGCAAAATCAAGGGTCAGGCGGGCGCACAGACGGGCTGAGCCGGGCAGCGCACAGCCTGGACGAGGAGCCGGGCGACGGCTGCGCCATCTGCCATATGTCCCTGGCCGGGCGGGGACAGCAGATGGCGCAGCCGTTCACTGTGGCGGTATGTCACCGCCACGCCATGGCTACGGGTTCTCCTGCAGGGTCAGGCCGTAGTAATCGACGTGGTAGTCCCCGACCTGCTGCGCGTGGTCGGTCAGACTGAGGTCCTTGGGGGAGGCCACGCCGAGGTCGCGCAGGGTGTCGACCATCATCCGGGCCAGCCGGCGGCCGTCCACCTCGCCGACACCGTAGTCTCCTGAGTGATAGGGGACTTCGACCCAGTGATCCAAGGCGGCCGGGCGGGTGGCGTGCGCGATCCAGCCGAAGGAACTGGGATCGGTGATGCCCTCCCCGAGCGGTTCCGGGTCGTAGACGATCTCCAGTCGTTCGCCACAGGCGAGGTGGAACAGGATCGGTCCATAGGTACCGGGCACCAGGGCGTGGAAGCCCAGATCCAGCTCGATGCCCAGGGCGTGGGTCTCGGCCGGGAGGGTGTGGAGGAAGTCACCGAGGGCGTGGGAGAAGACCTCCCAGTCGTCGGTGCGCCAGCGGCCCGGAAAACCCAGGCCCGCGTTGGCGGGGTCGCGGCGCGAGCCGAAGAATCCGCCGACGGCGTAGTGCTCACCGTGACCCTGCCGCCAGAACCAGTTCTCCACCGGATCGGTCGGCTGGAGCAGCAGTTCGGGACCGTGCTCGCCGGCGTGCAGCTCCAGTGTGTCCTCCCGCCCGCGCCAACGCAGGAAGGGACTGCCCCACAAGGGAGCCGAGTCGTAGAACGGGCCGGGGTCACCGTACGCGCCCATGATGGGAGCGGGACCGAACTCCTGCGTGAGCGCCTCGGCGACCGTCCGGAAGGCCGCGGCCTTCTCCGCGGCACCGCCCTGCGGCACCGCGACGGGCACGTAGAGACCCACGTAGTCCTCACCGCTGTGCGCGTAGTCTTTCTCGAAGCGGCCCACCGGGCGCAACCGGGGCGCCCACTGCGGGGACGCGTCCGACTCCTGCCCCGTGACCAGCCGCGGTCCGGCGTCGCCGTCCCACCATTGCCAGCCGAGCCCTTCGACCACTGCCCGCACCGCCGGCTCGCTCCAGCCGCCGGTCGCCGCCTCCCTCAGCCGCCGCGCCAGCTCCATCACGCGCGCCTCGTCCCAGGCCCCCGTCATTCGCACTCCTCGTTCCGTGCCGTGCTCGTGCGACAGACCTTGCCACACGCCACTGACAAGGGATCACTCGCCGCCTGGCGAGGCCCGGACGAGGCCGCCCGTCGCGGCGCCGCCTGAACCGGCCCTGCGGGATACCGGCCGTCCGGCGGCACTGTCGGTGCTCCATAGGCGACATGTCGGTGGCCGCTGGAACCGTGGATGGGGAGTCGCCCGGCAAGCAGCAGCGGCCGTCGTCACCAGCAAGGGAGTCCCGTCGCCATGTCGTCCGCAACCTCCACCCCGCCCTGGAGTGTCCAACGGCTGCCGCGTGCCGATGGCAGCGTCTTCCTGGTCACCGGCGGGAATGCCGGCATCGGGTATTTCGTCGCGGAGCAGCTGTCGGCAACCGGGGCAATAGTCGTACTCGGCAGCCGGAATCCCACGAAGGCCGAGGACGCCATGGCGTCGATACGTGCGCGTGTTGCCGGTGCGCGGGTACGGGCCGTGCGGCTGGACCTCGCCGACCTCCCGTCGCTGCGAGCAGTCGAGGAATCACTGGAGGTGGAACGCCTCGACGCGGTGGTCCACAACGCCGGTGTCGCGCTGGATGACCCGCCGCGCAAGGAGACCGGGGACGGCCACGAGCTCATGTTCGGCACGAACCACCTCGGGCACTTTGCGTTGACCCGGTGGCTGATGCCGCTGCTGTCGGCTGCTCCGGCGGCCCGCGTCGTGACCATGGGCAGCTTCGCGGCGAAGTCCGAACCGCTCGACCTGGACGACCTGCAGTCCCGGAACGACTACCGACCCAAGCGCACCTACGGACGCTCCAAGCTGGCACAGATGTAGCGTGCGCGGGGGCCAGCTGTGGGGACCACGCGTCTTCGGCCTCCGCGGCGAGCCCCGACGTGAACGGGTGTGGAACCATCTCGCCGACACCTCCATCGCCTCGCGGTTGTGGGACGCGAGCTGTGACCTGACCGGCGTCAACCCTCGCGCCATCCCCGGATAGCCCCAGGCACGCGCGCACCGACGAACGAGCGTTCCTGGGCTGGGCTCGACCTGGAGGCGCCGGCTTGGCAGGGCCGTCCGCTCACCGCGGGAACACGGTGCGTGTCTTTGACGTCGCGATGGCCTGGAACAGAAAACCGAAAGCCGCCGCTGTGACTGCGGCCCACCGCAGGTCGTTACGCTCTGTATGCGCTGGCGATGGACGGTGACCTGGGCGTTGTGCGCCACGGTCGTGTGTGGGTTGTTGATGTGGCCGCTGAGGGACCCTGCGCGAATCTCCGCCGCTGCCGCGGTGCTGAGTGCCGTCGTCGCCCTGTTCGGAGCGCTGTCCATGTGGGCCTGGCGCGCCGGCAGAGGCCGTGCGCACTCCAGCAGTGAGCAAGTCGTGGATGCTGCCGAGGTATTGGCTCGTACTGTCCGCCGACAGTGGGAGGAAGAGGCGGTCCTCCGCCAGCTGTACGATCCGGCGCCGCTGCCGTTGGCCTGGTCGGACTGTCCCCACCCAGGAGTGTCCGACCATCGCCGGATGGTGGGCACGTCCGTGGTCTGCCGGACCGGTGACCCACAGGATCTGGCCACGGCGTTCGGTTCGCTTCCGCGTCGCCGCCTTGTGATCCTGGGGTCGGAAGGATCGGGGAAGACGACCTTCGCCGTTCTGCTCCTGCTCACCCTGCTGCGCACGCGTACCACCGGCGATCCGGTGCCGATGCTCTTCTCGCTGTCCTCCTTCGATCCCGCGCGTGAGAGTGCCGGGACCTGGCTGCGCCGCCGCATCGCCGCGGACTACCCGGCGATAGCCGACACCGAGAACTACGGTGCCAGTGTCATCGAGGACCTCCTCACCGAGCACCGGCTGATCCCCGTCCTCGACGGTCTCGACGAGCTCCCCGAACGACGGCGGGCAGCAGCCCTGGCCTCCCTCAACGACACGCTGCCGTCCGACACCCCTCTCGTCCTCACCTGCCGCACCGCCGACTATGTGCGAGCCGTGGCGGAAAGCGGCATCCTGACCGGAGCTGCGGTCCTGGAGCCCGCGCCCGTACGGACCAGTGATGCCCTCGCCCTCCTGAGGCTGGCCACACCACCGGGATCCCGTCAGCACGGTTGGAACGCCCTGGGGGCTCATCTCGAGCGCCATCCGCAGGCCCCTGCCGCCCAGGCGCTGACGAGCCCGCTGATGGTGGCCCTGGCCCGGTCCGTCTATGCCGACAACGACGGCGATCCCGCCGAACTCATCGACACCCGACGCTTCTCCGCACCCGCCGACATCGAGCGCCACCTCCTCGGCGCGCTGGTCCCGACCCTCTACCGCAGGGCCCAACGACAGTGCCCCGCCCGAAGCTGGGAACCCCGGCAGGCCCAGGGCTATCTCGCTCATCTCGCGGCGGGAATGCATGCGCAGGGCACCTATGACCTGATGTGGTGGCAGTTGTACCGGTGGACTCCGGCCCTCGCCGGACCATGGCGGCGTGCATGGACGTGGGCTTCGATCCTGTGCGTCGGCCTTCTGCTGACCACGTCGCTGCTGGTGGTTGTCCTGGACGCGCCTTCATGGCCTGAGGCCCTGCGGTGGTTCCCCCTGTCGCTGCTCGAACCCCTTGCCGTCGTTCCCATGCTGGGTCTCAGCGGCCTGATCACCACGCGGGAACGCGGCCTGACCCGTGCGTCTGCCGTGGCCGCTGTCGTCGCCCTGTCCGCAGGGTTCGCGATTCCACCGGCCTCGTGGTGCTACTACGGCAGCGTCTCCGCGCCGGTGATAGTAGCCTCCATCGGTTTCTTCTGTTTCAGTCTGTGGCTCGTGATGCTGGGCGTCGGCCTGCCGTCCCCTCCCCGTACACCGAGCCGAAGCCGGCCTGACCGGCGACGCTGGCGCAGGCAACTGTTGCGTGCACTCGTTCTCGTCATCGGCGTCACCGCCATCAGTGAGTTCATTTTCGCCGGTTACGCGCTTGCCGGGTACGAGGCCGTCCTGCCGGCCGGAATCACGCCATGGGGTCTGGTGATCGGAGCCGTGGCGGGGGTGAGCCTGGCCGCACTGGACTGGGCCAGAAACCCGTCCTCTGCTGACGACGTGGCCACCGCCAAGTCCTCCATTCAAGCGGATCGCCTGATCTCGCTGATCAGCGGAGCCGCCTGCGCGGTGGTCTTCAACGTTCCCGACGGCGCCATGCGAGTCGGGCCCTGGACCCCGTCCGATCCGCTGCGTACCACGGTGTTCGCGGCCGTGGTCGGTCTCTTTCACGGCGGCCTCATCGGGATCACCATCGCTCTGGCTGCTCACTCCTGGCCCCACTACACCGTCGCCCGCCTGCTGCCCGCCGCTCGCGGCAAGCTCCCCTGGCGGCTGCAGGCGTTCCTCGCCGACGCCCACCGGCTCGGCATCCTCCGCCGTATCGGCCCCGGCTACCAGTTCCGCCACGCCCGCCTCCAGCAGCACCTCGCCACCCACCCCGGGCTTCCGAGCCCACGCACGGGACGGCCACCGGACCGTTCCAGCTCCGCACGAGCGACCACCACGTGACACGAGGTCAGGAAGCCGGCACGGCCCCGTCCGAGGGCTTGCGGGAGCGGAACGTCTCCCCGTGATGGTCGACCGCCGCGAGATTGAGCCGGGCGGACTGTCGGTGTGCGGGCCCTCGGGGGCGCGCGCCGTATTTACACGCTCACCGACGACACCACTCGGTGGTCGCGCCGGACCCGAGACCTGCCCGGAGGGTCGCCAGACCTGCCACTGTGAGCCCCGGTGCGGGACTTGAGCGGCCTCAGCGACCGTTCTCCATCATCATGTCGATCAGGGCGCGCGCTGTGTTGTGGTCGGAGTCGATGCCGTGGACCTCGGCCCCTTCGAAGATGGCGGTCTCGGCGCTGCGGGGGAACATGGCCTGCTCGTACTGGATGAGCGCGGCCTCGACGTCGTCAGGGTGCGCGGCGAGGGCCTCGCCGAGCTCGGCGCCGTCGAGCATGGCCAGGTTGGCGCCTTCGCCGTTGGGAACGGTGAGGTGGGCGGCGTCGCCGAGCAGGGTCACTCCCGGTACCCGGTCCCACCGGTGCCCGGTCGGCAGGGTGTAGTGGGGGCGCAGGACCGGCGCGGTGTCGCCTGCGGTGATCAGCGTGGTGAGTTCCGGCGCCCAGTCATCGAACTCCTGCGCGATCCGTGTGGTCGCTGCGGCGGCATCGGTGAAGTCGACGGCGGCGAACCAGTCCTGCGGCTTGTGCAGTGCCACGTAGACGTGCAGGGTGTCGCCGCGTTCCCGGTGAGCGAAGATGTCCTTGCCCGGCGAGGCCGCGATCATCATCCCGCCGCCGACCGCTTTCGCGGCGGCCGGGTGCCGGGCGTCGGCGTCGAAGAAGTAGGTTTCGACGACCGACGTGCCGGCGTACTCGGGTATGGCGGTGGAGAGCAGCGGCCTCACTCGTGACCACGCGCCGTCCGCGCCGACCAACAGGCTGGTGACGATGGTGCCGCCGTCGGCGAACGTCACCTCGTAACAGCCCTCCCCGAGGGCACGAGCCCCGTCGGCCTTGTGTCCCCAACGGACCGTGCCGGCCGGGAGCGAGTCGAGCAGGATCCGCCGCAACTCCCCGCGCATCACCTCGGGGCGTCCCCCCGTGCCGTCGTCGGGTCGGTCGAGCAGGACGGTCCCGTCCCGGTCGAGAACCCGTATCGCCTGGCGGCCCTCCAGGACGATGGCGTGGAACTCGTCCATCAGACCGGCTGCCTCGAGGGCGATCTGCCCGTTGTAGTCGTGGATGTCGAGCATCCCGCCCTGCGCGCGCGCCGACGGGGAGGTATCGGCCTCGTAGACCGTGACCGGAATTCCATGGATGTGCAGGACGCGGGCCAGCGTGAGGCCACCGAGTCCGGCGCCGATGATCGTGACTGGGGTGTGCATGATCACTCCTCAGAGTCGGGCCGCCGGCGAACTCCGGCCGACCGTCCCTGAAAAGGTGCCTGAACCTGCCGATGAACCGCCGACAGCGGACCGACAGCTCCGATGGACGGCCGATACCGCGGATCGGTCGAGCGGGCCGAGTGATGACTTCCGCATGGCCGGATACCGAAGCACCAGCCGTTGACCAGGGCGAGCAGGCGCGGGCGGCACCCGATCCGCCTACTCGGCTTCGCTGCCGGCGCTGTAGCCGCGCGACAGTGCCTTGAGCATGCCGGTCAGGCGGGGCGATGCCGATGATGGCGTGGGCGGGATCCGGGTCCGATTCGTAGAGGCGGCGCGGTCCGATTGCCGGGCCGACCATCTGCCACAGTGCTCCGGCCGTGACCGCGGCGACGACGTCGCCGGCCTGCGCCGGGCCCAGTGCGCGCGGCGGTGCCACCTCCTGGAGTGCGGCGAGTGCGCGGCGTAGCCGTCCGAGGCGATCGCTTGGGTACACACCGGTCTGGCGGGTACGGCTGCGGGGGCCGGATCGACGTCGGCAACCCGCTGCCAGCCGTCGGCTGCGTCGCCGTCCTCATTCGCGGTGGAGCGCCGCCCCGAGTCAGGGGTGGGGGCTGTCGGCTGGTGGCCTGCCCCGTTCCTCACGCCGCGTGAAGTACGGACCCGCCCGCGCGGGACGCTCTGAGGGTGGCGCTCCTGCACGCCTATTACGGTGAGGTCGGTCTGGGCGCACTATCAGGACAGGTCCTGAGAAGAGAGGCAACCTCAATGAAATCGAGGGCATTTCGCCTCACCCCGGCAGCGATGGCGGTCACGGCGGCGGTGCTGCTGGCCGGAACGTCGGGGGCGGCCGTTGCGGTCCCGTCGCCGGATTCGCCTAGCACGACCAGCACCACCGTGAACACGTCGGACGACGATCTGGCGCAGTCGAACTGGACAACGCGTGGCAAGTATTACCACGACCAGGAGTGCTGCTACGCGGCGGGCAATCATGGTCAGCAACACCACGAGTGGAGCGAGTACCGGTGCAAGGCCCACGGCCATTGGTGGTGGCTGGACACCAAATGAATGACGAGCCGGCGGTCTTGTGCTCCCGGGCAACTGCTCGGGAGCACAAGACCGCCGTCGTCCCGCTTATCGGGCACATGGTGGGCGTGCGACGGGGTTGGCTGTCAGGCAGTCGTGGAGTGGCGCCGGGTAAACCGTTGATCTTCGGTGCCCAAGTTCTCCCCATCGCCAGGTATCTGGATGGTTCGAGAACTGCCCCGGGGGCTCGACGACTGAGCAATAACAGGGTTCGCGAGGTCGGCACTCATTCTTTACAGGGGTTCCGCCGGGAGCGCGGCATAGGTATCCCTGAGAGCCGTGAGCACCGTGTCGTGGTCCGGGAACCTCACCTCGTCGATCGCACGGATGGCGCGCACGCCAATGGCTGCGTTGGTGGCGAAGGCGGCGCGCAGAGAGGGAAGTTCACTGACCGGGACGGTCCGAATGGTGCCCGGGTCGTGGGCATCTTGCAGCAGACGCATGGTCACGCCCGGCAGGATGTCGGCGTCCGGCCATACCACCTGACCGGAGCGGTCCACGAAGCCGATGTTCCACGTGCAGCCTTCCGAGATCCGGCCGTCGGGTTCGGTGAACAGGACGTCGTCGAACCCGGCGAGCTGCGCCTGACGCCGCAGTCTGAGCTGGCTGAACTGCGCGACGTGTTTCACGGCGGCGACGTCGCGACCGAAGGGGAGGGAGGTGACACGGAGGGGAGACGGAGCGAGGGCACCTGCAGGACGAGTGGTCACCAGGAGGTGGGGCTCCGCCTTTCCGGCAGGGTGTGCTATGTCCAGGTCCGGGGCGAAGACGGTGACGCGGATGGTCAGCGCGTCGGTCCGTCGGCCGACTTCCTGCCGCACGTAGCGCAGGACGCGCTGGGTGTCGAGTTCCGCCGCGAAGACCGTGGCACAGTCCTGTACGAGCCGCGTGAGATGCAGTGAAAGCCCGCGGACCGCCCCGTTCTCCACCCTCATGGTGGTGAAATGCCCGTAGTTCGTCAGGGCGAGGGACATCATGTGCTCGACGGATACGGGTGATCCATTGACGTTGGCCATGGGGTAATTGTCAGTCCGAGGCTGCCACGCGCGGAATCCCGTGGCAGACCATGACCTCACCTGCTTGGATGCCCTTGTGTTCTCCGAGCAGCTGGCCCAGCTGGAGGCGTATTACGACGCCGTCCCCCGCACCGGTGCCCGGGCCGAGGACTTCGGTCCACTGACCCTGTTCGTGCAGGAGGGTCGGGGCACCTGGCCGTACTACGCCCGCCCGGCGCTCGGCCATCCTGGCACGGCCGGTCGTGAAGACGTGGCCCGTGTCCGCGCGCGCCAGCGTGAGCTGGGTGTGCCCGAGAGCTTCGAGTGGGTCGCTGAGGCGGCGCTGTCTCTGGGTGCCGCTGCGGAAGTCATGGGACTCGTGGTGTGGGGGTACTCGTTGATGGTGTTCGG
>NZ_JBWKFM010000056.1:0-13687 GCF_056434285.1 Streptomyces sp. NPDC044063
GACCCGCTCGGTACTGATCCGCTCGCTCGCGATGCTCGCCACCAAGCACGCGGACCTGCCGTCCCGCAAGCACGGCAACCCACCCCAGTAAGGCACGTCCCGCACTTCACCCCATCGGAGATACGCATGAACGACACGCTCGTACGCGTCGAGAAGGGCCTGGCGGACGCCGAGGAACTGGCAGCCGTCACCGCCGTCCTCCTCGCCCGCGCCGCCGGCCGGGAGAACGCCGCCCAGGTTCCCGGCCCGCGCCGCAGCACCGCCGGCTGGCGCCGTCTGGAGCGCACGCCCGGTTTCCGCGCGCCGCACAGCTGGCAGGGCTGAGCACCCCCGCCCGGGACAGCGCACCCGGCGGACACGAAGAGGTCCCCGCACTCCCTCAGGAGTGCGGGGACCTCTTCGCATCCGTGCCCGCCGGGCGGACGCCCTAGCGCAGTCGCGCCATCAGGGCGTGCTCGACGAGCGTGATGAGCGCGCTCTTCGCCTCGTTGCGATGCCGGGCGTCCGTGGTGATGATCGGCGCGTCGGGGCCGATCTGGAGGGCCTCGCGGACCTCCTCCGGGGTGTACGGCTGGTGCCCGTCGAAGCCGTTGAGGGCGATGACGAAGGGCAGGCCGCTGTTCTCGAAGT
Source organism: Streptomyces sp. NPDC044063 (assembly GCF_056434285.1). Classification (NCBI taxonomy): domain Bacteria; kingdom Bacillati; phylum Actinomycetota; class Actinomycetes; order Kitasatosporales; family Streptomycetaceae; genus Streptomyces; species Streptomyces sp. NPDC044063. The sequence goes on from NZ_JBWKFM010000056.1 coordinate 631, forward strand.
AGTCGACGGCGGGGAAGCAGTCGGCGAGGCGGCGGGTGTCGACGAGGACGACGGCGCCGATGGCGCCGCGGACCAGGTCGTCCCACATGAACCAGAACCGGTCCTGACCGGGCGTACCGAACAGATACAGGATCAGGTCCTGGTCCAGGGTGATACGGCCGAAGTCCATGGCCACGGTCGTCGTGGTCTTGTCCGGCGCGTGGGTGAGGTCGTCGATGCCCGCCGAGGCGGAGGTCATGACGGCTTCGGTGCGCAGCGGGTTGATCTCCGAGACCGCGCCGACGAACGTGGTCTTGCCCACGCCGAAGCCACCCGCGACGACGATCTTCGCGGAGGTGGTGGAGCGGGCTGCCTCGCCGCTAGAGGTTCCGAAGTCCACTGAGCACCCTTTCGAGCAGTGTCACGTCAGGCTGGCCGCCGGCGGACGCATCGCCGCCGGGCTGATGAATGGCGACGAGCCCGGCCTCCGCCAGGTCGGCTACGAGGATTCGGGCGACGCCGAGCGGAATGGAAAGAAGTGCCGAGATCTCGGCAACCGACTTGATCTCATGGCACAGGTGGCAGATGCGCTGGTGTTCCGGCAACTGCCCGTGGAGCTGGGACGGCTGGGCCGTGGTGTGCACCAGTGCCTCGATGGCGAGCTGGTACCGCGGCCTGGTCCGGCCGCCGGTCATCGCATAGGGACGGACCAGCGGATTGGTCTTCCTGCCGGCCGCGGGGGGCGCGGCGGGACGCCGGTGCTGCTGAGGCTGTGCATGTGGAGGGCGTTGCTCCGGCATGTCCCCGTACATCGGTGATGACGGTGAGGAGGGGAAGTTGTAGCGGTTCAACGGCTGTTGAGCCTGCTGATCATTGCCATACGGGTAACCGCCTGGGGGCGTTGCCACGTCTCCTCCTCCGACTTGCCTGTCTACTGCCGTCCGCGCCACCGCACCCTATGGCGCGGTGGCGCGAAACGCACTGCCTCTTTGCTAGTTGAGAAGGCTCCCCTGCAGTTCTGCGCGCAGGTCGGGCGTGAGGACGTTCCCCGCTCGGTCGACGAGCAGGGCCATCTCGTAGCCCACGAGGCCGATGTCGCACTCCGGGTGCGCCAGCACGGCCAGCGAGGAACCGTCGGAGATGGACATGATGAAGAGGAAGCCGCGCTCCATCTCCACCACGGTCTGGTTGACCGTGCCGCCCTCGAAGATCCGGGAGGCACCGGCGGTCAGCGAGGTCAGGCCGGAGGCCACCGCCGCCAGCTGGTCGGCGCGGTCCCGCGGGAACCCTTCGGACATCGCCAGAAGGAGTCCGTCGGCGGAGACCACGACGGTGTGGGACACCCCTGGGGTGTTGTCCACGAAACTGGTGATCAACCAGTTCAGGTTCTGCGCCGCCTGGCTCATCGGGCTCAACTAACGCTCCTGATCGTAGGTGCCGCCGGGGCCGAAGCCCTGGTCGTGTTGCTGCTGGTCGTGCGCGGAGGACTCCGGGAAGTCGCCCCCCGCGTTGCGCCCCTGCTGGATGCCGCGGCGCAGGTTGGCGAGCCTGCCGCGGACGTCCTCCGGTGCGCGGGAGATCTGCGGCCCGCTCTGCTGGGTCTGCTCCGCCTTGCCCTCGACCAGGTTGGCCTTGGGGACCCGGCGGGGGAGGCCCGAGGAGGTGATGCCGCCGGCCTTCGGCTCCCGGAGCTGCCCGGCACGCTGCCAGCGCTCGTCGTTGGCCGAACGCCATTCGGCGTCCTCACCCTCCTGAGGCCGCTGCGGGACCTCCGCTTGGGAATGCTCCCGTTCTCCGCCGTCCCTCGTGGCCTCCTCGCCCGTCTCGGCCGACCGCCACTGCGTGTCGCGGCGCGGCAGACCGGACCCGGTCAGCGAGGGGGAACCGCTCGAGGCGGGGCCCGGACGGTCGAACTCTACGCGCTCCGGCTGGGCCGTGTCAGCGGTCGGCAGGGATTCCGAATCCGCTCCGTAACCCTGTCCGTACGCGTCCTGGTACGGACCTGGCTCGGGCCAGTCGCCTTGGTGGGCGGGCGCGTTGTAGTCGCCGTAGGTCTGCGAACCGTCAACCGCCGCATCCCCGTAGGAGGGTTCCGCGTAGCCGTTCTCCGCGAACTGCGCCCCGCCGTGCTCGTAGCCGGCGGTCGCGTGCGGGTCGACGGTCTGCGCCTGCTGGGGCGTCTGCTCGTACGGCTGGGTGTGCTGCTGCTCGTACGGCTGCTGCGGCACCTCGTCGCGGAACAGCGGACGGCTGTCGCCGGCCTGCGACTCCAGCGTCGCGCGGCGCTCCTCGCGCTGGAGGGAGCGGCCCAACGGGTCCATCCCCGGGGCACCGGATCCCGGGGCGTCCGGGCGGACGTCGTAACGGGAGTCGTCGAAGCCGAGATCGGCCGCGGTGCGGGCCTCGGGGGCCGCGACCGGCTGGTGCTGCTGCTGGCCGGGGACCATCCGGGGGACCGTGAAGTCGTCCTGGACGAGCTCCTCGCCGCCACCGCCGTGCGTGATCGCGTCCGGGAGCATCACCAGCGAGGTGGTGCCCGCCTGCTCGCCCGAGGGGCGCAGCTGGACGCGGATGCCGTGGCGGGTGGCCAGGCGGCCGACCACGAACAGACCCATGCGCTGGGAGATCGCGGCGTCCACCGTCGGCGGGTTGGCCAGCTTGTGGTTGATGTCCGCGAAGTCCTCGGCGGTCAGGCCGATGCCCTTGTCGTGGATCTCGACCATCACCCGGCCGTCGGGCAGCCGGGTCGCGGTGACGCGGACCTTGGTGTGCGGGGAGGAGAACGAGGTGGCGTTCTCCAGCAGCTCGGCGAGCAGGTGCACGAGGTCGGTCACGGCCATGCCGTGGATCTCGGCCTCCGGGACGCCGCTCAGCTCGATGCGCTCGTAGGCCTCCACCTCGGAGGTGGCCGCGCGCAGCACGTCCACCAGCGGGATCGGCTGGTCCCAGCGACGGCCGGGCTCCTCGCCCGCGAGGATGAGGAGGTTCTCGCCGTTGCGTCGCATACGGGTGGCGAGGTGGTCCAGGCGGAAGAGGTTCTCCAGCTGGTCCGGGTCGGCCTCGTTGTTCTCGAGGTCCGTGATCAGCGTCAGCTGGCCCTCGATGAGCGCCTGGTTCCGGCGCGAGAGGTTGGTGAAGATCGCGTTGACGTTGCCCCGGAGCAGGGCCTGCTCGGCGGCGAGTCGTACGGCCTCGCGGTGGACCTGGTCGAAGGCGCGGGCGACCTCGCCGATCTCGTCCTTGGTGGTGATCGGGATCGGCTGGACACGGGTGTCCACCCGGCCCGGGTCGGTGCGCGAGAGCTGGTCGACCAGCGCCGGCAGGCGCTGCTCGGCCACGTCGAAGGCGGCGGTGCGCAGCCGGCGCATGTTGGAGCTCATCGAGCGGGCCATCTTGCCGGCCACCAGGAAGGCGATCAGCAGCGCGGCGATCATGATCGACGAGTTGACGACGGCTTCGCTCTGGGCGTCCGTGGCGACGGTGTCGGCCTCGGACACGGCCTTGTCGGCCAGGTGCTCCTCGACGGTCCGGTAGGCGCCGAACTTCGCGGTGGAGGCGGCGTACCAGGTGTCGGCGGTGACGCCCTTGGCCTTGAGCTGCGCGGTGGTGGCGCCGGACATGACGGCCAGGGCCATCTTGTCCATCTCCTGGGCCTGCGCGTCGGCGGACAGGGCGTTGTTGAGGCGCTTGATGTCCTCCTCGGAACCGCCGGCCTCGTACTCGCCGCGGGCGATGTACTCGAGGAAGTTGTACGAGGAGAAGGACGTCAGCAGCGTCTCGCGGTTCTTGGCCGTGCCCGCGTCCACCAGCACATGGGTACCGATGGAACGCTGGAGCGACTCGGCGGCCTTGGCCAGCGAGACGGCGTAGACCATGCGGCCGTAGGCGGTGACGTTGCCGGTGCCCAGGCCCAGCTCATTGGTGAAGGCCATGAGCGGACGCTGGATGGCGCCGTAGCCGTCCTCCGTCTTGGCCCCGTCCAGGGCGGGCGTGTACGCGGCCTGGCGCAGCTTGGCCAGCGTCGGCTCGGCGTCACGGACCAGCTTCAGACGGCGCTTGAGGGCCGGGGTGTCCGGCATCTCCTTGACGCGCTTGTCGAAATCGGCCTTGGCCTCGTCGGTGACCTCGCGGGCCTTCTTGACGTTGTCGTCGTCGCGCCGGCCCTCCAGCAGCGGCCTGGCCGACACGTCGCGCTCGTCGATGACGGCGTGCGCGTACGCGGTCGCGGCCTTGACCAGCCGTGCCGTCTTCGCGGCGTCGGCCGCCTCCAGCCAGGTGTCGACCGAGTCCTTGACCTTCAGGCCGCCGAACACGAGGGCGATGATCACGGGGATCAGCAGGATCGCGTTCAGGCGGACCGGCACGCGCCAGTTACGGGGCGAGAATCTTCCGCCGCGGCCCGTCTCGGGGGCCACGGGGGGCTCGGGCATGTCGGAAGGCGGCACCGCTGTGCGCGACGGCGGGGTGAAGTTGCCCCGCGCGTCCCGCGCCTCCTGCGCGGCGCCCGTCTTTCTTCGCCTCACTCGACCAACAACCTCTCGGCGTCTGCTCTGTGCTGTGCCGTTTATCTGTGGGAGCCACGAAAGCTCAGTCCGGGAATTCCAGCACGTCCGGCAGGCGCATTCCAAACACCGGACAGAGCCCGTGAAGGCCGCGATTTGCCTGACGTAAAACGGGCATTAAGGCCGAGCCATGTCAAAAAGTGAACCGGTTGATCGCGGAACGAAGTCGGCCGGACGCGCCCAGTGGTCGCGTCCGGCCAATTCTCTGTCGAAACGTTATGAACTTCGAAGCGTGCCGTGGGCAATCCCACAACTTACACATCGTCACGACATTCGGTCGAACAACCCTATTTCAGCCGTGCCATGAGGGCGTGCTCGACGAGCGTGATGAGCGCGCTCTTCGACTCGTTCCGATGCCGCGCGTCGGTCGTGATGATCGGCGTGTCGGGGCCGATCTGCAGCGCCTCGCGCACCTCTTCGGGACCGTAGGGCTGCTGTCCGTCGAAGCCGTTGAGGGCTATGACGAAGGGCAGGCCGCTGTTCTCGAAGTAGTCGACGGCGGGGAAGCAGTCGGCGAGGCGGCGGGTGTCGACGAGGACGACGGCGCCGATGGCGCCGCGGACCAGGTCGTCCCACATGAACCAGAACCGGTCCTGACCGGGCGTACCGAACAGATACAGGATCAGGTCGTCATCAAGGGTGATGCGGCCGAAATCCATGGCGACGGTCGTCGTCTTCTTGTCCTGTACGTGGCTCAGGTCGTCGATGCCCGCCGAAGCGGACGTCATGACGGCCTCGGTGCGCAGCGGACTGATCTCCGAGACCGAACCGACGAAGGTGGTCTTGCCGACGCCGAAGCCGCCGGCCACCACGATCTTCGCGGAAGTCGTCGAGCGGCCGGTGCCGACCGCGCCTCCGCTAGAGCTTCCGAAGTCCACTGAGAACCCTTTCGAGCAGTGTCACATCCGGCGTACCGCCGGACTCGCCGCTGCCACCCGGCTGGTGGATCGCCACCATGCCGGCCTCCGCCAGGTCCGCCACCAGGATCCGAGCCACGCCCAGCGGCATGTTGAGCAGCGCGGAGACCTCCGCGACCGACTTGACCTCCTGGCAGAGGTGGCAGATCCGCTGGTGCTCCGGGAGCAGCCCTCCGAGGTGGGCCGGGTCGGCCGTGGAGCTGACCAGTGCCTCGATGGCGAGCTGGTAGCGCGGCCGGGTGCGACCCCCCGTCATGGCATAGGGGCGGACCAGCGGCTGGTCGCCTTCATCCCCGTACGGCGCATGATGGGAAGCGCCGTACGGGCCGGGCGAGGCGGGCGGGGTCATGAATCCTCCGGACGGGACAGCAGGATGGCAATAATGCCGTCGAGCGGGGGCCGTTGGGGGGTTTTCGGCCGTACGGTCGGACGGTACTTGCGTGATGTGTCGGTCAGTTCAACAGGCTGCCCTGGAGCTCGGCGCGCAGGTCGGGCGTGAGGACGTTGCCCGCTCGGTCGACGAGCAGGGCCATCTCGTAGCCCACGAGGCCGATGTCGCACTCCGGGTGCGCCAGCACGGCCAGCGAGGAACCGTCGGAGACCGACATGATGAAGAGGAAGCCACGCTCCATCTCCACCACGGTCTGGGTCACCGTGCCGCCCTCGAAGATGCGGGACGCGCCGGCGGTCAGGGAGGTGAGCCCGGAGGCCACCGCCGCCAGCTGGTCGGCGCGGTCCCGCGGGAACCCTTCGGACATCGCCAGAAGGAGTCCGTCGGCGGACACCACCACCGTGTGCGACACCCCCGGGGTGTTGTCCACGAAGTTGGTGATCAACCAGTTCAGATTCTGCGCCGCCTGGCTCATCGGACTCAACTAACGCTCCTGCTGGTAAGTGGGGCCAACATTGTGACTGCCGGTGGCCGGGCCGTTACCGGCCTGACGTCCCTGCTGGATGCCCCGGCGGAGATTGGTCAGTCGGCCGCGTACGTCGTCGGGCGCACGCGAGACCGCCGGACCGGTCGGAAGGGACTGGGTCTGCGTCGTCTCGGCGGTTCCCTCGACGAGGTTGGCGCGCGGCACGCGCTTCGGCAGCCCGGACGAGGTGGTTCCGCCCGCGGCGGGCTCGCGGACCTGCTCGGCCCGGCGCCAGCGCTCGTCGTTGGGGGAGCCCGGCCAGGAGCCCTGACCCTGGTCGCCGTCGGCGACCGGGGCGGGGGCGGCGGCCTGCGGCGCGGGCCGCTCGGAGCCGGTCGGCTGCTGTGGCACGGAGGCCTGCGCCTCACCGCGGAACCAGTGCGACTCCAGGTCCTGGAACACCGGCGTGGCACCGGGCTGTCCACCGGCGGCGGGACCGCCGGCCGACGGGCCGCCGGGCAGCTCGAAGCCACCCGTGGTCGCGTTCCGCGACTCGGCGGGAGCCACCTGCGGGAACTGCCCCGTGGCGGCCGGGCCGTCGCCGGCCTCCGGCCGCGCGAAGCGGTCCGCGGCGCCTTCGGGCGCCTGGCCGTGGGTGCCGGGCAGGTCGAACCGGCCCGTCGTGCCGCCCAGGGCCTCGCCCCGGGCGGGCACCGGCGGGAACTGCGCGGTGTCGGTCGGGCCCAGGGCCGGCCGGTCGGCGCCGATCTGCGGGAACGCGCCCGTGGAGGCGGCCGGCGGCTCGGTGGCCGGGGTGATCGGGGGGAACTGGGCCGTGTCGCCGGGACCGCCGTTCAGCGGCGCGCCACCGGCGGCCGGGCCGCCCTTCTTGCGCTGGGGGCGCTGGGGGCGGTCCTGCCGGGCCGCGGGGCGGCCGGCCGGTCCGTTGTTCGTGTCGTCGTGACCGCGCGGGGCCTCCTGGCCCGCCGGCGAGCCACCGGCCACCGGCCAGTCGTCGACCGGGGCCTGGCCGCCCTTGCGGCCCGTACGGCCCGCCGGGGCCTGGGCGTCGCCGCCCCAGGCCGGGGCCTGGCGTCCGGCGTCGGGAGCGGAGCCCTGGGCGCCCCGGGCGGGGAGCTGCGGCTGCCCGCCGGCACCGGCCGGCGGCGGCACGGCGGCGGGACCGCCGGCGTTCCGCTGGGGCAGGCCGGGGCCGCCCGCGGCCGGGCCGCCCTTGGCGCGCGGCGTGGTGTCGAAGAGGCTGCCGGCGGCGGCACCGCCGCTGGGGCCGGCGCCCGGCGCGGAGCGCTGCGGAAGACCGCCGCCCGGCGCGGTGCCGCGCGGCACGATCGTGGCGCGCGGGCCGCCGGCGGGACCACCCGCGGGGCCCTGCGGACGCTGCTGGCCGGGACCGGCCGCCGGGGCACCGGGGGCACCGGCGCCGGGCGCACCGCCACCGGCGGCACCGCCCGGGGCGGGCTTCTTGTGGCCCTGGGCGACGTCGACCGGGAGCATGACGAGCGCGGTCGTACCGCCCGAGTCGGACGGGCGCAGCTGGATGCGGATGCCGTGTCGCAGGGACAGACGGCCGACCACGAACAGACCCATGCGCCGGGAGACCGACACGTCCACCGTGGGCGGGCTGGCGAGGCGCTCGTTGATCGCCGCGAGGTCCTCGGGCGAGAGGCCGATGCCGGTGTCGTGGATCTCGACCAGCACCCGGCCGTCGGGCAGGGCGTGACCGGTCACCTTGACCTTGGTCTGCGGCGAGGAGAACGAGGTCGCGTTCTCGAGCAGCTCGGCGAGGAGGTGCACGAGGTCGTTGACGACGCGGCCGGCGACCTCGGTCGGCGGCACACCGCTGAGCTCGATGCGCTCGTACTGCTCCACCTCGGACGCGGCGGCACGCAGCACGTCGACGAGCGGCACGGGACGGGTCCACCGTCGGCCGGGCTCCTCACCCGCGAGGACGAGGAGGTTTTCGCCGTTACGGCGCATACGGGTCGCGAGGTGGTCCAGGCGGAACAGCGAGGACAGCTGGTCCGGGTCGGCCTCGCGGCTCTCGAGCTCGGAGATGAGCGAGAGCTGACGCTGGATGAGGCCCTGGCTGCGGCGCGAGAGGTTGGTGAACATCGCGTTGACGTTGCCTCGCAGAAGGGCCTGCTCGGCGGCGAGACGGACCGCTTCCTGGTGCACCTCGTCGAAGGCCGCGGCCACCTTTCCGATCTCGTCCCGGCTGTGCACACCGACGGACTCCACGGACGTGTCGACGTCCTGCGGGTCGGTCTCGGACAGCTGCTTGACGAGCTCGGGCAGACGTTCCTTGGCGACCTTCTGGGCGGTGTCCTGCAGTCGCCGCAGCGACCGCACCATGGACCGGGCCACGACGAAGGCGCCGACGAGCGAGATGCCGAGGACGAGGACGATGAGGACACCGTTGAGGATGGCGTCCTGGTTGGCCTCGTCGCGGAGCTCGGCGGCCTTCTGCTCCATCTGGTTGAGCAGGGTCGTCTCGATCTTCACCATCTCGGTGATCTTGACGGTGTCCTGGTCGTACCAGTCGCGGTAGGTGGTCTTCTCGTCCTTCAGGGCATTGGTGTTGCCGAAGGCACGGGTGGCGAAGGTGTTCGCCGAGGTGATCTCCGGCGTACCGCCGTTGAGGGCCTTGAGGAGCTCGACCGAGTCGCCGGAGCGGATGGCCGTGAAGCGGATGAGGGCCTGCTCCTCGTTGGCGAGGGCGGTGGCGCCGTACTGGTGGTCGTTCGGGCTCAGCTGCGCGCCCTTGGGGTTGGCCAGGGCGGCGCTCAGCACGGCTCGCTGGATGGAGGCGTACTCCTTGGCGGAGGAGAACGTCGCCAGCGCGCGCGTCGCGGTGATCATCTCGGGGTTGCTGGTCGCCTGGGCCATGTCCTGGGACAGGGAGAGCAGCGACTGGATCAGCGTGTTGTAGCTGCCCACGGTCTGGGCGATGTAGTCGTGGTCCTTGTAGGGACGTTCACGAATCTTCTTGATCTTGTCGAGCTCACGCGTGATGTCGACGAGGGTCGACTGCACGCCGACCATCGTCGGATCGTCCGGCCGCGCCTTCTTCGTGGTCTCACGGAAGGCGTCGATGGTGCGGTCGGTGCGCTGCCGCGAGGAGACGACCGCGTCGTCCGGCTGGTTGCGCATCAGCGGGCCGGCGGATTTGTCGCGCTCCTCCTGGAGCGCGTTGGCCAGCGCGGTGGCCTTGCCCGTCATGTCCGTGAGCAGCTTCATGTGGTCGAGCTGGTCGACGTTCTCGAGCGAGGTGTCGATACGCAGGGCACCCAGCGTCGTCGCCGCGACGACGGGCAGGGCCAGCAGGGAGACCAGACGGGTACTAATGCGCCAGTTGCGCAGGGCTATTCGTGAGCCCGTGCTGTTGGCACCCTTTCCCTTCGGCCGTTCGGTGGGCTCGCCACCGCTCGGTGCGTCGACGGGCGTGCCGCGGTCGGTCGCACCGCGCGGCTCCGGCTCCGCCGCAGCGCTGCCATCCCTCTTGAAACGTCCCTGCACTAGCGTCGCAACCTCTGGACCAGGCGTCCCGCCGGGTGAGCGGAGGGACGGTGTCGAGTCGTGGGGGACCGCGGTGCCCCCCTGGCGGTCCCCGGAATTCCAGCACAGTGCCGGATCTCCCAACAAGGCCGGTGCCCAGGACGGGACGAAGCGTGACGCACGGTGAGGCCGGTCGTGACGCACTGTAGAGGTTCCGCCCCCTTATGCCGGATTTATTGCCATGAGTCACACGTCTCTCTCCGGCCATCCCCCCGTGTCCCAGTCGCCATGATCAGGAGCGGAACGTCTGATTCAGTCCGCTGATGTCCGTTTCGCGGGGTCGGATTCGCTGACCGTTATGCCGCATTTTTCGCTTGCGTCGTGAGGAAACTCACAGGGTGGCCATGACTCGACCGACGCACCGCTGGGGATAGGGCCGTCTTAGCCTGGTTCTTTGCACAGGCTCCGAAGGCGCGCCGGAAAGCGCCCGGGAAGAGCGCCACGACCCCCCTACGCGAGGCAGCCCAGTGAAGACGTCCATGCCGTCCCGGAAGACCGCCAACCCGCGCCGCACCACGCTCGCGCACCTCGAGGACGCCGCCGGCCTCTTCGCCGTCGCCGAGCGCCCGGAGCACGCCACCGCGCTGCCGACGGTCACCGCCAACCCCCGCCGCACGGTGCTGATGGTCGCCCCCCAGCCCCTGCCGGTCCAGGGCTGACCGGTCCGGAACCGGCCGGCCGCCGGGCCCCATGGGCCCCGGCCGCCCCGGAACCTTGCGCGAGAGCGCACGGGCCGCACGCGCCCCCCGCGATAGCCTGAGGTGTCAGACTCCGGCCGATCAGACAAAGGGGCACGAGCTTCCCGTGCGCATCGCAAGGTTCTCCATCGACGGCAACGTCGCCTTCGGCGTCGTAGAGGGGGACGCCTCGACCGAAGGCGGTCCCGTCCTCGACATCATCAAGGGGCACCCCTTCGCGGAATTCGAGCGCTCGGGGCAGAAGATCCCACTGAGCAAGGTGCGGCTGCTGCCGCCCGTGCTGCCCAACAAGGTCGTCGCCGTCGGGCGCAACTACGCCGAACACGCGGCGGAGCTGGGCAACGAGGTCCCCGAGGCGCCCGTCGTCTTCTTCAAGCCCTCGACGACCGTCATCGGTCCCGGCGACGCGATCGCCTACCCCTCCTTCTCCAGCGAGCTCCACCACGAGGCCGAGCTCGCCGTCGTCATCGGCCGCATGTGTCGCGAGGTCCCGCGCGAGCGCGTCAAGGACGTCGTCCTCGGCTACACCTGCGCCAACGACGTCACCGCGCGCGACATCCAGCGGAGCGAGAAGCAGTGGGGCCGGGCCAAGGGCTTCGACACCTCCTGCCCCCTCGGTCCCTGGATCGAGACCGAGCTCGACCCGTCCGACGTCGGGATCATGTGCACCGTCAACGGTCAGCAGCGCCAGCTGGGCCGCACCGGCGAGATGGTGCGCACCGTCGAGGACCTGATCGTCCACATCACCGAGGCGATGACGCTGCTCCCCGGCGACGTCGTCCTCACGGGGACCCCGGCCGGCGTCGGGCCCCTGAACGTCGGCGACGAGGTCGCCGTCACCATCGAAGGCATCGGCACTCTCACCAACAAGGTGATCAAGCGTGGCTAACGCGACCGTCCGCGTACGTTTCTGTCCCTCGCCGACCGGCAACCCCCATGTGGGTCTGGTCCGCACCGCCCTCTTCAACTGGGCGTTCGCCCGTCACCACAAGGGCACCCTGGTCTTCCGCATCGAGGACACCGACGCGGCGCGCGACTCGGAGGAGTCGTACCAGCAGCTGCTGGACGCCATGCGCTGGCTGGGCCTCGACTGGGACGAGGGCCCCGAGGTGGGCGGCCCGCACGCGCCGTACCGGCAGTCCCAGCGCATGGACCTCTACAAGGACGTCGCGGCCAAGCTGCTCGACGCCGGCCACGCGTACCGCTGCTACTGCACCACCGAGGAGCTGGACGCCCGCCGCGAGGCCGCCCGGGCCGCCGGCAAGCCCTCCGGCTACGACGGCGCCTGCCGCGAGCTGAGCGCCGAGCAGGTGGCGGCGTACGAGCGCGAGGGCCGCGAGCCCATCGTCCGCTTCCGGATGCCCGACGAGCCGATCACCTTCACCGACCTGGTGCGCGGCGAGATGACCTTCACCCCGGAGAACGTTCCGGACTACGGCATCGTCCGCGCCAACGGCGCCCCGCTCTACACGCTCGTCAACCCCGTCGACGACGCACTGATGGAGATCACGCACGTGCTGCGCGGCGAGGACCTGCTGTCCTCCACCCCGCGGCAGATCGCCCTCTACAGGGCGCTCGCCGAGATCGGTGTCGGCAACGGCACCACCCCGTCCTTCGGCCACCTGCCGTACGTGATGGGCGAGGGCAACAAGAAGCTCTCCAAGCGCGACCCGCAGTCCTCCCTCAACCTCTACCGGGAGCGCGGCTTCCTCCGCGAGGGCCTGCTCAACTACCTCTCCCTGCTCGGCTGGTCCCTCTCGGCCGACCAGGACCTCTTCACGATCGACGAGATGGTCGCCGCGTTCGACATCACGGACGTGAACGCCAACCCGGCCCGCTTCGACCTCAAGAAGGCCGAGGCGATCAACGCCGACCACATCCGCCGCCTCGACCCGAAGGCGTTCGCCGAGGCCTGCGAGCCCTGGCTCGCCGCCCCGCACGCCCCGTGGGCGCCGGAGAAGTTCGACCGGGCCGCCTGGGAGGCCATCGCGCCGCACGCCCAGACGCGCCTGACCGTCCTCTCCGACATCACGGCCAACGTCGACTTCCTCTTCCTGGACGAGCCCGCCGAGGACGAGGCGTCCTGGACGAAGGCCATGAAGGAGGGTTCGGACGCCCTGCTGCGCACCGCCCGCGAGAAGCTGGCCGCGGCGGAGTGGAACGCGGACGCCCTGAAGGCCGCCGTGGTCGCCGCCGGCGAGGAGCACGGACTGAAGCTCGGCAAGGCCCAGGCGCCGGTCCGGGTGGCCGTCACGGGCCGCACGGTCGGTCTGCCGCTGTTCGAGTCCCTGGAGATCCTCGGCCGCGAGCGCACCCTGGCCCGCGTCGACGCCGCCCTGGCCAAGCTGGCCGGCTGACGCCTGTTCGTCCCGTCGTGGGGGGGGGGGGGGGGGGGGGGGGGGGGGGGGGGGGGGGGGGGGGGGGGGGGGGGGGGGGGGGGGGGGGGGGGGGGGGGGGGGGGGGGGGGG
>NZ_JBWKFM010000057.1:0-13628 GCF_056434285.1 Streptomyces sp. NPDC044063
GCGGGGCTGTAGGCGGCACCGCCGGCGCACGGGCCGAGCATCACGCTGATCTGCGGGATGACGCCCGAGGCCTTGGTGTTGCGCTGGAAGATCCCGCCGTAGCCGGCGAGCGCCGAGACGCCCTCCTGGATACGGGCGCCGGCGCCGTCGTTCAGGGAGACCAGGGGGGCGCCGGCGGCGATGGCCATGTCCATGATCTTGTGGATCTTGGTGGCGTGGGCCTCGCCCAGCGCGCCACCGAAGATACGGAAGTCATGGGCGTAGACGAACACCGTCCGTCCGTGCACCGTGCCCCAGCCGGTGATGACACCGTCGGTGTAGGGGCGCTTCGCCTCCAGACCGAACCCGGTCGCCCGGTGCCGGCGCAGGGGCTCGACCTCGTTGAAGGAGCCCTCGTCCAGCAAAAGATCTATGCGCTCGCGGGCGGTCAGCTTGCCCTTGGCCTTCTGGGCCTCGGTAGCCCGCTCGCTCGGACCACGCCGAACCTGCTCGCGAATGGCATGCAGCTCGGCGACGCGCCCACGGACGTCACTCGCCTCTAGGGGCGCACCTTCGAGATTGCTCATGGATAGACGGTACGCGGCGGGGGTCCCGGAACATCATGTCGGTTCCACACAACGTCCTGCGCGATTTCGTGGGCAGGCGGGACAGAAGTGCACTGCGGCTCTCTCAGTTCCCAGCGTTCGAGAGGCGGTCCCGCGCTGTGGGGGCTCCACAAATGCGGCCGTCCCGGGTGCCCCCGATACGGCTCAGGGCGGTTGGGCCGTCAGGGGGAAGGGCCTCCCTCACGCGGCCGATTCCCCTTCGGTTCACCCCAGGTCCACCCGGCAGCCATGGGTGGCGCAGGCCGTGCCCGGGTCGACGCGCAGCCGCAGCCGGGGGCCGGTGGCGAGGACCGTGACGGCGGCGTCGTGGGCGGTGACGCGGCTCACGGGCCGGTCCCAGGTGAGCTCGAAGGGGGTGCCGGTGCGCGGGGGCTCGGCGATGTGGAGGGTGGCCGCGGGGCCGTGGCGGCGGACGAGGACGGAGCAGGGCGCGCCGGCGGTGAGGGGGCCGGCCGTGCCGGGCCGCCAGAAGTTGGCGGCCGTCAGACCGAGCGGGGGGAGGTGGACGGCCTGGACCCCGGTGGTGTTGGCGAGCACGGTGAGCCGGCCGTGGTCGGCGGCGCGGGCCTCGACGTCACGGAGGCCGGCACCGGGCATCAGGAGGTAGAGGTAGCCGGCGTCGTCGGGGTCGGTGCCGTGCGGGTGCCACAGGGTGAGGTAGCGGCGGGTGAGGGGGGCGGGGGAACCGCCGGTGTTGATGTCCCGCCAGGAACCGGTACGGCTCTCGCGCAGGGCGCGCAGCGGGGCGCCGTCCGGGAAGACGTAGCCGCCGTGGCCGGCCAGATGCGCCCAGCGGGCGCACTCCCACTCCCCTTCCCAGCCGTCGTCGGACGGCTGGGGCGTCCCGTCGACGGTGAGCGCGGGCGTGCCGTCGGCGCCGAGGTTGCGGTTGTCGACGACGGTCTCCACCTCGGCCGCGTCGCGGGCGGTGATGCCGGCACCGAGGCAGACGACGGCGTCGTCGGCGCAGAACCAGGACTTGCGCGCCTCCAGGGTGGAGCCGAGGCCCTTGAGGTGCTGCCCGATCGCCGCGTAGGTGCCGTCGGTGACACCGCCCACCCAGCGCACGTCGGGCCGGGGGGCTCCCCAGGCGCCGCCGGCGTTGTCGGCGAGCGGGAGCGCCGAGACGGTGGTGCCGGGGAGCCGGTAGGGGTCGACGGTGGGCCAGAAGGCGTCGCCGTACTGATCGCCGCCGTGCCGGGCGCCCCACCAGTAGGTCATGCCGGCGCCGGTGTGCCAGCCGCGGGGGTGCTCGCCGTTGCCGTTCTCGTAGTGGGCGATCCGGTCGGAGGCCATGGCGATGTTCACCGCCCAGCCGGGGCGGCGGTGGACGGCCCGGTCCATGGCGGGGAACAGCCGGTGGCCCACCGGCTCGGGGGCGGCGGGGACGGGTGCGGCGGCGACCGCGGCGAGGCGGGCCAGGTCGGCGACGCCGAACCGGGGGTCGGTGAGCAGCGGGGCGGTGGTGTCCCGGGCGGCCCAGCCCTTGATCATCGCGTGCCAGCGGTCCCGCTCGGCGGTGCTCGCGGCGGGCGCGAGCAGGGCGATGGCGGCGATGAGGGCGTGGCCGCGCTGGTGGTCGCTCTGCGGCAGGGGCAGCGGGTCCGCGCTCTGCGTGCCGCGGCTGACGGCACGGCCGGAGACGCTGTCCATGACCAGGCCGTTGTGGAGAAATGGGGCCCAGGCCCGCTCGACGCCGTCGAGGACGGTCCGCCGGAGGGGATCGGTGACCTCCCAGGGGGAGCCGCGCAGCAGGGTGAGGAGCCGGGCGAGGCCGTCGAGGAGCACACAGCCGTAGGTGCCGGAGTAGGCGACGGAGGAGTGCTGGACGAAGGAGCCGTCGGCGTAGAGGCCGTCCCCGTGGGTGACGTGGGGGAAGACGGGCGACAGGGCGTCGCGGGCGAGGGCGGTCTTCGCGGGGGCCGCGCCGAGGACGCCGCGCAGGGCGACGACCCGGCACAGGTCGACGCGGTTGGCGCCGGTGGAGGTGCCGGAGTAGGAGCCGAGCGCGGAGTCGGGGACGAAGTGGTCGACGGCGGCGAGGAGCCGCTCGCGGCGGGGCGCGCCGACGTCGTCGTGGAGGAGGGTGAGGGTGTCGAGGAGGAGGCGGGGGCTGCCGATCTGCCACTCCCACCAGTTGCCGTAGCGGGGGGCGCCGGGGTGGTAGACGCGGTCGTGGAGGTGGTCGAGGCCGGCGAGGACGTCGGCGGCCAGGCCGGGGTCGCCGGTGAGTCCCGTGCCGGGCCGGGCATGGGCCTCGGCCATGGTGAGGAGGCGGGCGAGGCTCCGGGTGATGCCGGCGGGCGGGTCGAAGGGGGCGTCGGGCCAGAGCGAGGCGGGGGCGGGGCGCATGCTCGCGCGGTGGGCGCGGGCCTGGTCGCCGGTGCGGCGCAGGACGGCGGCGTAGGGCTCGGCGGCGGGGTCGAAGCCGGTGCCGAGCACGAGGTCGCGCCAGCGGCGGCGCAGCACCGCGAACGCGTCCGCGTCCCCGGCGCCCTCCGCCCGCGAGGGGGGCACGGTGAGGCCGAAGGCGCTCGCGACGGTGGCGGCGAGGAAGCCGCGGCGGGTTCTCCCCGAGGGGGCGGACGACGGCACGGCGCACACGGTGGCACGCGGGCCCGGACGTGGCAATGAGCGCCGCCGGGGAGATCCGGCCGAAAATTCCCCGCCCGAATAAGTTGAAAGTTGAACCAGATCGGTCTATCGTCAATCTCGTTGAAAGTTGAACTACAACTCGACCTGGAGCACACCATGGGCTTCTTCTCCCGCAAGCAGAACACCGCCACCTCCTCCGCCGCCCCCGTCGCCGTCCTCGACGCCGACCCCGCGCTGGCCGCGCTGACCGGCGACTACACCATCGACCCGGCGCACAGCAGCATCGGCTTCACCGTGCGCCACGCCATGGTCACCAACGTCCGGGGCGCCTTCACCGAGCACGAGGGCTCGCTGCACCTCGACGGCTCCGACCCCTCCCGCTCCACCGCCGCCCTCGACATCAAGGTCGGGAGCGTCGACACCGGCATCAAGGACCGTGACGCCCACCTGCGCGGCGGCGACTTCTTCGACGCCGAGGCCTTCCCCCTGATGTCCTTCCGCTCGACCGCCGCCGAACGCCTCGGCGGTGACCGCTATCGCATCACCGGCGACCTCACCATCAAGGACGTCACCCGGCCGCTGGCCATCGACCTGGAGTTCAACGGCTCGGCCACCGACGTCTACGGCAGCGAGCGCGTCGGCTTCGAGGGCGGCGCCGAGATCCTGCGCTCCGACTGGGGCCTGACCTGGAACGCGGCCCTGGAGGCCGGCGGCGTGATGGTCAGCGACAAGGTGAAGCTGACCTTCGACATCTCCGCCGTCAAGACCGCGCCGCAGGCCTGACCGTGCGGTGCCCGCGACCGAGGCGCAGCAGACGGTCCACGACCTCCGCGCCTCGGTCCACGCCCGCGCTCAGCGCGATGTGGTTGTCGGGCCGCACCAGCACGAGGCCGTCGCCCTCGATCCCGTACGCCCGCCGCACATGGCCGTCGCGATCGTCGACCGCGCACGTGGTCAGCAGGCCGGCGCACTTCTCCCCCGCCTCCGCCAGGGCCCTCGCGCCGCCCTCGCCTATCCCCAGCAGAGTGAACCGCGGTCCGGCGAAGACATCGAAGAGCCGCTTCGCGGCGCCGGTGACCGCGTCCCGGAAGGGCGCGTCGGGCGCGCGCCCGCCCGCCATGGCGCCGTCCCACGCCAGCGACCCCCAGCCGTAGCCGACGCCCAGCGTGGTGACGTCGTCCGTGACGACCGCCTCCGTACCCACGCCCGGCTTCCGCACCCCCTCGACCACCGCGCGCAGCCGCTCGTCCGTGAGCTTCAGCGTCCAGGCCGCGACGGGGAGCCGCTCCTCCTCGTAGGTGTCCAGCAGCCCGGGCCCGGCCAGGCCGCGCACGACGAGCGCCAGCTTCCAGCCCAGGTTGAACGCGTCCTGGATGCCGGTGTTCATGCCGAGCCCGCCGGCTATGGAGTGGACGTGCGCCGCGTCCCCGGCGAGGAAGACCCGGCCGACGCGGAAGCGGTCCGCCATACGGACGTTGACGCGGTAGGTGGAGAACCACGTCGGGTCGGTCAGCCGCACCCCGGGCACCCGCGCGCACTTGTCGAAGAGCCGCTGGAAGCTCTCCAGCGTCGGCGGCAGGGGCCGGCCCTCGGCGTCGCGCTCCGGCGAGCCCTGCAACTGCCAGTGGTCGCCCTCCCGGAAGGGGCAGAGCAGCAGCGCGGCGTCCTCGTCGAACCACTGGTGCCAGAAGGCGGGGTCGAGCCCGTCCACGCGGACGTCGCCGACCACCATGCACTCCTCGTCGTCGGTCCGGCCCTCGAAGGCCACGCCCAGCGCCTTGCGCACCGGGCTGCGGCCGCCGTCGCAGCCGGCCAGATAGGAGGCCACGACGCGCCGCCCGTCGGCCAGGGTGGCGACGACGCCGTCCTCGTCCTGGGTGAACCCGGTCAGCTCACAGCCCTGTTCGACCTCGACGCCGAACGCGGCGAGGCCCTCCCGCAGGATCTCCTCGGTGCGCCACTGCGGGATGACCACCCCGCTGGCGTAGGGGGCGTCGGGCGTGGGGACGCGGTCCCCGAAGGCGATGTGGTCGGCGACCGCGACGCCGTCGCGGTACTTGCGCAGGGCGATGTGCTCGATGCCGGAGGCCGTCGCCTTCTCCCCCAGCCCGAAGTCGTCGAGGATCTCGCGGCTGCGCTGGTTGAGGCCCTTGCCGCGGGAAGCCCGGTGGAACACGGGCGACTTGTCGATGATCCGCACACCCACCCCGGCCCGGGCGAGCGAGAGGGCGAGGGTGAGGCCGCTGGGGCCGGAGCCCACGACCAGGACATCGGTGGAGGTCACGCCGGCAGAAGTCACGTCGGTGGAAGTCATGTCCTCATGAAAGACCGGTCCCGCCGAAAACGCAACCTGGTAACAAAAGATTCCGGGTAAACATCACCTGGTAGAGTGAGACCGTGAGTGACGAGCCAGGACTGCGGGAACGCAAGAAGCAGCGCACGCGCCAGGCGCTGTCCGACACCGCGATCGAGCTGTTCCTCCGCCGCGGCTTCGACCAGGTGTCGGTCGCCGACGTGGCGGCGGCGGTCGAGGTGTCCAAACCGACCCTCTTCCGCTACTTCCCGGCCAAGGAGGACCTGGCGCTGCACCGCATCGCCGACCACCAGGGCGAGGCGGCGCGGGTCGTGACCGACCGGGCCGGCGGCCAGGCCCCGCTGGACGCGCTCCGCGCGCACTTCCACGCGCGCCTCGACGCCCACGACCCGATCACGGGCCTCAACGGCGACGCCCGGGTCAAGGCGTTCAACGACATGCTCTACACGACACCCAGCCTGCTGGCCCGGCTGGTGCGGTACTCCGACCGGGACGAGGAGCTGCTCGCCGGCGCCCTGGAGGCGGCCGGCGGCGGCGACGCGCTGACGGCCCGGCTGGCGGCGGCGCAGATCATCACCGTCCACCATCGGCTGGCGCAGGAGAACTGGCGGAAGCTGGCGGCGGGGCGGAGCGTGGCCGACGCCCTGACCGAGGCTCATCTGGAGGCCGATCGGGCGTACGACCTGTTGGGGGCCGGGCTGGGGGCGGAGTACGACCGGTAGGTGGGGGGCCGGGGGTTCCTTCCCCCACCCCGCCCCTTCCCGTAACCGGGGCTTCGCCCCGGACCCCAGGGCTACTCCTGCGGCTCCACCCCCGCCCTCCTCAGCCCGTACGCGTACGCGTCGTCCAGTGCCTGCCACGATGCCGCGATGACGTTCTCCGCCACGCCCACCGTCGACCACTCGCCGTTCTCGTCGCTGGTCGAGACCAGGACGCGGGTGATCGAGCCGGTGCCGAGGCCGCCCTCCAGGATGCGGACCTTGTAGTCCGTCAGCTTCAGTGAGGCCAGCTGCGGGTAGATGCGTTCCAGCGCGACGCGCAGCGCGCGGTCGAGGGCGTTGACGGGGCCGTTGCCCTCCGCGGTGGCCACGATGCGCTCGCCCTTGGCCCACAGCTTCACGGTGGCCTCGTTGGCGTGGGTGCCGTCGGGCCGGTCCTCGACGATGGCCCGCCACGACTCCACGCGGTAGTAGCGGCGTGCCCTGCCCTCGACCTCCGCGCGCAGCAGCAGTTCGAACGAGGCGTCGGCCGCCTCGTACGTGTAGCCCGCCAGCTCGCGCTCCTTGACCCGTGCCACGACGCGGCCGATCAGCTCGCGGTCGCCGCCCAGGTCGATGCCGAGTTCCTTGCCCTTGAGCTCGACGGAGGCCCGGCCGGCCATGTCGGAGACCAGCATCCGCATGGTGTTGCCGACCCGCTCGGGGTCGATGTGCTGGTAGAGGTCCGGGTCGACCTTGATGGCCGAGGCGTGCAGCCCCGCCTTGTGGGCGAAGGCCGAGACCCCCACGTACGGCTGGTGGGTGGCGGGGGTGAGGTTGACGACCTCGGCGATGGCGTGCGAGATCCGGGTCATCTCGGCGAGCTTCCCGGGGGGCAGCACCGGGCGGTCGTACTTGAGCTCCAGGGCGGCCACGACCGGGAAGAGGTTGGAGTTGCCGACGCGTTCGCCGTAGCCGTTGGCGGTGCACTGCACGTGCGTGGCGCCGGCGTCCACGGCGGCCAGGGTGTTGGCCACCGCGCAGCCGGTGTCGTCCTGGGCGTGGATGCCCAGGCGGGCGCCGGTCGCGGCGAGCACCTCGCGGACGACCTCCCCGACCTGGGCGGGCAGCATGCCGCCGTTGGTGTCACAGAGGACGACGACGTCGGCGCCGGCCTCGTGGGCGGCGCGCACGACGTCCGTGGCGTAGCCGGGGTTGGCGCGGTAGCCGTCGAAGAAGTGCTCGCAGTCGACGAAGACGCGGCGGCCGTGGGCGCGCAGGTGGGCGACGGTGTCGCGGACCATGGCGAGGTTCTCGTCCAGTGTGGTCCGCAGGGCGAGGGCGACGTGCCGGTCGTGGGACTTGGCCACCAGGGTGACGACGGGGGCCTTCGAGTCCAGCAGGGCGGTCACCTGGGGGTCGTCCTCGGCGCGTACGCCCGGCTTGCGGGTGGCGCCGAAGGCGACGAGCCGGGCGTGCCGGAAGTCGATCTCCTCGCGGGCGCGCCGGAAGAACTCGGTGTCCCGGGGGTTGGCGCCCGGCCAGCCGCCCTCGATGAAACCGACGCCGAAGTCGTCCAGGTGGCGGGCGATGGTCAGCTTGTCCGCGACGGTGAGGTTGATGCCCTCGCGCTGGGCGCCGTCGCGCAGCGTGGTGTCGAAGACGTGGAAGGCGTCGTCGGGGCCGTGGACGGTTTCGTCGGGGCCGTCGGTTGCGTCCGTCATGCTGCTCTGACTCCTGTGAGGATCTCGGTCTGCCGGAATGACCGGTTCCACCGTCCCCCTATGATCCCTCGCCCTTGCGTGTCCGGTGGGATGGTCCGGAAACGCAAAAACCTCTCGCGGGTGCGAGAGGTCTGCGCGCGGGTCTGGGACGACGGTGTCCGCGGCGTACGGGGTGGTGTACGGCGCGGTCACTGCGGACCGGCGCGCCTGCTGCCAATAATCGTGGCGAACGGGAGCATGGGGGCATGCTGGCACAGGTCCGGTCCCCGGTGCGGGAGAGTCTCAGGATGCGGGCACTTTGTCCGTCTCCACCACACCCCCGGTGGACCCGCCGACCCGCTTGAGGTCGATGTCGCGCGTCTCGCGCATCGTCAGGTAGACCACCAGCGACACGGCCGCGCACCCCGCCACGTACCAGGGGAAGCCGGATTCCAGGCCGCTCTTCTTGAACCACAGCGCCACGTATTCCGCCGTCCCGCCGAACAGCGCGTTGGCGATCGCGTACGGCAGGGCCACCCCCAGCGACCGTACGCCCGTCGGGAACAGCTCGGCCTTCACGCAGGCGTTGATCGACGTGTAGCCGGTGACGATCACCAGGGCCAGCAGCGACAGCCCCAGCGCGGGCCAGAAGGAGTCCGCGTGCCGGAGCATCGTCATGATCGGCACGGTGAGGAAGGTGGAGCCGAGGGCGAAGGTGATCAGCAGCGGCCGGCGGCCGATCCGGTCCGACAGGGCGCCGGCGAGGGGCTGCAGACAGGCGAAGACGATGAGCGCGCAGAAGCTGACGAGCGTCGCGGTCTCCTTGGGCAGGCCCGCGGTCTTGGAGAGGTACTTCGTCAGATAGGTGGTGTACGTGTAGTACGCGACGGTGCCGCCCATGGTCAGCGCGATCACCAGGAGCGCCTCGCGCCGGTGCCGCAGCAGCGCGCGGATCGTGCCGCGGTCGGCGCTGTGCCCGTCGGCCTCCTCGTACGCCTCCGTCTCCAGCATGGTGCGCCGCAGGTAGAAGACGACGGCCGCGCCCAGGGCGCCCACGGCGAACGGGATGCGCCAGCCCCAGCTGTGGAGCTGGGCGCCGGTGAGGGTGTGCTGCAGGATGATCAGGAGGCCGAGCCCGAGGATCTGCCCGGCGGTCATCGACACGTACTGGAAGCTGGAGGCGAAGCCGCGCCGGCCGGGCGCGGAGGCCTCGGTGAGGTACGTGGCGCTGGCGGCGTACTCGCCGCCCACCGAGAGCCCCTGGAGCAGCCGGGCGACGAGCAGCACGGCGACGCCGCCGTAACCGGCGACCGCGTAGGTGGGGGCGACGGCGATGAGCACGGCGGACGCGGACATCAGGGTGACCGTCAGCGTGAGCGCCGCCTTGCGGCCGCGCCGGTCGCCGACGCGGCCCAGCAGCCAGCCGCCGACGGGCCGCATGAAGAAGCCGACGGCGAAGATGCCGGCGGTGTTCATGAGGTTCGCGGTGTCGTTGCCCTTGGGGAAGAACGCGTCCGCGAAGTAGAGGGAGAAGCTGGCGTAGACGAACCAGTCGAACCACTCGACCATGTTGCCCGCCGAGCCGACCCAGATCTTCTTCCACTGCCGTGCCGGCGGCGCTTCCTCCGCCGGTCCCGACCCGTCGTGCTGTGTCTGTCCCTGTCCCATGGACGATCACGGTGACGGACCGGCGGGGCACGGACAAGGGCCTCCGGCACAACGATCCCGCCTACTTGCGTGCGTTGTGTTCACGACAACACACGCAAGTGGCGGGTGATCGGTGGAGCGACGGGTGTGCCCGCGGCGGGGCCTCAGCCCAGGGGGTGCATCCAGCCGTGGACGTCCTCGGCCGCGCCGGTCTGGATGTCCAGCAGCGCCTTGCGGAGCTTCAGGGTCACCTCGCCGGGCCGTCCGTCGGAGTGGGTCCACTCGCCGCCCTGGGACTTGACGTGGCCGACCGGGGTGATCACGGCGGCGGTGCCGCACGCGAAGACCTCGGTGAGGGTGCCGTTCTCGGTGTCGCGCTTCCACTGCTCGGTGGAGACGCGGCCCTCCTCGGACGTCAGGCCCATGTCCCGGGCGACCTTCAGCAGGGAGTCACGGGTGACGCCGGCGAGCAGCGAGCCGGTCAGCTCGGGGGTGATGATCTTGTCCCCGTACACGAAGTACAGGTTCATCCCGCCCATCTCCTCGACCCACCGGTGCTCCAGCGCGTCCAGCCAGACCACCTGGTCGCAGCCCTTCTCGGCCGCCTCGGCCTGGGCGAGCAGGGAGGCCGCGTAGTTGCCGCCGGTCTTGGCGAAGCCCATGCCGCCGGGGACGGCGCGGACGTAGTTCTCGGAGAGCCAGACGGAGACGGGCTTGACGCCACCGGGGAAGTACGCGCCCGCCGGGGAGGCGATGACGAGGAAGAGGTACTCGTTGGCCGGCTTCACGCCGAGACCGATCTCGGTCGCGATCATGAAGGGACGCAGGTAGAGCGACTCCTCGCCGCCGTGCGCGGGCACCCAGGCCTCGTCCTGGCGGACCAGCGCGTCGCAGGCCTCGATGAACAGCTCGACCGGCAGCTCCGGCATGGCCAGCCGGCGGGCCGACGCCTGGAAGCGCCGGGCGTTGGCGTCGGGCCGGAAGGTGGCGACGGAGCCGTCGGGGCGGCGGTACGCCTTGAGCCCCTCGAAGATCTCCTGGGCGTAGTGGAGCGTCATGTTCGCCGGGTCGATCGACAGCGGCGCGTACGGAACGAGCTGGGCGTCGTGCCAGCCGCGGCCCTCGGTCCACTTGATCGTCACCATGTGATCGGTGAAGTGGCGGCCGAAGCCGGGGCTGGCCAGGATCTTCTCCCGCTCGGCGGCGGGCAGCGGGTGCGACGAGGGCTTGAGCTCGATCGTGGGCGTCGTCATGAATGCGTGTCCTTCACCTTGATGTGTGACGGACCGCGCTCATCTCCGTCCCGGCGTGTACGAGGACGTCTGAGCTTCGCCTCATATCGCGGCCCCACGTTCGATTATCGCTCGTGAGGTGCCCGACGGAAAACGTGTGTGCGCGGCCGGGAATCGATGGTGGCACCCGGCCGCGCTCCGGGCGGGCGCCGGGTCAGCCGGTGGCGGTGCCGGCGAGTACGCGGGCCACCAGCGCGTCGCCGACGCGGTCGGTGCTGCGGAACGAGTCGTCCCGTTCCGTGACGTCCGCCGTGACGGCCGCCTCCACCCGGTCCGCCTCCGCCTCGTAGCCGAGGTGGCGCAGCAGCAGGGCCACCGACAGCACGGCGGCCGTCGGGTCGGCCTTGCCGGTGCCCGCGATGTCGGGCGCGGAGCCGTGGACCGGCTCGAACATCGAGGGGAAGACGCCCTCGGGGTTGATGTTGCCGGAGGCGGCGAGGCCGATGCCACCGGTGACGGCGGCGGCGAGGTCGGTGAGGATGTCGCCGAAGAGGTTGTCGGTGACGATCACGTCGAAGCGGCCGGGGTCGGTGACGAAGAAGATCGTCGCGGCGTCGACGTGCAGATAGTCGGTGGTGACGTCGGGGTACTCGCGACCCACCCGGTCGAAGATGTTCTTCCACAGGTGGCCCGCGTACACGAGGACGTTGTTCTTGTGCACCAGCGTCAGCTTGCGGCGGGGGCGCGACCGGGCGCGCTCGTAGGCGTCGCGGACCACGCGCTCCACGCCGTAGGCGGTGTTGACGCTCACCTCGGTGGCGACC
The DNA here is from genome assembly GCF_056434285.1 of Streptomyces sp. NPDC044063. Lineage (NCBI taxonomy): Bacteria > Bacillati > Actinomycetota > Actinomycetes > Kitasatosporales > Streptomycetaceae > Streptomyces > Streptomyces sp. NPDC044063. The sequence continues at coordinate 11,619 of NZ_JBWKFM010000057.1, forward strand.
TCGGCGGGGGTGCCGGTGCGCATCGAGCCGCCGTTGCCGGTGTACGGGCCCTCGGTGCCCTCACGGACGACGACGAAGTCGATCTCCGGGTCGCCCGCGAGCGGGGTAGCCGTTCGGGGGAACAGCTTCGCCGGACGCAGGTTGACGTAGTGGTCGCAGGCGAAGCGCAGTTTGAGCAGGAGCCCGCGCTCCAGCACGCCCGAGGGGACCGACGGGTCGCCGACGGCGCCGAGCAGGATCGCGTCGTGCTGCTTGAGGGAGTCCAGCTCGACGCCCGTGAGGGTCTCACCGGTGGCGTGCCAGCGGCGGGCACCGAGGTCGTACTCCCGGGTCTCCAGCTTGACGTCCGAAGGGAGCACGGCCGTGAGGACCTTGAGGCCCTGGGCCACTACTTCGGGGCCGATACCGTCACCGGGGATCACTGCGAGGCGAATGCTGCGAGACATACCCGGACCGTACTCCTCGTCCCGATGGATGACACGCACCGTCCATATTACGGACACGATGCCTGCCGGACAGGCCACGTTCGGGCGAACCGGGTGCCCGGAGCGTGTTTTCTGGGGACCTTCCCGGCATGGACACACCACGGGTAGGAATCCCCGACCGGCTGGCGCGCCGGATGACGATGGCGGAACAGCACGAGTACCTGCGCGCCCGGCTCACCCGCCGCGGCGTCCTGCGCGCCGGTGCCGTCACCGCGGGCGCCGTCACGGCGGGGGCCGTCCCCGCCACCGGTCTGCTGGGCGCCGGGCCGGCCGCGTACGCCCGGCCGCGCACCCCCGGCCCCGTCACCGCCCCCGGCCTCGTCACCGCCCCGGCGACGGCGAGAGTCGACGGCTCGCTCGTCGCGCCCTTCGGCCGGCACCTCGCCTTCGGCGCGGACCCGCGGACGCAGATGCGGATCTCCTGGCAGGTGCCCTTCGCCGTCCGTCACCCGCACGTACGCGTGGGCACCCGGCCCTGGGAGCTCGGCGAGCGGATCGCCGCCGAGGAGCGCGACCTCCACACCCCGCCGCTGACCGGGAAGCTCCCGGCCGTCGACCAGGTCTATCTCCACGCGGCCCTGGACGACCTGACCCCGGGCACCACCTACTACTACGCCGTCGGCCACGACGGCCACGACGGCGCCGACCCCCGGCACCTCGCCGCGATCGGCACCTTCACCACGGCCCCGGCGCACCCCGAGCCGTTCGTCTTCACCGCCTTCGGCGACCAGGGGGTGAGCTACCACGCCCTGGCCAACGGCCAGCTGATCCTGGGCCAGGAGCCGGCGTTCCACCTCCACGCGGGCGACATCTGCTACGCCGACGACAGTGGCGCGGGCAAGCCGGCGGACGTCTACGACGCCCGGGTGTGGGACCAGTTCCTGGCCCAGACCGAGCGGGTGGCGTCCCGGGTGCCCTGGATGGTGACCACCGGCAACCACGACATGGAGGCCTGGTACTCCCCCAACGGCTACGGCGGGCAGAGCGCCCGCTGGGCGCTGCCGGACAACGGCTTCGACCCGCGGCACGCGCCGGGGGTCTACTCCTTCGTCCACGGGAACGTGGCGGTCGTCGCGCTGGACGCCAACGACGTCTCGTACGAGATCACCGCCAACGCCGGCTACAGCCGCGGCCGGCAGACCGCCTGGCTCGACCGCCGGCTCCGGGAGCTGCGCGCCCACCCGCACGTCGACTTCGTGGTGGTCTTCTTCCACCACTGCGCCTTCTCCACCACCCGCGGCCACGCCTCGGACGGCGGGGTGCGCGCCGCGTGGCTGCCGCTGTTCGAGAAGCACCGGGTGGACCTGGTCATCAACGGCCACAACCACGTCTACGAGCGCACCGACGCGCTGCGCGGCACCCGCGTCGGCAAGGCGGTGCCCATCGGCGAGACCGTGGACCCCACCCGCGACGGCATCGTCTACGTCACCGCCGGGGGGGGGGGGGGGGGGGGGGGGGGGGGGGGGGGGGGGGGGGGGGGGGGGGGGGGGGGGGGGGGGGGGGGGGGGGGGGGGGGGGGGGGGGG
>NZ_JBWKFM010000058.1:0-13499 GCF_056434285.1 Streptomyces sp. NPDC044063
ACCAACGGCCACAAACCGCCAGGAACAATCCAGCCCCACCGCCCGCTCCCCATGCCCACACCAACGGACAACAGCCATATAGGACACGGTCTAAGACTCCTACCCGGAAGGCGCCCTACAGGCGAAGTGCTGGTCAGCTTCGGCTCCTGTAGCGCCGCATCAGGTGCTGGCTGCACGCGCCCACGAGCAGGGCTCCGATCACTACGAGGCTGGTGACCATCATTGGTGGTTCCTTTCGGTTCTGCCGGTCCGTTCGGCCGGTACACAGACAAGAGGCAGGGAGATCCGAAAAGGATTCACCTCCAGCCGAAGTCTCTTTCGAACCCCACTCCCACAGCCACGGCACATGGGGCGCAACGGCCGGGAAGCGACGGCGCACACCGCGCCACGTCGTCGAACCGGTCGCTCAGCGGCACAACCAGGGGCGACTGGCGGATGCGGAGGGGGCCCAGATGTCCGGAATATTGGTCGGGCGAGAGGGAGGAGAACGTCCTGCAGTTGGTTGCCTTCACCGATGTCGATACCAAGATCTACCGTGGTGACGCGTGCGTGGCACCCACGGTCGCCCAGGCTGCGCTGTATGCCTGCCTGGAGGGACCAGCTCACCGCCATGCTCGCCGAGCCGGCCGACGGTTGATGACTGCGTGCGCTGGCGGTAGGCCCGTCACGGCCGACGCACGGCCTGAAGAAGCCGGGGGCCGGGGTTCTGTCACGGTGCTTTTCTGGCATTCCTTTCCTGGGTGGAAAACCAGCCATGCGTGCAACGGTTAGTGACTCCCGTGAACGGTCTGTATAGGTTCTGGGGCGGTTCGGGACGTCCTGTGGCGGCCCGGACCGAAAGCTCTTTCATCGGATCTGGAGGGGGATTCGCATGGCTGACATCGATCTCGGGGTGGCAACGGACTGGGCGGAGGGAGAGACTCACGGCCGCATTCAGCTGCGGCAGAACCAGGTCTACCCGACCTCGCCGAAGAAGGACGTTCTCATCAGCTCCCCGGTGAGCATCGAGCTGTCCGTGAACACGAACCGCTCCACCTCGCAGGAGGCGGACAAGATCTACTTCACCACCTACCACGGCTCCACGAAAAAGATCATCGCGGTGCTCGACTCCGACGGCAACCTCCACATCGCCGGCCGCCTGATCACCGAACAGAAGGACCTCCGCTACTAGGACACTCCTTCTGGACTGACCCCGCCATGACCAAGGCAGGGATCCTGGAGAGACGCTCGACTTCGGCTGACCGACGACAGCAGGGCCGGACAGGATCACGCTGCCCGGCCCCGCTGCTCGTTCTCGGCTGCTCACCGGCTGAGGCGGATGCGCGGCCCCGACGCGAACTCGAGGTCATCCATCAGGGTGGCCTCCATCTCATCTCCCACTGGCCGCGCAGACCGAACGGGTTGATCTCCATCCGCTCCAGGACGGCCAGGGTCTTGGGCTGCCCGATCAGTGCGTATCGGCCGTGCGAGCGGGTCTACTGCCCGGCCCATACGCCCGCAGCATCTCCTCCAAGCGGGGAGCGGTGCTGCTTTACGAACACCTCCAGGCGCTGGATGTACCCCTCTCGTTCCTCGGTGCGCACTGCGCTCAGGACGACGTCCAGGAACTCCCCGTCCGGCCAGTGGCGCTCGCCCGGCGCGGCCACGGCCTACGGGAATCGCTCCGCCACCGCCAGGACGTCCTTTGCGTCCAGCGCCGGAGCCCGGGCCGGTTCCTCCACCGGGGCCTCCTGCGGTGCGGGGGAGGCCGACTGCTGAAGGCGGGCGAGCAGCAGGGCGCTGGAGGCGGCGCGCCCGCGCTGTGGCGGTGGTGTCGGCGATGCCCATCACGACCACCACATCCTGACCTGGGACAGCTGCTCGAACCGCTCCGGAGACAGCGTCGCGGTGCGGCTGCGTTGGTTCCCGATCCACGCCCCGAGCCGGAGCTCCCGCTCCTCCTGGTCCTCGCCGACGACGATCCGTTCGACGTGCTTCCTCGGCACCCGCAGGTGTCCCTCGCGCTCGTAGAACTGCTTGGTGGCCTCGTAGTTCATCGCCCACTTGTCGGCCTGCGTACGGCGTGCGGGTGGCTTCTCGTCCTCGGTCGCAGGCTCGATTCCGGGGACCTGCTCGCACATCCACTGCTGGACGGTGGTGAGGTTGTCCCAGCTGAGGCGGACTGGGCCTGTCTATCGGCCGGGGTCCTTGTTTTGGTGTGTGGCGTTGCCGGGTTTGGTTGGCGGTGGGCGGTCGGTCTCGAGGTGGAGGCGGACGAGAGGGAAGGCGCGCTGCTATTCCACCGGCGAGGCCGGGCACCAGGCTGGGCATCAGGGTGGGTTGATGTTCTGCGGTTGCTTGCGCCGCTTGTCCGTCAGCGCTCCGGTCTGGTGGTGGAGGTTATTCGGTTCTGTTCCGGCTGTGGGGTCGTGCTGCCGACTGCCCGTGGTTCGGTTGGCTTCCGCCTGTACGACATCGACGCTGTCGCATGTTTGGGCCTTGTGCGGACGCTGCTCGTTCTGGGACTGGGTCTGCCCACGGTCCGGAAGGTCGTCGATTGGGAGATCTCGCTGCCCGAGGTCGCTGCGGCGTTTGCCGAAGCTCTGGCGGTACAGATCCGGACGCTGCGCCTGCGGCGCGGTGCTGACGGCGGTGGCCAAGCGCGGGTCCACCCGCGAGGAGATGGGTCTCATGCACAAACTGGCCAAGCTTTCCGAGGACAACGCCGTCGCCTGGTCGACGTTTTCCTCGGTACTGTCTTCGGCGGCCTGGATGCCGACCCCGAATTTTGCGGGGATCACGCGCTCGATGACTCCTGAGCTTTCTGACAGCCCTTGAGCCGGGGCGGGTGGAGGCGTGGGTCGGGCTGCTGGGCTGTCCCAGGACCCGGACTTCTGTATCTGCGTGCGGCGCATGGCTGGGCACTATGCGGCCGACCGTGCTCAGGGCGGCACTGCACGCCTGCGCCGCGACCCCGCCGCAGTGGTTCTTGACCAGGTGGGTCCGGCCCTGGCAGCCGGCGTCACCCCGGATTCACCCCAGGCCGGCCGGGTCATCGAGGTGGTCTTGGCTCAGTACGTGCACGTCCTGGGCTGCCCCGATGACTCCGGCCTTCGGCGTCGGTTGCTGGGCTGGCTGGAGTTCGCGAACGCCCTGTGCGGGGAGTGGTGTGTGCGGCTGTTCGCAGTGATCGACGGCTGGCCGGCACCAACAAAGTCCCTGGCGCTGGCGTATGACTGGCTCATTCTGGCCTTGAGTGCCCGGGCGCCGGTGTAGCGGACGGGCCGGGCGGTGCGGCGCGGTGTTGGCTTACCCGGTCATGCCGCCTGCGCCTGGTCGCGTTCGGCCAGCGGCCCGTACGTGAAGCCGGCTCCGGCGCGGACCGAGGGGGCAAGGCGGGCCTTCGTTGGCGGCACGCCAGCAGGTCCGGGCAGACTCGGCAGACTCGGACGCCATGGCGAGCCTGGCGGTGCGGGAGCCCGCGCTCTTGGTGGCCTCGTGTGGAGGGGGACGGTGGCGAAGGCTGGGTGGCCACTGCCTGGTCGGCCGGTCCGGCGCTGTGGCGGTCCGCGTGCGCACAGTGTCCGGTGCTCTTCGTGGTACGTCTGGGTGGTGGCCGGGTTTTCGTGGAACGGTGGTCTGCGGTTCCGGCCGTGTGTGCGGTGGCTTCTGCGATCCCGCCCTGGTCGCTGTGCTCTCCGCTTGCCGGCCGGTTGCCGTACCGGGTTGTGGGCCTTGTGGTTCTCCGGTCCTTTGGGGGCGGGTGCTAGGTGGTGGCGGGGTGCACCGGTTCCGCCTCGCAGGGGTCGCTTGTGGCCGCAGCGGCCGCTTATCTGGACTTCGCGCTCGACGAACCGGACCTCTATCAGGTGATGTACGGCCTTGGCGGTGTTCACGTGCCGGCCGCCGAGACCGTCACCGAGGGCGATGCGGTCGGCGCTGTGGTCGCGGATGCCTTGGGGACCACGGATCCCTACGACGACCGCGTCGCCCGTATCTGGGCCACCGCGCACGGCCTTGCCGCCCTGCATGCCATCCGCAAGCTTCCCGTCGACCGCGCCCACCTGCACCGGTTGCTGGCGGCGAGCGTCGAGGACCTTCTCCGTACCCCGCAGCGACCGGATGGAGCCGTTCGATGATCACTGCTCTCACTGTTTCCGGCCGGTGGACGGCCGACGACATCCCGGACCAGAGGGGCCGGACGGTCGTGGTGACCGGTGCCAACAGCGGCCTGGGCTACGTCAGCGCGCGAGAGCTCGCCCGCCACGGCGCCCGCGTCGTCCTCACCGCACGAAACGCGGACAAGGGCAGGGCCGTGCTGGACAGGCTTCGGGGCGAGCTTCCCGGCTCCGTCGTGGAATTACGCTCCCTGGACCTGGCCGACCTGGACTCGGTCCATGCGTTCGCCGGCGGCCTCGAGACACCTGTGGACGTACTGGTCAACAACGCGGGGGTCATGATGCCGCCCCGTTCCCTCACCAAGCAGGGGTTCGAGTCCCAGTTCGGTACCAACCACCTGGGGCACTTCGCGCTGACCGGTCTGCTGCTGGAGCGGCTGCGGGCCGGCCGTGATCCACGCGTGGTGACCATCTCCTCGACCCTGCACAAGAACGGCGCCATCCACTTCGACGACCTCGACGGCCAACGCTCCTACTCGCCGCGCGGGTTCTACGCCCAGTCCAAGTTCGCCAACGTGCTGTTCGGCCTGGAGCTGGACCGGCGGCTGCGGGCGAGCGCCGTCCCGGTTCTCAGCCTCCTGGCCCATCCCGGCTACTCGGCCACCAACCTCCAGTCCTCCGGACCGACCGGGCTGCTCAAGGCGATCTTGAAGGTCACCAACCGCTACGTCGCGCAGGACGTCGCGACGGGCGCGCTCAACCAGCTCTACGCGGCCGCTTCCCCGCATGCCCAGGGCGGTCAGTTCATCGGACCCGACGGGCGTAACGAGGCCAAGGGCCACCCCACCCTTGTCCGGCCGGCCGAATCCGCCACCGATCCCGAGTCCGCCCGCTGTCTGTGGGACCTGTCGGAGCGGCTCACTGGAGTCCGCTACGACTTCGCCATCCGGCCGGCCGGCCCGCACGGTGCCGCAGGCCTCACGCCAACAGCGTCACCGTGACCCGATTTCGTGTGTCCGGGGTGTGTCTGTCTGAGCGGGCGGGTGGTGGAGGAGGTGTGCCGGGCGGGCGGCTGGTGGCTTCCGCTGCGCACGCGGGGGTCGGCGAGGGCTTTGACGGTGTCGGTGTCGTGCGCGCGGAGCGCTCCGAGGACCTTTACCAGGGTTTCGTAGACCGGTGAGGTCAGCGGGAGGCCCGTCGGTCAGTGCGGGAAGCCCGCCGGTCAGTGCGGGAGGCCTGACGTGTGGGCCGCCGGCGTGTGCGCGGGCGGGGCCAGGCCTGCTGGCCGCCGGGCCTGGGCGGGTTCCGGGACCCGGTATCCCGCCCAGGCTGAAGGTCAGGCGCTCCGTGCATTTCAGGGCTCCAATGCCGAACTCTGATGCGTTATTTGCATGATTTTCGAGTATGGTGGGGCCATGGGTTTGAGTCTGGAGGAGTCACTCCGGCTGACGGTGGCTGCGTTGATGCAGGCCACGGGCGACTCGCAGAGGGTGATCGCCGCGGTGCTCGGGCTGACGCAGACGCAGGTCTCGCGCCGGCAGTCCGGGGCGACCTCGTGGACCTTGCGTGACGTCGATGTCCTGGCCGAGCACTACGGGATCGCTGCGCTGGATCTGCTGGCGGGCCCGACGCGGGCCTGCGAGACGCTGCCTGTCGCCCGGCGTCGCATCGCCCACGCTGGCACGGGACAGGGAGCGGTCCGGTGAGTGTGTTCGATGCGATCGACTCGCTGCTCGCGGGCGTCGGCCCGCAGGTCGAGCTCCCGGAGCCTGAGAAGCGGCGGGAGCTGCGGGAGCGGGCCCGGTTGTCCAAAGCGCAGGTGGCCCGGGCACTGGGCGTGAGCCCGGGCACGGTCACCGCGTGGGAAGGCGGACGGGAGCCGGCCGGAGAGACCCGAACCAAGTACGCCTACCTGCTGGACGGGCTGGCGGCCAAATACGCCACCGACACGGCTCAGTCCCCGCCGCCTGCTATCGGCACGGCTCAGTCCGCGCCGCCTGCCACCGGCACGGTCCAGGCCACGCTGTGTGCCGTCGAGCCGGTAGCGGCACAGCCGCAGCCCCCTGCCGCGGCCCGGATTCCTGCGGCTTCCCGGGTGCCGGAGGAGGCCGGCGGCGACGGTGACGGTGACGAGGTGGAGGTCCTCGCCGTGCCCGAGCCGTGTGTGCTGTGCGGGCATTCGGCCACCACCCGGGTGGCGGGCTTCGCCCAGCACCTGGACCCGGCCGACTGCCAGAGCATCATCACCGCGACGCCCGCACGGCCCGTCATGGCCGGGACCTCGACAACTGGGCCCGTACCTGCCCCAGCTGCGCCCGAACCTGCCCTTGTCGTCGCCCAGCCCGCCGCGCCGCCCGCCCAGCCCAAGGCCGCCCCGGCCGGGAAGCCGGCGGCGCGCGCATCGCGTGCGACGCCGCGTCCCTCCGAGCGTTCTCAGGGCCCGGCCCCGCGCGGGCGGGCGTTCCAGGAGCCGTCCGGACCGGTCGACCTGATCCACCAGGCGGTCAGGGCCGCGCTCGCCGAGCACCACGGCGATGTGGAGGCTGCCACCGCGGCTCTGCTGAAGCGGGCGATCCCGGATGCGATGCGCTTGTTGGACGAGACCCGTAAGGGTGCCCGTTACGACGTGATCGCCCACCCCTGGATCCCGGACATCCTCAAGAAACAAACGGCCCGCGGCGCCGACCAGATCTGGGAGGCCCGCCCCAAGTGGACCCGCCATGAGCTGCCACGCGGCCGGCACCAGGTCACCGCCCTCGACATCAACGGTGCCTACCTCTCCGCCCTCAAAACCCACCTCCCCCTCGGCCAGCTCGAGCACTCCGCCGGCCTCCCTCATGACCGCCGCCGCGCCGGCGTGCACCTGATCACCCCGCCCCCCTGGGAACACGAGCAGACCCTGCCCAACCCGATCGGCCAGCGCGACGAACCAGGCCCCCTGTGGGTGACCGAGCCCACCCTGCGCCTCCTGCTGCGCCTCTCCGGCCCGAAGTACGCTCTGTGCGCGCCCCCGCAGATCCACGAGTCCTACACCTCCGGCGCCACCGAGAACCTCCTGGAGAAGTTCCGTATCGCCCTGAAGGACGCCCGCGACACCGCGATCGCCGACGGCGACGAGGTCACGCTGGAATACGTGAAGGCCATGTACAGCAAGTTCGTCTCCACCATGGGGGAGTCCAACTACAACCGGGAGCTCTACCGGCCGGACTGGATGCACATCATCCGTTCGCAGGCGTTCGCGAACCTGTGGCTGAAGGCGCTCAAGGCCCACGACGAGGGCCTGACCGTCGTCCGGGCGATGGGCACCGACGAACTCCACGTCATCGGCGACTGGCGCAGTGTCTTCCCTGAAGGCAGGGGCGTTACCGAGGTGAAGGTCAAGGACACCTACACCGCCGGGACCGACGCCACCGAGCACACCGAGCACACCGAGCACCCTGAGACGGACGAGGAGGCAGAGGGGGAGTAATGCCGGAGAAGAACATCGACTTCGGGAAGTTCGGGGCCCGGGGCATCAAGGGCAGCGACGCGGTCGCGCGCAAGCTCGACGAGCTCGCCGGCGGTATCACCACCCCGGTCACCGTCAAGCGCGGCTGGATGGCGCGCCTGCACTACCTGACGACGTCGGGCAGGACCCGCCAGGCCGCGAAAGAGGCCGGGCTGACGGTCACCGACCGGACGCTCAAGGCATGGCTGGAGGGCAAGCAGGCGCCGTCGAGGACCAACCTGGCCAGGATCGACACCGCCTACCGGGCGGTGCGCCGGCACAACGTCGCCCGCCACCTCCTCAAGCGCCTCAACCGTGAGGGACGCGGCACCCGGGTGGAGATCCACCCCCTGGACCAGTCCCAGGTACCACGGCCCTTGCAGCGCGTGGTGGAGTACCGGTCGATGAACGTACGCCGCTGGGACCGCATCGTCAGCTCCTGGGCGGCCGGCGACTACCAGGGCCTGGACGCGGCCTGGGACGACACGATCGTCGACCTCGGCTCGCAATGGGGCCAGTACGAGTACGTCACCAACGTCGGCTTCGCCGCCTAGAGGACCTGCAGATTCCCAGATTCCGTGTCACTTTCTCAGGTCCGTAGCCAAGCGGATGCCATGCCTTAAGAACGTGCTGGTCACGGCTTCGCAGCCGGACGCCAGGGCGAGGAGCTGGCACGGAGTGCGAGAAGTCCGCACCGGCGACGCGGCCCGATGATCCCGGATCGGCCCTGCCCGTGGCGCCGGCGGATGACATGACCGACGAGAGCCTGCCGACCGGACACCGCTGCGCCGGACACCCCGCCACACACGGCATAGCACCCACCCGCCCCCGTACGCCCCCGGGTACCGGCCCGCGCCGCTATTCCACAGCAGGCCCCGGCCGCCCTCCGCGAAGGAGAGCGGCCGGGGCCGCTTGGAGTCCGGGAGTGGCCCCGGCCGCGCCATACCGCCGGCCATGCGGTGATCACATCGCGAGGCTGTGCCGCGGCCCCGGGAGCGCCCGGTCACTCACACGGGCCTGAGCGGCCGCACTCGTGCGCGTGTCATGCCGCGGGCTTGTGCAGCCAGTCCGCTTCGGTGGTCCAGAACATCTGGCGCGCACCGAGGTAGTCGTGGGCGAAGTCCGTGAACCGTTCACGGGTGAACGGCTTACCGGTCTTGGGGTCCTTGGCGTTGATGTCCGGTTCCTGGACGGCCATCGCGACGAGGGGAAGGGCGTCCTTGTAGTCGTGGAGGAACTTGTAGGAGTTCTCCATCTGGTACTTCCGGTCGGGCAGGGTGTCCGGTCCTCCGATGCCGATCTTCTTGTCCCGGGCGAGGTCGAACATCTCCTTCATGCGCTGGTGGTCGTCGTCATCCGGCAGGAAGTTGATGTACTGGATGAACTGCGTCTTGGTGAAGACCTTGCTGCCGTAGCGCATGTTGTCGATCTCGGCATCGATGTAGGACCTCGAGGTGTACTTGGTCCGGTCCGTCTTGGTGTCCACCTCGACTGCGGTCTCCGGGAGGTTCACCCCGGCGAGCTTGCCGTCGAACTTCTTGGCCATCGCCTTCAGCATGGCCTGGAAGTCCGCTCGCACCTCCTTGTTCCACTGCGCGGCCATGGCCCCGTGGGTGGTGGGGTTGTCAGGGTTCTCATCGACCGTCGGCGCGAGGCCGCCCGCGTCCTTCACATACTGGGGAACGTTGGCGTCCTTCATGGCCACATCGAAGAACCGGTCCTGAACCTGGACGAACAGTTTCTTGTGGCGTTCCTGGAGATACTTCAGGGCATTGTCCAGCCGCGACCACGTGTACTCCCCCCTCTTCCCCTCAAGGGCCTTCCAGGGCGCCACCACCTGTACGCCGCCGATGTCCTTACGGTCGATCATGGCTTTGACCTTCGGGTCCTCGCCGGACACGGCATCCTCGAATGCGCCGAGCGACATATACAGATTGTCCGTCACCTTGCCGTGGGACACCGGCGCGGCGGCCTTGCCAGGGGCGGGAGCCGCCGCGGCCACTCCCACGGCGGTCGTCAAAGCCACGGCCGTGAGGACAACAGATCCGACTGCACCACGTTGCGTCATCATGCACGAGACGCTAAAGGAACGTTCTCAGAGAAAGATAAGAGCGACCATCAAGAGCTCTGGGCACTTTCGGCTCCAGGCTGGATGGGCCGGGGAGCGACTTCGTCTTCATACGGTGAAGTGGTCACCGTGGCGGCATCCGGCCATGCTTCGGCGGACCCCGCTCGTGGCCGTCATCCGCCCCTGTCCGGCATCGCGGCCGTCGCTGCCGGACAAGCCGTCCACCTCGTACCCGCGGGCGAAGACGGAGCAGTTGCCGACGACACCACTGCCCGCAGGCCAGACACGGTGTCAGTTCTGATGGTTTCATAGGCGCCACTGCGCCCCGGAGTCTTCAATTCCAAGGCACTAAAACGATCTCGCTTTGGATTCACGGGGCGCAGGCAGCGGCAAAGGCTACCGGTACGCGCTCGAGAGAGCCGGTGCCCAGTGGGAGCCCCCTGCCCCGGCCCGGACGATACGCGAACCACCGAGCCCCCCGGACCACGGCGGCTCGCCAGGCGCTTACGAGTACTGCACCAGCGCCGGCCTCGCCGCACAGCGACACGGGCACGGCCGGAGCACCGCCGCAGCCCCCCTGATTTCCTCACCGAGTGCGAGGAAAACCGTCCCCACCTCGGCCCGCTTGCCGAACAGGGCGCCAGGGCCGAGGACGGCGGAATCATCATCTGGTCATAGGCAGAACGCCGCCTGTGACCCGCCTGTCGCCCCCCGGCCCTCGCTTCACCAGCGCATGCCGAGGGTGTCGAGGTCCGCGCGGCGTTGTGCAGTGAGCTTGTCGGCCCGTTTCCTGATGTTGTCGAGCACCATGCCGAGCTTGATGGCCACAGGCCCCTCAGCGCCGCCCTGACGGCCTGTCGGCCTGCCTTCTGGTCCCAGGTGCTCGACATGCTTCCGGGGCACGTTGAGGTGGCCTTCGCGGGCGTGATATTGGCGTGCTGCGCGGAGGTTGAGGGCCCATTTGTCTTCCTGTGTGCGTTTCACGGGCCGTTCGTGTTCTTCGGCCGGGGTGAGGCCGAGGACGTTCTCGAGCATCCACTGCTGGGCGGGTGCGAGGCTGTCCCAGCCGTGGCGGCATGCCCAGGCCCAGCGGCCGAGGTCTTCGCCCTGCACGATCACCTTGCCTGCCGCTGTCGGCACCGTCCCGCCGTCCTGGACATGGGCTTGTGCGAGGCGGAAGCAGCGTTGCCACCCGGTGTCCCATACCGGGCACCAGCCCGGGTCGATCTCGTCCAGCGCCTCGCGTCGTGCCTGGGTGAGCGCTTTGGCGCTGGATTCGACGGGGAGGCCGGCCTGGCGGCGTTCGGCGATGGTGTCCGCGAGCCGGGCTGCGGTGCGCTGGTTCTTCGCCCAGGTCCCGACCGGGTACCCGTCCCAGACGGCGGTAGCGGGCGGCAGGAAGTGCCCGTGGACAGCAGCCCAGGCCCGTGCGGCAGCGAGCCCTTCCTCAAACGCGATGTCCTGGTGGGACCAGACCATCCCGAGCCTGTCCAGCTCGGCGACCCGATCTGCGGTCAGGCGTCCGGCCTTGTTGAAGCGCCGCTGGTCCGCCAGCCACGTCCCCAGCGGGAACCCGGCCGGCGACCACTCCGGCGGCGTGACGAAGTCGTACGGCACCCGCAACTGCTCCGCGCCGGTCTTCTTCACATACCGCACGCTCGCCTCGATCCCACGCCGCCAGAAGGCGTTCTCGGGCTCGATCACCCGCAGCCTCACGAACCGCGCCAGCAGCGCCGGATCCCTCGGCGTGCTGAACTTCAGCAGTTCCCGCGCGGGCGCACTCGGCCCTCGCTCGCCCTCCGGCCGTTTCTGACCGTCTTCACCGGCCTCCTCGGGCTCGGAACTGCCGCTGCGCCGCCGGGGGTCGGCGAGGGCTTCGATGGTGTCGGTGTCGTGTGCGCGGAGTGCTTCGAGGATCTTCGCGAGGGTTTCGTAGGCTGTTGAGGTCAGTATTTCGTCCGGGGTTTCCCCCGGCGCGAGGAATACCGGGACGATGAGCGAAGCGATTTTCCCCTCGCCGGGCTTCATGCGCAGGGCGCGGCCGACCATTTGCACGATATCGATCACCGACCCCCTGGCGTCGCAGAAAGCGACGGAATCACAATTCGCTGTATCGACCCCTTCGCCGAGCACCCTCACGGAGCTGAGGACGCGCAGGGCAGCCGGCCGCAGGCGCGGCCCGCCGCTGTCACGCTCCTGGTCCTCGATGACGTCGGAGGCGAACTCATCCAGCACGGCCCGCCGGTGGCCAGGTGCGTGCCCGCCGCACAGCCAGTCGGCCCAGACCCCTTCCGGGGCTGGGAACCGGCGAGGGTCGTCCTGCCAGAGCCGCCGCGCGGCGCCGACGACTCCGGCGGCCATGGCCTCGGCCTCGCTGACCTTGCTGTGGAAGGCCAGCATCTTTCGCAGCCCCTCCTGTGCCGCCGCGGTCAGGACCCCGGCCTGCAGCGCCGCCAGCCGCGCCCCGCGCACCGCGTCTGCTCCGGGGCCGGCAACTTGGTGCGCCTCGTGGAGTTCGGGGTCGCTGATGTCGGCACACACGACCTGATAGGGCGCCACGAGTCCGCGGCTGACGGCCTCGGACAGGGTTAGCTTGAACGCCACAGGCCCGAAGACCGGAGAGTCGGGGTCCATGCTCGCGATCAGGCGCGGCTCCTCGTCCCGACCGCCACCAGCCGCTTCCCAGACGCGGGCCGTGGCGGTCATGTAGAGGCGGCGGGCCGCCGGGATCTTGGCCTGGTCATGCACGGCCGCCCACGGCTTGCCCGCATCCCCACTGGTCCGGTGCGCCTCGTCCACCACCATCAGATCCCACACACCCAGGCCCTGGGCGTGAGCGCGCTGGAGAACACCAAGGCCGACGGCGGCGTAAGTGGCGAACACCGTCACCCGCTCCAGCCCCCGCCCCCACCCCACCAGCTCGGCCGGATCCGTCGTACACGGCACGCCACCGAAGTCACCGGCACGCAATGAGCACACCCCGATCATCGCCCCCGCACGGCCGTCCTCCCGCCAGGCAGCCGCAATCTGCGTCAGCAGATCCAAAGTCGGCACCAGAACCAGCACGCGCTGCGCCCCCAGTTTCCGGGCGGTCTCGGTGGCGATCAGTGTCTTGCCCGAGCCGGTCGCGGCGATGACCTGGGTCCGCAGCCCCTCGGCCGGCATGTGCCCATTGGCGGGTGTCTGCAGAACGCGGAGGATGGCGTCGACGGCTTCCACCTGATGCGGGAACAGCTCTTTCCCCGGCATACCAATTTCCCTTCGCTGTTCTGTCTGAAGTATTTTCGAGTCCACTTGAATTCAGTTGTGCCAGAAACACGGGAGCTGAATATCCGAGTAGTTCAGCTTTTCAGGAACAGGTTTCCGGCTGAGTCAGGACGCCCTGCCCGGTCACCCGGAATCCGCAGCGGGGACCGCTCGTCTCTCCATAAGGTAGCGGGCCAGACAGAATGACGCACCCAGCCTTTCCGAAGCACCCTGGCCCGCCCATCGCCCCACCCAGGAGACCGTCATGACGAAAGGCCGACCACCACTTCACCTAACCCCGCCTCAGCAAACTCCCTGACATCCCATCACCCCTGGCATCATCCCCCTTGCCAGCCCAAGGAACGTGCGGAGCGCGTTCCGTCAGGCCGGATCGCGGAGCGATCCGAGCCCGAGGCCAACGGAGTTGGCCTCCCGGGCCACGGAGTGGACCGGATTCCCGGGACGGAGTCCCGGAACAACGCACGGAGTGCGTTGTTGTCTTCCGCCGCGTAGCGGCGGCGCGTCGTGTCTGCAGATCGGAAAAACACACAGCTGAACTCCAATCACTGGCCATAAGACTTGAGGGTGTTTTTTCTTCTTT
>NZ_JBWKFM010000059.1:0-11860 GCF_056434285.1 Streptomyces sp. NPDC044063
CTAGCCCACCGGGGCGGGGGGGGGCTTGGGTGGGTGGGGGGGGCTGTTCTGTGCGGGGGGGGGGGGGGGTGGGGGGGGGGGGCGGGGGGGGGCCCCCCCCCCCCCCCCCCACGCTCATGACGGCTACCAGCCGCCGTCGCCGATCTCGACGCGGTCGCCGAAGCGGCCGCTGCCCGTACCGGGGTAGAAGTACAGCTTTCCTTCAGTGCCGGGCTCGGACTCGACGGCGGCCAGGTCACCGATACCGTCGCCGTTGAAGTCGGCGCCCGCGATGTCGGAGATCCCGTTCCAGCCGCCACGGCCGATCTCGACCCGGCTCTTCAGCTGGCCGGCACCCGTGCCGCCGTAGAGGAAGAGCTTGCCGGTGCCGGTCTCGGTGGCGATGAGGTCGTCCTTGCCGTCCTTGTCCACGTCACCAGGGCTGACCAGCTTGTTCATGCCGTTCCAGCCACCGTCACCGATCTCGACACGATCGCCGAGCGCGCCCAGGCCGTCCGCCTTGCCGGTGCCGGGATAGAGGAACAGCTTGCCCGTGCTGATCTCGGTCGCGCCGATGTCCTTCTTGCCGTCGCCGTTGAAGTCACCCACGAACAGATCCTTCAGACCGTTCCAACCACCACGACCGATCTCCACACGGTCACCGAGACCACGGCCATTGCCCTTGTAGAGGAACAGCTTGCCGCTGCTGACCTCGGTGCCGACCAGATCGTCCTTGCCGTCCTTGTCGAAATCACCGGCGACCAGGTCCTTCAGACCGTTCCACCCACCACGACCGATCTCGACCCGGTCACCGAGCCGGCCGCTGCCCTGACCCGCGTAGCTGAACAGCTTGCCGGTGGACACCTCCACCGCCACCAGGTCCTTCTTTCCGTCACTGTCGAAATCACCGGCGGTCAGGCTCGTCATGCCCGAGTCGGTGGGCTTGGCGGGGAACGGTTCGGCGTGGTCGTACGCCAGGCCGGCCTCCGCTCCGCAGCTGCCCCAGGCGCCCGCGCCCTGACCGGCGAGGATCTTCTCCGCGATGCGGATCTGCTGCTCCTTGGTGGCCAGGTCGGCGCGCGGGGCGTACTCGGTGCCGCCATAGGCCACCCAGGTGCTCTGCAGGATCTGAAGCCCGCCGTAGAGGTTGCTGTGGCCGGTGTTGATGTGCCAGTCGTCGGTGCTCTCGCAGTGCGCGACCTTGTCCCACGTCTCGACCGAAGCGGCGTTCGCCGTACCGCAGTTGAGGAAGGAGAGGACGGCGACGGGGGCGACGGCGGCGGCGATCAGGCCCTTGCGTATACGGATTGAGGCAGACATACGAAACCTGTTCGTGGAGAGAGAGGAGGAAATGGGCGCGAGCGAAAAGAGCTGCTACCAGCCGCCGTTGCCGATTTCGACGCGGTCGCCGAAGCGGCCGTCACCGGTGCCGGGGTAGAAGTACAGCTTGCCCTCGGCACCCGGCTCGGACTCGACAGCGGCCAGGTCACCGATACCGTCACCGTTGAAGTCGGCGCCCGCGATGTCGGAGATCCCGTTCCAGCCGCCTCGCCCGATCTCGACCCGGCTCTTCACCTGGCCGGCACCCGTGCCGCCGTAGAGGAACAGCTTGCCGGTGCCAGTCTCGGTGGCGATGAGGTCGTCCTTGCCGTCCTTGTCCACGTCACCAGGGCTGACCAGCTTGTTCATGCCGTTCCAGCCACCCTCACCGATCTCGACACGATCGCCGAGCGCGCCCAGGCCATCAGCCGTACCGTTGCCGGGGTAGAGGAACAGCTTGCCCGTGCTGATCTCGGTGGCGCCGATGTCCTTCTTGCCGTCGCCGTTGAAGTCACCCACGAACAGATCCTTCAGACCGTTCCAGCCACCACGACCGATCTCCACACGGTCACCGAGACCACGGCCATTGCCCTTGTAGAGGAACAGCTTGCCGCTGCTGATCTCAGTGCCGACCAGATCGTCCTTGCCGTCCTTGTCGAAATCACCGGCGACCAGGTCCTTCAGACCGTTCCAACCACCACGACCGATCTCGACCCGGTCACCGAGCCGGCCGCTGCCCCTGCCCGGGTAGCTGAACAGCTTGCCGGTGGACACCTCCACCGCCACCAGGTCCTTCTTCCCGTCACCGTCGAAATCACCGGCCGTCAGGCTCGTCATCCCGGGGTCCGCCGCGGCTGCCGGGGCCACATCGACGTAGTTGCGGTCGATGTACATCCTGACGCCGCCGTACGTCTCGTAGGTGTTGCCGGAGTACTGGTGGACGCGCTGACGGTCAGCCCAGTAGCCGGCCGGGATGTAGGGGTCGGCGGTGTCGGCCTTCCCGTTCCAGTTGGCTGTCCATACGACGTCGGGGCGGCGGTACGAGCCGTCGTCGTGGACCGAGGCGAGGTCGCTGATGCCGCTGGAGGCGGAACTGTAGACGCCGGAGCGGAAGCCGAGCTGCTTCACGCGCTCGGTCCAGGCGGAGAGGAAGGTGAGGACCGTGTCGCGGTAGCCGGGCTCGTACTGCTCCATGTCGAAGTACAGGACCGTGCCGGGGCCGAAGCCGAGGTCCCTGGCCTTCTTGGCCGCGTCGTCGGCGGCGTCCCGGCCGTCCTTGGCGGCGTTCTCGATGCGTGGGGCCTGCACGCCCACGTAGATGGGCAGGAGGTGCCAGCCGGCCCGGGACTGCGTCGACACCCATTCCGGGGTGAGGTTGGCCTGGGTCTTGCACCCGTGCTCGGCGCCGCCGATGTATACGCCCACACCACGGTAGGGAGAGTCGGCCCAAGCCTCCATCTTGGAGTCGGACGGGGCTTCGCAGGTGTCGAACGCCTTGCCCGTGAACCCCGTGCTCGGCGTGACGCCGGTCGGCGACGCCAGGGCCCGGGGCGCGGCGAGCCCGGGTGCGGGGGCCGGGCGCTGGGCCTTGGCGGGAGCGCCGTCGGGGGTCGCGGTCGCGAGGATCTTCCGGATGGCCGCCGAGGTCTCCCCGTAGGCGGCGGTCGCCTGCACGCCCCGCGACTCGAACGTCACCCGGACCGTCTTCCCCACGTCGGAAGGCAGCACGTCCGGCACGGACTTGCCTGCCGGGACCCGCACGGTGGGGATGCCCCCGCCAGGGGCGGCACCCGCGACGGGCTCGACGACCATGGCCTCGGTGCTCGGGGCGACGAGGTGCGCCGGGCACTTCTGGTCGGCACCGGGGTGGCCGAGGTAGAGCGTGTGCTGGTCGAAGCGGACGCAGGTGTCCGGCTGCCGGTCCAGGTCGACGACCTTCCAGTCGCCGGGGACCTGGAGCTTCAGCCCCTGGTACGTGACGGGGACAGTGGACGAGGCGGACGGGCCGCCGGGGGCGGCGGACGCCGTGCCCGCGATCTGGAGCGGAGTGGCGACGATGGCGGCGGCCGCCACGAGCGTGGCCAGGCGGCGCGTGTGCTGTTGCTGGGTCCTCATGGGTGACTACCAGCCGCCGTTGCCGATTTCGACGCGGTCGCCGAAGCGGCCGTCACCGGTGCCGGGGTAGAAGTACAGCTTGCCCTCGGCACCCGGCTCGGACTCGACAGCGGCCAGGTCACCGACACCGTCACCGTTGAAGTCGGCGCCCGCGATGCCGGAGATACCGTTCCAGCCGCCGCGCCCGATCTCGACCCGGCTCTTCACCTGGCCGGCACCCGTGCCGCCGTAGAGGAAGAGCTTGCCGGTGCCGGTCTCGGTGGCGATGAGGTCGTCCTTGCCGTCCTTGTCCACGTCACCAGGGCTGACCAGCTTGTTCATGCCGTTCCAGCCACCGTCACCGATCTCGACACGATCGCCGAGCGCGCCCAGGCCGTCCGCCTTGCCGGTGCCGGGGTAGAGGAACAGCTTGCCCGTGCTGATCTCGGTGGCGCCGATGTCCTTCTTGCCGTCGCCGTTGAAGTCACCCACGAACAGATCCTTCAGACCGTTCCAGCCGCCGCGACCGATCTCGACACGGTCACCGAGGCGGCCGAGGCCGGAGCCGGTACCCGTACCCGGGTAGAGGACGAGCTTGCCGGTGTTGACCTCGGTGGCGACCAGGTCGTCCTTGCCGTCCTTGTTGAAGTCGCCGGCGACGAGGTCCTTCAGACCGTTCCAACCACCACGACCGATCTCGACGCGATCGCCCAGGCGGCCGTTGCCCTGACCCGCGTAGCTGAACAGCTTGCCGGTGGACACCTCCACCGCCACGACGTCCTTCTTGCCGTCACCGTCGAAGTCACCGGCGGTCAGGCTGGTCATGCCGGGGTCGCTGGGGACGTCGTCGACGATGGAGTTGTTGCGGATCGGGTAGTAGCTCTCGGGGTCGTGGTCCGCGAAGTAGGTGTAGGGGATCTCGCGGTGGTGCACGCCGGACGAGGAGAACTCGTAGCCTATGTAGCGGGAATGGTCGGCGTTGGCCCACTTCTCGAAGATCACGATGTGGCCCTCATTGCCGAACTTGGGATTCAGCAGGGCGTCACCGGTCTTGAGTTCCTCCTTGGCGATGCGCTTGGACACGGGACCGAAGTAGGGCGTCGTGAGCGACTCGTCGAGGTTCCAGGCCATCGACACGTAGCCGGAGCAGTCCATGCGGTAGCCCTCGTGCCAGCCGCTCTGGTTGTAGACCAGGCCCTTGTCCACCCACGTCTTGGCGCGGTCGATGACCTCGCTCCGGGTGATCTTCGGCGCCGACTCGCTGCCGGTTCTGGGGGAGGCCACGAGGCCACGCTTCTTGGCGCCCTTGCCGGGCACCGGGGTGATCGGGCCCTGGCCGGAGCTTCCGTAACCGTCGTCCGAGGGCTTGGGCTTGGCCGCGGTGCCGGCGGCGTTCGTGGCTGCCGGCGCCGCCGTGGCGGCGGTCGCCGAGGCAACGACACCGCCCGTGAGGGCGGCGACGAGGCCGATGCCGATGGCGGACGTACGAAGGTAGGCATTCTTGGACAAGGGGTTCTCCTGTGCGAGGGCCTGCGGGCATGGCGAAGCGGGGCTCGACATGCCCATGACAGGCGGAAGGATGGACGGCTCGGCGGCGAGCGCGAGCGGGACGTTCATGGCCGGGAAGGGCGGGCGGTGGCCCGCCCGGATGTCACTCCCAGCCCATTACTGCCAGCCCATGGAGTGCTGGGCTGCCACCAGGGCATGGGCCGGGGCGAGGGCCGCGGCACCGAGCGCGAGGGCCATGACCGCGGCGGCCCGGGCGATACGGGTACGGAACATCTCTGGTGGTCCTCCGGGGGCGGGGCGGGCTGGGGGCGGAACGCCTGTCGGGTGACGGCCGGTTTCGGCCGAACCGGACGAACCGAACGAACCGGATCGCGGATCGAATCGCGGATCGGATCGCATCGCATCGCGTTCGGATCGGATCGGTTAAGATCGCGAATCGGACCGGGTCGTTGGCATCCCGCGGTGATGCCGGCCGGGCCCGCCCCGGCCGTCCTCCGGCTCGTGCGGGCGCTCCCCCGTCCTGTCCGTCAGTCCGGCGTTCCGTGCTGACGATGATCAGCTTCGCCGCCGGCCGGGGCCGGCGCAAGGCGTTCGGGGTGGACCGAAGCGGCCCTGGCCGGTTCGGTCCAGGAGGGCCCCGCGCACCAGGAGGGCTCGCGTACCGGCGAAGCCCCGCACGGACTCAGTCCGGCGGCGTCCCGGGGAGGGGCTTCCGGCAGAAGTCCATCAGGGGCGCCTGGGCGCTCACCACCTCCCACCCGCACAGCGCGGGCGAGGAGAGCAGGGCGCGCCGGCAGACCTGTTCCGCGCGGGACTCGGCGATCGCCAGCCGGTCCGCGAGCAGGTACATCCCGACGACGGGGTACGGCACGGCGCACGGGTGGACCACGACGTGTTCGACGCCGTCCTCGGGAAGCGCCTGGGAGAGGAACACTTCCCTGTCGGCGGGCAGGAGTTCCGCTCCGCTCCGGCCACGCAGGGCGACGTGCACGAGATACATGATCCCTAGCCTTACCAGGGACTTCACCCGCCCGCCAGGGCGGGATCCGGGGTGGTTCGGTCCCTGGCCGGAAACGGCCCCGGGGCCGGGCGTCATCCCGCTACCCAATCACTGGGTGCCATGTAATGATCACGAAGGTTTGGATGGAAATTCCGGCTTTCTGCCGGACTTCTCATGGGGGGCAGCACACACATGCTGGACACTTTGGGGCTCGACGCCGCATCCGAACGGGTCTACCGCGGGATGCTGGCCCTGCCGGGCGCGGGCGTGGGGGCCCTGGCCGAGCAGCTGGGAATGACCACCGACGAGGTCCGCCACGGCCTCGACGTGCTGAGCGAACTCTCCCTCGTGCGTCCCTCGGCGGAGCACGCGGGACAGTCGAGGGCGGTGGCGCCGGACATCGGCCTGGGCATCCTGATGGCCCGTCAGCATGCCCGGCTCGCCGAGCAGCAGCGGCGCCTGGAGGAGTCGCGGGCCGTGGCGGCGCAGCTCATCGCCGAGTTCGCCGACCGGCGCCCGGACTCGGTGGGCATCGCCGTCGAGCAGCTGACGGGGCTCGACGCGATCCGGGACCGGCTGGCCGGGCTCACCCGGGAGGTGCGGACGGAGGTGATGTCGTTCAGCCCCGGTGGCGCGCAGACGGAGGACAACATCGAGGCCGCCCGCCCCCTGGACCGGGAGCTGCTGGGCCGGGGTGTGCGGATGCGCACGGTCTACCTCGACAGCGTGCGGAACAGCCCGCACACCGTGGCGTACGCGCGGTGGCTGACCGATCTGGGCGGCGAGGTCCGCACGGCGGCCGCCCTGCCGGCCCGCATGATCATCGTCGATCGCACGACCGCGGTCATGCCGGTGGACAGTGAGGACAGCGCCGCCCGTGCGGTCGTTCTGACCGGGCAGGGCGTGCTCGCCGCGCTCTGCGCGCTGTTCGAGAACGTGTGGGCGTCCGCCGCGCGGTTCGGCGAGACCGCCGGCCGGGACGCGCTGGGCCTGACCGCTCAGGAGGCGGCCACGGTCCGGCTGCTGGCCGAGGGCCGCACCGACGAGGGCATCGCCAAGCGCCTGGGCGTCTCCCAGCGCACGGCCCGCCGCATCGCCACCGGCCTCATGGAACGCCTCGGCGCCCGCAGCCGCTTCGAGGCCGGCGCCCTGGCCGTACGAGCGGGCTGGCTGCCGTGCGGCTGCACGCCGGTCCGCGACCGCACTCCCGCTTGCGAGTGACCCCCAGGACCGGAATGACTGTTTCCGGCACGCCCCCGCCCCAGCCTCCCACCCCTCACACGAAAGCCCCCTGACCTGCGAGGCAGCAATCAGGGGGCTTTCGCGACACACAGCGCCGGCCTACGGCTCTCCGTCGCTCGGCGTCGCCGTGTCCTCTTTCGGAAGGATGAACCCTCTCACCGGCCGATCAACGCCGTCCCGCGCGGCGACGGCTCGGGCCTTCCTCATCGCTTCGACGATGTCCGCGTACCTGGGGTCGATCCATTCCACTGGCCCACTGCCCCTTCCGTCTCCGGGAAGGGGCAGCCTACGCGCCCGAGTCGCCCGGCTTGGGGATGATGACGATCGGACCACCGTCGTCGGAGTGCTGACAGTTCGCCGCCACAGCCAGGGCCAGCCCCTCCGTGGGACTTCCCCAGAGCTCCGCGTCGACCGAGAAACCCGCCTCCTCGATCAGGGTGACGGTTCGCTCGATCACCGCGGCGCTGTAGCGACCCGCGTCGGGGCGTTCCGGCGTGTGATGGACGAACAGCCCCAGGCGATCGCACAACCGACCGTACGTCCTGGTGTGCAGGATCAGGGCATGCCACCCCTCGTCCACCGCCCGCGACGGCACGACGGTCGCCCGGGGAAACCTCGCTGCGGCGACCATGAACTTCACGGCCTCGTCCACGATGCGCCCGGCCGTCTCTTCCGGCATGCCGGGGTTGTTGTCCATCACAGTGGCGCGGACCTCGCTGAACGCGTCACCGAGCAGTACACGTACATCGGTCACCAAGGGGTCAAAAGCACTGCCCTGCTGACGCCCGAGGTCGTACTGTCGAAGGCGTGGCCGAACCCAACGCGATCCTTCGCGCCGTCAGGATCAGCCTGCGGATGTCGCAAGACGACCTGGCCCACGCCATACGTCAGGCCGGAAAGGCGGCCGGCGAGCCGAACGACTGCGCCAAGCGGAACGTGCAGCGATGGGAGTCGGGGACGGTGCTGTGCCCCCGCCCCGTGTACGCCAGAGCCATGGAACGCGTCACGGGGCTCCCGATCGAGGCCCTGGGCTTCGCCCTGGCCATGCCGGGCGGCCGCGGTGCAGCGCAACGAGAGGCGGTGAACGTGGGAGCCGCAACAGCCCCGGGAGGTGCTGTCCCCATGCCCAAGCACAACGATCACGGCACCTTGTCGGGCATCTGGCTGTCCCGGTACGAGTACCACTCGTCAGGGCGGGGTGCCGACTTCACAGGTGAGCACTTCGTGGTCGTCATCCAGCACGGCAGCAAACTCACCGCGCGATCGCTGCCGGAAGGCTCCTCCAACCCCCACTCTCCGCTCACCCTCGATCTGACGGTGGAGGGCAACGTGGTCACGGGAACGTAGCGCGAGGAGACAGCACGGGACGGCTACTACGCCGGAGCCGTCTACCACGGAGCCATCCAGCTGCTGATCGAGCCGACCGGCCGCAGGATGACGGGGAAGTGGGTCGGCTTCGGCAAGGACTTCGACGTGAACACGGGCCCGTGGGAGCTGACCTTCAAGGATGCCTCGACGGCCAAGACCACCATGGACGCCTACAACCGCAAGCCATGACGCCCGCTCCAGGGCGCACGGGAAACGAAAGGGCCTCCGACCTGCGCTCGCGCAGGTCGGAGGCCCTGACCCAAAACGGCCGACGGACGAGACCGGCCTGTACGCCGGGTTCTGTCTCCCGGTCCCCTTGCGGGGGCCGGGGAGGCGGCCATCCATCTAGGCCTGCCGTTGCCGACAGGCTCGTGCGGTCTACCCGCGGACTCGGGCGGGCAGCCCTCGATCGTCCGCGCAGGGTCGTCGCCGTGAAGCGACGGCCCCTCTTGACCTTGCTCCGGGTGGGGTTTACCTAGCCGCCTGGGTCACCCCAGGCGCTGGTGGTCTCTTACACCACCGTTTCACCCTTACCGGGAATCCGAAGACCCCCGGCGGTCTGTTTTCTGTGGCACTGTCCCGCGGGTCACCCCGGGTGGGCGTTACCCACCACCCTGCCGTGTGGAGCCCGGACGTTCCTCGAAGGACCCGTGAAGGGTTCCTCGCGGCCGCCCGGCCGGCTCGTCCGCCGTGACGACCATGGTACCGGGCCTCACGCGGGCGCGAACCACACCTTCTCCCGTCCCGGGTTCGCCTGGATCACCCTGACCGCAGGCGCTCGCCGAGCGGCAGGGGCGGGCCGTCGCCGTCTCCCTCGACGTGGCCGGCGACGGGCGGGTCGGCGAGCCGTACGGTGCCCGCCGTGGAGCGGGAGGCGATCACATCGGTCACCCATCCGTCGAAGACCTCCCCGATCCGGTGGCGCAGCAGCGCCGCGTCGACCAGGTCCGCGCACTCCCGCTCCGCCTCCCCCGCCCGCCGCGCGCCCGCCTCCGTCTCCCCCGGCAGGCCGTCCAGCGCGGCCCGCACCCATTCGGGCGTCTCCCGCCCTCCCGCCGCCGCCACGCACAGCTCCCCCGTGTAGCGGTCGACGAGCCGCCGCAGCGGTGCCGTGCAGAGGGCGTACGGGGCGCCGAGCGCCGCGTGACCAGGGTCGGCCGGCGGGGGAGGGCGGTCGGGCGGTCCCGGTCGAAGACCGTGCAGCCGCCGCCCCGGGCGAGGGTCGCGCACTCCCGCAGGAACGCCGCGTGCCGGACGTCCGCCGGGTCCAGGGCCCGTACCGCCGCCGCGTACGGCACGCTCTCCGGCCAGGTGACGCCCAGGGCCCGCGCCACCCGGCGCAGCCGGGCCGCCGCTGCCGGCCCGGTCCCCGCCGGAGTCCGCAGGACGCCGGTGCCCGCGGCCAGCATCATCCGGGCCGCCGCCATGCCCGTCATCAGCGCCACCTGCGCGCTCCAGCCCGCCACGGGCGGCGGTGCCCGGTGGACCGCCACGCAGTGGCCGTCGGCGTGCCGGACGGTCTCCCGCAGCAGGGCCACCGGTTCCTCCGCCGTCCCCGCGTCGAACGGTGAACAGGGGTATGTCCGTCGCGTCGTACGCCGGTATCCGCGGCCGCCGCGCGGCCCTCTCGGCCTCGGCCGTCACCGCGGGCGGGAACGACACCGGTACGCGCGTGCGCTCGCGCAGCTCGCGCAGGGCGGACAGCAGCGGCGTGCGCTCCGTGTCCGTCACACGCGTCGGGCACCGGGGCATGGCGCCGAGCGTAGGGGCGGCACGGGCCCCCGGCACGGCGGGCAGGGCGGACAGGGCTGGAACCGACAGCGTTAGGGTGCAGAGGTCATCCGGGGCGGCCGGCCCGCGCCCGTCGCCCCCGCCCGTTCCCCGCACTCGTGAAGGAGACCCGCCGTGCTCGTCCTGTTGCCGCCGTCCGAAGGGAAGGCCACCGGTGGTACCGGGCCCGCCCTCGACACCGGGTCGCTGTCCCTGGGCAGCCTCGGCCCGGCCCGGGAGACGGTGCTGGCCGAGCTCGTGGAGCTGTGCTCCGGCGACGAGGACAAGGCCGCCGAGGTGCTGGGCCTGAGCCCCGGCCTGCGCGGCGAGATCGCCAAGAACGCCGGGCTGCGCACGGCCCCCACCCGCCCCGCCGGCGAGGTCTACACCGGCGTCCTCTACGACGCGCTGGGCCTCGCCACCCTCTCCCCCGCCGCGCGCCGGGCCGCGGGGCGGTCGCTGCTCGTCTTCTCCGGTCTGTGGGGCGCCGTCCGCGTCGACGACGCGATCCCCTCCTACCGCTGCTCGATGGGGGTCAAGCTGCCGGCCCTGGGCGCGCTCGGCGCGTACTGGCGCGGCCCCATGGCCGACGCGCTGCCCGACGCGGCCGGCGACGGGCTGGTGCTGGACCTGCGGTCGGCCGCCTACGCCACCGCCTGGAAGCCCAAGGGCGAGCTCGCCGGGCGGACGGCGACGGTCCGGGTCCTCCAGTCGAGGATCGTGAAGGGCGTGGAGAAGCGGTCGGTCGTCAGCCACTTCAACAAGGCCACGAAGGGCCGCCTCGTCCGCGACCTCCTCACCGCCGGCCTCGAACCCGCCGGACCGCGCGAGCTCGCGGAGGCGCTGCGCGACCTGGGGTACGCGGTCGAGGGCGACGACGCTCCCCCGAAGGCCGGCAAGCCGTGGGCGCTCGACGTGGTGGTGACCGAGCTGTAGGCGCCCGTGGGCGCCGGGCGGGTGAGCGGCGGACATCGGTCCGCCGTCCACCCGTTCGGGGGTGATCCGGTGGGCACCCGGGGGCCTGCCAACAGCGATCAGGGCAATGACACCAACGGGCGGCGAAAAGCGACCCGCTGACCGCATGTGAACGCGGCTGACCGGCGGACCGATAGCCTGCTGACCGCCATGAACGATTTCGTTGATGAAGCACGTTCGCGCGTCGCGCATCTGCTCCGGATGGCCAATACGAACGACAGCCGGGTCCGGGCACAGATCATCGAGTACGCCGACACGACTCCGGAACCGCCGGTGATGAGCCGGGGGGCCGGGATCGTCACCACCGGGTGCCGGCGCTGTCTGCGGACGGCGTGGCGGCAGCACGACTCCGAGGGCCCGTTGTGGGTGTGCGGGACGTGCGGGCACGTGGAGCCGATCGTGGTGCGGTGCCCCCACTGCGACCTCGACATGACGCCGCCGCGGATCGGCGATCCGGACCGCTGGGAGTGCCCCTCCTGCGCCTGGGTCGTGTCGACGACCGACCGCTGACGGCTCCCGGGGGGCCCCAGGGGGGGGGGGGGGGGGGGAGGGGGAAGAGGGGGGGGAGGGGAGGCAGGGGGGAGGTGTTGGTTCTCAAGAGCA
>NZ_JBWKFM010000060.1:0-11436 GCF_056434285.1 Streptomyces sp. NPDC044063
CCCCCCCCCCCCCCCCCCCCCCCCCCCCCCCCCCCCCCCCCCCCCCCCCCCCCCCCCCCCCCCCCCCCCCCCCCCCCCCCCCCCCCCCCCCCGACGCCGGGTCAGTCCGGGTCGGTGGTGTGGCCCAGGGCCGGGTCGAGCGCGGCGACGTCGCCGGCGCCGGGCACACGGATGCCCGGGTCGGCGCCGTAGCCGGAGTACTCCTCCGACGTGCGGACCTCGCCGTCGGTCGTCGTCGCCACCTCCTGTGCCTTGACGACCAGATCGTCCTCGCCGATCCACAGGTCGACCACGGCCTTCTCGTGGTGGGCCTGCCGGCGCTCGGCGGCGAACGCGTCGCGTACGGCCGCGCTCATGACGTCGCCCTCGTAGTCGCCGACCTCCCGGGGGACGACCGTGCCGGTGTAGTGGGTGGCGCGGCGCCCGTTCACCGTCTCCTCGCCGACTTTCCTGGTGTCCTTGGCCGTCGCGAGGGAGCCGATCATGTTGGGCAGGTAGCCCTCGGAGCGCTTCGCCAGCTCCGGCGGGAGGGGCGTGTGGTGCGCGCCGCCGGCCATCCTCCGCCACTTCCCCGTCGAGCCGGGCACCTCGATGTAGGTGGTGTCGGCGTCGCTGATGGTGTGCGCGTACAACTCCTTGCCGGACTTGCGCCCCCGCTCCCACGACTTCTTCTCGACGAGTTCGGGCGTGCGGCGGAAGCCCAGCTCCTCCCGCGAGCCGTCGACGACCCGCTTCGTACGGTAGGAGTTCTGCCGCTCGGTCTTGAGCGCCGCGGCCTTCAGCGCCGCTGTGGGCGTGGGCTCCGTGTCGCCGTCCGTGCCGCCGCAGGCCGTGAGGCCGAGTAAGAGTGCGGCTCCCGCCGCCGTGACCACCGCGTTCCCGATCGCTTTCCTGGCCATGTCCCCCCTTTGCGGTATCTGATATGTCGTCACCGAGCGTACGTGGCCGCTCACCCCGCTTCCCGGGCGGGTACGGGCACGGCCCGCGCCCGTACTCTTCCGCCATGGGCCCACTGGAGCGGTCCCCGGACCCGCCCTATCTGCGCGTTGCCGCCGAGCTGCGCCGGCGCATCGCCTCCGGGGAGCTGGGGCCGGGCGAGCGGGTGCCCTCCACCCGGCGGATCGCGGGGGAGTGGGGCGTGGCGCCGGCCACCGCCACCAAGGCCCTCGACGTCCTGCGGCGGGAGGGGCTGGTGCGGTCCGTGGCCGGGGTGGGCACCGTCGTCCGCGTGCCCGGCGCCGGCGCGGCCTCGGAGACCGGCCCCGGGCCGCGGGCGGCGGCCCGGCGCTCCCGCCGGCGCGCGGCCGAGCGCGCCCTCACCCGGGACCGCGTGGTGCGTACGGCGATCGCCGTCGCCGACGCGGGGGGTTCGACGGCCCTGTCGATGCGTGCCGTCGCCGCCGCGCTCGGCGTCTCCACCGGGGCGCTGTACCACCAGGTGCCCGGCAAGGAGGATCTGTTGGCGCTGATGGCCGACACCGTCTTCGGCGACGCCGGGCCCTCGGCCGGTGGCCCGGGCCACTGGCGCGCCCGCCTGGAGGAGGCGGCGCGGCGGCAGTGGGAGCTGTACCTCCGGCATCCATGGCTGGCGAAGACGCTGTCGTTCACCCGGGCGCCGCTGCCGGAGGGCCCCGCCGCCCATGTCGGGTGGGCGGCGGAGCCGATACGGGACCACGGGCTCGGCGGGCGGGAGGCGTGGGCGCTGGCGGTGCTGGTGGCCGGGTTCGTCCGCGGGGTGGCCGTGGACCTGGAGGGCGGCCCGGACCTGGGCCCGGTCCTCGGGTTCGGCCTGGCGCGGCTGCTGGACGGGCTGGAGCCGGTCGTCGAGGGAGGAACGACGCCGCCCGCGCCCCCGTCCCGGTGAGGGAGGGGCGCGGGCGGAGGCCGGGGTGACGCGGGGTCAGCGGCCGGCGGCGACCGGCTCGGGGGCCGGCTCCGCGGCGGGGGCCGCGGCGGTCCCGGGGGCCAGGACCCGCCGGCCGGCGGCCAGGGCCAGCGCGGCGGCGAGGACCAGCAGCGCGGCTCCGGTGACGGAGGCGACGGTCATGCCGTGGGTGAAGGCCTCGCGGGCCGCGCCCAGGACGGTCTCGCCGGCCGTGCCCGGTATGCGGGCCGCGACCCCGATCGCACCGCCGAGCGTCTCGCGGGCCGTGGCCACCGCGTCCCCGGGGAGCCCGGCGGGCAGCGCGCCGGTCACGTCGTGCCGGTAGACGGCGGTGCCGATCATTCCGAAGGCGGCCATGCCCAGGGCGTTGCCGAACTCCTGGCCGGTCTCCATCACCGAGGCGGCCGTGCCGGCCCTCTCCGCCGGGGCGGTGGCCAGCGCCATGTCGGCGGCCGGGGCCATGACGGTGACGATGCCGCAGCAGATGAGGGCGGCGCCGGTGAGCGCGATGGCCAGGGAGGTGGTGTCCGACAGAGCCAGCACGCCGTAGCCGGCGGCGCCGGCCAGGAAGCCGCAGGCGATGACGGTGGCCGGGGCGGCCTTCCGGGCGACGGCGGTGGCGGCCGGGGCGACGGCGCTCACCGCGAGCGAGGGCACCAGGCCCCACAGCGCGGCCTCCAGCGGGCTCTTGCCCAGCACGCTCTGGAGGTACTGCGTGGTGAAGTAGGCCGAACCCATCATCCCCACCGAGGCGAGGGTGTTGAGACCGACGCCCAGGCCGAAGGCGCGGTGGCGGAACAGCTCGCGGCCGATCATCGCGTGCCGGACGGTCCGCTGACGGCGCACGAAGGCGTACCCGACGACCAGGCCCGCCGCGACGCACAGCCCCCGCGGCACGCTGAAGCCCTCGGCCGCGATCTGCTTCAGACCGTAGATCACCGGGAGCACGGTGCCCATCGACAGCGGCACGCTCAGCAGGTCGAAGCGGCCCGGGGCCGGGTCCTTGAACTCCGGGACCAGGAGGGGGACCAGGACCAGCAGCGCCACCATCGCGGGCACGTTGATCAGGAACACCGAGCCCCACCAGAAGTGCTCCAGCAGCACCCCGCCGACCACCGACCCGAGCGCGATGCCGCCCGCCATGGCGCCGGACCAGATGCCGATCGCCTTGCTGCGCTCCTTGTCGTCCTGGAAGAGGTTGCGCACCAGGGCCATGGTGGAGGGCATCAGGGTGGCGCCGCCGATGCCGAGGACCGCGCGGGCCGCGATGAGCATGGCGGCGCTGTCCGCGTAGGCGGCGGCCACCGAGGCCGTGCCGAACGCCGCGGCGCCCAGGAGCAGCAGCCGGCGGCGGCCGATGCGGTCGCCGAGCGAGCCCATCGTGATCAGCAGTCCGGCCAGGGCGAAGGCGTAGACGTCGAAGATCCACAGCTGCTGGGTGGCGGTCACGTGCAGCTCTTCGCTGATGACGGGCACCGCGTAGAAGAGCACGGAGACGTCCATGGAGACCAGGAGGAGGGGCAGCAGGAGGACGACGAAGGCCGTCCACTCCCTGCGCCCGGCGGGAGATGCGCCGGAGTTCGTCATGGCCATGAATGTACACACGTCTTAAACGCTTGTCTATGACGCTTGTACAAGACGGTCGTCATGGACGCTTGTCATGGACGTCCGTCATGGACAGATGTCATGGACGTTCGTCCTAGACGGTTGTCCGGGGCCGGGTTAGGGTGCCCGCATGGGACATCGCGAAGACCTGCTCGACGGCGCCAAGCGCTGCCTGCTCGACAAGGGGTGGGTGGCCACGACCGCGCGCGACATCGTCGCCGCCTCGGGCGCCAACCTCGCCTCGATCGGCTACCACTACGGTTCCAAGGACGCCCTGATGCTGGAGGCGTTCCTCAAGCTCACCGAGGACTGGGCGGAGGAGGTGGCCCCGGCGCTGGCCGGTGCCGCCGCCGGCGAGGACCCGGGGGAGCGGGTGGCCGCCGTCATCGACGCCGTGGTGGGGGGCTTCGCCGCCAACCGCCGCTTCTGGCAGGCCCAGCTGGAGGTCATGGGTCAGCTGGACCGGCATCCGGCGCTCAAGAAGAGGTTCGCCGAGGTCATGCCGGCGGGCCGGGAGGGCGTCGTCGCCCTCTTCGAGGGCGTGACCGACGACGAGGTGGACGCGGAGGCCGCCCGGACGGCCGGGTCGGTCTACCACTCGCTCTTCATCGGCCTGTGGGTCCAGTGGCTGGTCGACCCGGCCCTGGTGCCGGCCGGCAAGGAGATCGTCGAGGGTATGCGCCGGGTGATCGCGGGTACGGTGCTGACGGGGGGCGCCCGCCCGGAGGGTGTCTAAAACCGTTTGCGCGGGGGTGTGGTGACGGGGCGTACTGGACGTAAGCGGGATGAATTCGCTGTACTGGTTGCCCTAGGACACCAGTCCGTCCGTCCGGGAGGTCTCCCATGACCATGTCCCACACCGACACCCCCTCGACCCCGTCCTCCGCCCCCGTCTTCCCCCAGGACCGCACCTGCCCGTACCACCCGCCGGCCGCGTACCCCGTGCTGGCGGCCCAGGGGCCGGTGGGCCGGATGACCCTCTACGACGGCCGCGAGGTGTGGGCCGTGACCGGGCACGCCGAGGCCCGCGCGCTGCTGGCGGACCCCCGGCTCTCGGCGGATCGAAAGAATCCTTTCTTCCCCGTCCTCCTGCCGCGCGCCGAGAACCAGGCCGAGCTCGACATCCCGCTCCTCGGCGTCGACGACCCCGAGCACGCCCGGCAACGCCGCATGCTCATCCCGCGGTTCAGCCTCCGGCGTATCGCCGCGATGCGGCCGATGATCCAGGAGACGGTGGACGGGCTCATCGACGCCATGCTCGAACGCGGGCCCGGCGCCGACCTCGTGCCCGACTTCGCGCTGCCCGTGCCGTCCATGGTCATCTGCCGGCTGCTCGGCGTGCCCTACGCCGACCACGAGTTCTTCGAGGAGCGCTCCCACGCGCTGCTCACCTCCGACACCGCGGAGGCGACGGAGGCGGCCCGGGACGATCTGCGCGCCTACCTCCACCGGCTCGTCGACGCCAAGGAGGCGGCCGGGAGGGGCGACCCGGCCGACGAGGGCGACCCGGCCGACGAGGGGAGGGGGCTCCTCGACGAGCTGATCGACGAACGACTCGCCGAAGGGGAGCTCGACCGCGACGAACTCGTCCTGATGGCCCTCATACTGCTGGTCGCCGGCCACGAGACCACCGCCAACATGATCTCCCTCGGCACGTACACCCTGCTCGAACACCCCGACCAGCTCGCGGCGTTGCGCGCCGACCCCCGGCTGGCGGCGGGCGCCGTCGAGGAACTGCTGCGCTTCCTGTCCATCGCCGACGGCATGGTGCGCGTCGCCACGGAGGACATCGAGCTCGCCGGAACGACCATCCGCGCGGGCGACGGCGTCCTCCTGACCACCTCCGCCATCAACCGCGACGCCGCCGCCTACGACCACCCCGACACCCTCGACGTCCAGCGCGTCGCCCGCCATCACGTGGCCTTCGGCTACGGGATCCACCAGTGCCTGGGTCAGAACCTCGCCCGGGCGGAATTGGAGATCGCCCTCACCACCCTCGTCACCCGCATTCCGACGCTGCGCATCGCCCTGCGACCCGACGAGGTCGTCGTGGGGCCCGGCGGCGTCGTCAAACCCGGCAGCACCCTGCAAGGTCTCTACGCCCTCCCGGTCACCTGGTGACCGAAGAACGGAGCTCACGATCATGCGCGTCACCATCGATTCCGACACCTGCATCGGGTCCGGCATGTGTGCCCTCACCGCACGCGCCGTCTTCGACCAGGACGACGACGGCTACGGCATCGTCCGTCCGGGGAAGGAGGACGGCGCGGGCGACCCGCTGGTGAAGGAGGCGGCGCGCGGCTGCCCCGTCCAGGCGATCACGATCGACGAGGACTGACGGTCCTACGGCCGGGGGCGCAGGCGTGACGCCTTGAGCGCCATGTGGAGCAGCAGGCGGTCCTCGCCCTCGTCCAGGTCGAGGCCGGTGAGCTGCTCCACCCGGCCCAGCCGGTAGTACAGCGTCTGCCGGTGGATGCCCAGCGCCGCCGCCGTGCGGCCCGCCTGGCCCGCGCAGTCGAGGTAGACCTCGGCCGTGCGGGCCAGTTCGGTCTGGGCCGGCTCCAGCAGCGGCAGTACGGCGGGGTCGGCCACCCGTTCGGCGGAGAGGTCGGTCAGTACCCGGTACGGGCCGATCGCCGCCCACTCGGCCACCGGCCCCAGCCGCCGGTCGGCGACCGCGGCGCGGGCCGCGGCCAGGGCCTCCGCCCAGGCCTCCGGCAGCTCGGCCAGCCCCCGCCGGGGCGTGCCGAGGCCGGCCGCGGCGCCGGCCCCGGGGTGTCCCGCGCGGGGCGAGCGCAGCAGCCGGTCCGCCGCCGTCCGCGCGGGCGCGGGGGAGGTCACGGCGCGCAGCCGGATCAGGGCGGCCAGCGCGGCCTGCCCGCCGGGGAGCGCCTCCGGTATCGCGCAGAGCGCCGCCACGCCGGCCTGGGCGGCCAGGGCCGATCCCGTGGCGTCCGGCCCCGACTGGTCCTCGTCGCCCCCGTCCGCGGCCGTGCGCCAGGGCGCGACCGCGGCCACCGTCAGCGGCCCGTCCGCCGCGCCGCCCAGGGCCTCCCGCAGGGCGCCGCGGGCCGCTTCCCGGGCGGCCGGGCGGGCGGTGAGCAGGTCCTTCAGCAGTTCGCCCAGCTCGGCCCCGGCGCGGGCCTCGGCCGCGAGCAGGGCGCCGATGCGCGCCGCCGTCTCCATGGCCTGGGCGAGGCGCGGGTCGGTGAACGGCGTCCTGAGGTCCAGCCCGGCCAGGTGCCCGTCGTCGAGCAGCCAGACGTAGCCGTGCACCACGCCGCGGTGCCGGACGGGCAGGCAGATGCGGCCCGTGAACACGCCCGCCGCCGGGTCCGGCGGGATCCGCAGCGGCGCCTGGGCGCGGGCGATGCCGAAGGCCTCGAACCACGCCCGGACGGCCGCGGTCGACCGGCGCTGGAGGATCGAGCGCGTCCGGACCGGGTCCATCGGCACATCGACGTCGTCGTCGCCCCCGTGGGCGCCGAACGCGATCAGTCCGAAGTCACGGTCCTCGAGCGTCGCGGGAGCACCGAGGGCCGCCGAGATCTCGTCCACCAGCTGCTGATACTCGCCGCGCATGCCGCCCCGCACTCCCTTCGGTTATTCATCGGTCATCATTGTCATACATATGTCTGAGATACGGGCCACCGATGCGTGACAGCTGTCG
Source organism: Streptomyces sp. NPDC044063 (assembly GCF_056434285.1). Taxonomy (NCBI): domain Bacteria; kingdom Bacillati; phylum Actinomycetota; class Actinomycetes; order Kitasatosporales; family Streptomycetaceae; genus Streptomyces; species Streptomyces sp. NPDC044063. The sequence goes on from NZ_JBWKFM010000060.1 coordinate 7,161, forward strand.
ATGGCCGCCGAAGTGGCGTGAACTCTACGTTTCACGATGAGTTCCTTATGCCGTCTCCCCAGGTGGGGACGGCCGTCATCGTGGAGGTGCCCCGTGCTGGGTCCCGTGATCCTCGCTGCGTCGCGCAGCGACCGCATGCGTCGTTTCGTGTCGGCCGCCCCGGGCACCAAGCAGGTCGTCGACCGCTTCATCGCCGGCGAGACCGTCGACCAGGTCGTCCCGATCGTCAAGGACGCCACCGGCAAGGGCCTCGAGGTCACCCTGGACGTGGTGGGCGAGGACATCACCACCGTCGAGCAGTCCTACGCCGCCCGCGACGCCTACCTGGAGCTCATCGAGCGTCTCAAGGAGCTGGGCCTGGGCGAGCGGGCCGAGATGTCCGTGAAGCTCTCCATGTTCGGTCAGGCCCTGGAGGGCGGCCACGAGCTGGCGCTGGCCAACGTCCGCCCGGTCGTCGAGGCCGCCGCCGCGATCGGCACCACGGTCACCCTGGACGCCGAGGACCACACCACCCTCGACTCGATGTTCGCCATCCACGAGGAGCTGCGGAAGGACTTCCCGCAGACCGGCTGTGTGATCCAGGCCTACCTCTTCCGCACCGAGGACGACGCCCTCCGGCTCGCCGCCGCCGGCAGCCGGGTGCGTATCGTGAAGGGTGCGTACAAGGAGCCCGCCTCCGTCGCGTACCAGGACAAGGCCGAGATCGACAAGGCGTTCGTCCGTATCGTCAAGATCCTCATGGGTGGCCTGGGCTACCCGATGATCGGATCGCACGACCCGCGACTGATCGCCATCACCCAGGAGCTGGCCCGCCAGGCCGGGCGCGATCTGGACGCCTACGAGTTCCAGATGCTCTACGGCATCCGGAGCGAGGAGCACGTCCGGCTGGCGTCCGAGGGCCACCGGATGCGCGTCTACACCGCGTACGGCACCGACTGGTACGGCTACTTCATGCGCCGCCTGGCCGAGAAGCCGGCGAACCTGCTGTTCTTCGCCCGCTCCATCCTCACCAAGGGCTGAGCCCCCCGTCCGACCCCCCTCGCAGAGCCCCGAAGGAGACACGGAACCCATGGACGCCGTAACCCAGGTCCCCGCGCCGGTCAACGAGCCGGTCCACAGCTACGCCCCCGGCTCCGCCGAGCGCGCCCGCCTCGAGGCCAAGCTCAAGGAGCTGGCGGCCAATCCGATCGACCTGCCGATGACGATCAACGGCGAGAAGCGCATGGGCGGCGGCGAGCCGTTCAAGGTCGTCCAGCCGCACAACCACGCGGCCGTCCTCGGCACCTTCCACAACGCCACGACGCAGGACGCCCAGGACGCGATCGACGCCGCGCTGGCCGCCGCCCCGGCCTGGCGCGCGATGTCCTTCGACGACCGCGCCGCGATCATCCTCCGCGCCGCCGACCTGCTGTCCGGCCCCTGGCGCGAGACCCTGGCCGCCTCCACCATGCTGGGCCAGTCCAAGACCGCCCAGCAGGCCGAGATCGACACGCCCTGCGAGCTCGTCGACTTCTGGCGCTTCAACGTGCACTTCGCGCGCCAGATCCTCGCCGAGCAGCCGATGGCCAACTCGGCCGGCGTGTGGAACCGCAGCGACCACCGTCCGCTGGAGGGCTTCGTCTACGCGATCACGCCCTTCAACTTCACCGCCATCGCCGGCAACCTGCCGACCGCCCCGGCCCTGATGGGCAACGTGGTCGTCTGGAAGCCGTCCCCCACCCAGACCCACTCCGCCGTGCTGCTGATGCAGCTGCTGGAGGAGGCGGGCCTGCCCAAGGGCGTCATCAACCTGGTGACCGGCGACGGCATCGCCGTCTCCGAGGTGGCCCTGAACCACCCCGAGCTGGCCGGCATCCACTTCACCGGCTCGACCAAGACCTTCCAGTACCTCTGGAAGACGGTCGGCAACAACATCGAGAAGTACAAGTCCTACCCGCGCCTGGTCGGCGAGACCGGTGGCAAGGACTTCGTCGTCGCCCACCCGAGCGCCGACCCGGCGGTCCTCAAGACCGCCCTGACCCGCGGTTCCTTCGAGTTCCAGGGCCAGAAGTGCTCGGCCTCCTCCCGTGCCTACATCCCGCGCTCCATCTGGGAGAACGGCTTCAAGGAGGAGTTCGCGGCCGAGGTCGACGGCATCACCATGGGTGACGTCACCGACCTGTCGAACTTCATCGGCGCCGTCATCGACGACCGCGCGTTCGCCAAGAACAAGGCGGCCATCGACCGCGCCCAGGCCGACCCGACCTGCACGATCGTCGCCGGCGGCACGTACGACGACTCGGTGGGCTACTTCGTCCGCCCGACCGTCATCGAGTGCTCCGACCCGGAGAACGAGGTCTTCACGACCGAGTACTTCGGCCCGGTCCTCGCCGTCCACGTCTACGAGGACGCGGACTTCGACGCGATGCTGGAGCAGATGGAGTCCGTCTCGGCGTACGCCCTGACCGGCTCGGTCATCGCCAAGGACCGCTACGCCGTCGCCGACGCGATGGAGAAGCTCCGCTTCGCCGCGGGCAACTTCTACATCAACGACAAGTCGACCGGCGCCGTCGTCGGCCAGCAGCCCTTCGGCGGCGGCCGCGCCTCCGGCACCAACGACAAGGCCGGTGCCGCGACCAACCTGATGCGCTGGACCTCGACCCGCTCCATCAAGGAGACCCTGGTCCCGCCGACCGACTACACCTACCCGCACATGGGCTGATCAGCCCCCGGGTGAACCCCGCCCCCGACCGGCCCCCCAGCCGGCCGGGGGCGGTGTCGTTCCCGGGTCCGTGCGCCACGGCGCCACGGGGCCGGGGACGACCCGTCCGTCACAGGCCGCCGCAGTAGGGCGGGATGATGTTGCTGTGGGCGACGTAGCCCTTGGTGCCCTTGGGCAGACCGCCCCGGCTCTTGGCCTTGAGCTCGATGTAGTCCCACGAGCCCTTCTTGCCGAGGATGCGGATCGGGTCCTTGAAGTAGAGCTGGCCCTTGACGGCGCCGGACGAGCTCGCCTTGGTCCGCAGACGGGTGCCGTCGGTGTAGATGTAGGCGTTGTCCTCGTGGCAGGCCTTGCCCGCGGCCGAGACGCGCTGCGTGGCGGCGGCCGGCGCCGCCTGGGCGGGGGCCGCCAGCGCGGCGGTGCCGCCGATGAGGGCGACGGTGGTGAGTGCGAGGGATATGCGTCGCACGGACGTTCCTCCGGTGGGGTGGGGATCGTTTGGGCGCGGTGTGATCACCGCGGTGCTTCGCGATCACCCTAGGCGGTGCTCCGGGACGGTCCGATGGCAGGTTTGTCACGTCCCTGTCACGAGCTCCGCGCGGCCGGATTCGCCCGTGTGACGCATTCCGTGTCTCAGATAGTAGGAAGTCCGAGTAACGGTGCAGACATCCCCGGGCCCTCTGTCCTAGCGTGGAACCGGCCGAACCCCCGCTCCATCGAGCGACGCGGTCGTGGCCCGGTGCGACGAGCGCAGGTGATCCCTGCGGCACCCCGGCCCCCGCCCCTCCCTCCGGCCCGTCACCGGCTTCCCGGGAACCGACAGGACCTCACCTCACCGCACTCCGGCGCGCCCCCGCGTGCGCGCCCCACCAGGAGGAGACGTGACCCCCATGGCCGACACCGCCCCCCGCAGGATCCGCCGTGCCGCCCGCCCGTCCGACAGCGCCCGGCGCGACGCCGACCGGGTGAACGCCGCCGCCGCGCTCCAGCGCGCCCTCGACCGTCGCGACAACGGCGGCGTGACGGGTCACTGACCCCCGGCGCCACCGGTCGCTCCACCGGCCCCGGGCGTCGCCGTGGCTCCCGCGACTCCCGGGGCTTCCGTGGGTTCCGTGGTCTCCGCGACCTCCGTGGTGTCCGTGTGGGCCGAGGATTCCGCGTGGTGCGCCTGGTTCGCGTGGTCCGCCTGGTCCGCGTGGCCCGTGGGGTTCGTGGGGCCCGTAGGGTCCTCGCCCTCCGTCCGGTCCGTGTGCCGCGGCGGGCGGACGATCGTGAAGTGGTCGATCCGCGCCCCGCTCTCCGCCAGCGCCGTCACCCGCAGCCGGGGGCGGTGCCCCGGCTCCACCTCGACGGCCAGGAAGGAGTAGCCCGTGTAGCGCACCCGCGACCACCGCACGCGTTCCGGGCTCTTCACCCGGCCCTTGGCCCAGAAGTAGCTGGGCACGGTCTCGGTGGCGCGCTCGTGGCCCTCGTAGCTGTCGGGGGGGGGGGGGGGGGGGGGGGGGGGGGTTTCGGGGGCCGTGGGGGGGGGGGGGGGGGAAGCCGCACCGGCAAGCCGCTCACCCGCTACTTCCC
>NZ_JBWKFM010000061.1:0-10291 GCF_056434285.1 Streptomyces sp. NPDC044063
TCGCGCCCGCACGGCTGCGGGTCATCGGAGCCATCGCGATACGGTTCGCCAGCCGGATCCCGGCCACATCGATCGGATCAAACGCAGTGGTCATGGAGAACTCCCAGGACGTATTCGAACAAGGGGATCGCACCAGGTGCGAGGCGCAGACTCTCCCCAGGCGCTTCAGGGACGCTTGAGCGGAACTGGAAGCACACGAGGGCCGCCCTCGTGCCCGCCTCGGCCGGTGGACGCGGCTCCACTTGGGTTCGAGTGGCAGTGGCTGAAATACGCGCGTACGGATCGAGGACCGACTGCTTGTGGGGTGTTCGGAAGTGGGCGTGCTGGAGAACAAGACGGCCCTGGTGACGGGTGCGGGAACGGGGATCGGGCGGGGCATCGCCCTGGGCCTGGCCGCCGAGGGCGCGCTGGTGGCGGTGCACTACGGCCGCAGCGACGCGGCCGCCGCCGAGACCGTGGCCCTGGTGGAGAGGAACGGCGGAAAGGCGTTCACGCTGCGCGCGGACCTGTGCTCCCCGGGCACCGTCGAGGAGCTCTACGAGCGGTTCGACGCGGAGCTCGCGGCGCGCGGGGTGAAGCCGGGCCTGGACATCCTGGTGAACAACGCGGCGGCGCACGAGGTGGGCCCGGTCAGCGACATCACCGAGGAGCTCTTCGACCGGCTGTTCGCGGTGAACGCCCGGGCGCCGCTGTTCATGGCCAAGCACGCCCTGACGCGGATGTCCGCGGGCGGGCGCATCGTGAACGTGTCGTCCGGGGTGACGCGCATGGCGTACACCGAGTCGGTGGCGTACTCGATGTCCAAGGGCGCGGTGAACACGATGACGCTGACCCTGGCGAAGGACGTGGGCCCGCGGGGCATCACGGTCAACGCCGTGCTGCCGGGCTTCGTGGCGACGGAGATGAACGCGTCGCTGCGGTCCACCCCGGAGGAGGCCGCGGCCCTCGCCGAGTGGTCGGTCTTCGAGCGGATCGGGCTGCCGGACGACGTGGCGGGCGTGGTGACGTTCCTGGCCTCGGACGCCAGCGGCTGGGTGACCGGGCAGTGCATCGACGTGAGCGGCGGCTCACGGCTCTGACCGGTCCCCGCCCCGCCGCCGGCCCCCGCCCCGCCGCCGGCCCCCACCCCGCCGCCGGCCCCCACCCCGCCGCCGGTCCCCACCCCGCCGCCGGTCCCCACCCCGGCGGCGCACCCGGTGGCGCGCCCTAGTGGCGGGCCCGGATGGGCAGGTGGATCTCCAGGCGGGTGCCGCCCGGGGCCGCCTCGCCGATGGTCAGCCGGCCGCCCAGGTCCTCCAGGCGCTCGCGCATCGAGCGCAGCCCGGGGGCCGGACGGCCGGGCGCGAGCAGCGCCTCGGCGTCGAAGCCGCGGCCGTCGTCCTCCACCCGGGCGTAGGCGTAGAGCCGGGTGAAGCGCAGGGCGACGGCCACCTCGTCGGCGCCCGAGTGGACGAAGCTGTTGCGCAGGGCCTCGCGGATGCTCAGGAACAGCTCTCTGCGGCAGACGTCGGAGACGAGCGTCTCCTTGCCGTTGGCGGAGATCGAGAACGCGACGCCGGGGGGCGCGGCGGTCTCGGCGAACTCCCGCAGCGCCGGGACGAGCGAGGGCACGGCGGTGGCGTGGTGGAGGCCGTCCACCGCGTCCTCGGTCAGCCTGATGGCCTCCCGCAGGGCCGCGCGGGCGGCCGCGAGGTCGGCGGGGTCGCCCGGCCCGCTGTCGTAGCGTTCCATGTGGCGGGCCACGAGGAAGAGGGTGGTGCCCAGTTCGTCGTGGAGGCCGCGGGCGAGGCGGCGGCCGGCACGCCAGGAGGCGTCCGCCTCGGCGCCGTCGGCGCCGTACGGGCGGGGCAGTCCCTCCTCGTAGGCGGCGTGGGCGAGGGGACCCTCCGGGCGGACGTCGTCGGCGGCCCGGAGGTCGTGCGTCGTGGTGCGGGTGCGGGCGTAGTGGGAGCGGCTGAGTCCGGCCTGCAGGGCCCGGGTGAACCCCTGGCCGAGCATGGCCTCGAGCCGCGCCATTCCCGCGTGGTCGGAGGTCCCGGTGCTGCTCGGGACGGCGGAACGTGTGGTGGCGGAAGAGGCACCCACCAGCGTCTCCTTGCACATGCGTGTGGTGGACGCCCTCGCCGGACGGCGAAAGCGCTGTACCTGTCGCGCTAGCGGTTCTGGAAGCTAACAAACCGAGGACGCGGTTTGTCAACGACGTTCAACTGTGACGATCAAGGCACGGCGCCGGTGGCTCAGTTCACCCGGGTGGGCCGGACCCGTGCTTCGGGGTGGGCGAGTTGAGGGAGCATCAGGCGCCAGAAGCCGGTCAGCGAGGACGCCCCGGCCCATCGCAGGTCCTCGCGGCTGAGGACGGCGAGGCCCACGGTGGCGCCGGTCACCGCGACGGCGGCGTCGCGCAGATGGACGCCGCCGGCCAGCGCGCCCTCGGCCCGTGCCGTGATCAGCAGCCGGCGGACGCAGCCGTGCCAGCGCTCGTTCAGCCGCGGGCCGCCGACGCGGGTGGTGTCGTAGCCGAGCCGGAAGCCGGCGCGGACGACCGGATCCTCGCGGAGCGCGGCGGCCAGTGTGTGCGACGCGTCGACGAGGGCCTGCAGCGCGCCGGAGGGGTGCGGCCTCGCCGACTCGCCGGCGCGGTGGAGGGCGGTGGACGCCTCGGATTCGACGGCCTGGGCGAGCGCCTCCTTGTTGTCGAAATGGAAGTGGAGGGCTCCGCTGCTCACTCCGGCCCGGCGGCAGATGTCGCTGAGGGTCGTCCTGGCGAAGCCGTGCTGTTCGAATGCCGCGGCGGCGGAATGGATCAGCTCGCGACGGGTGCGCGCCGCACGGTCCTGCATCGGCACTGGAAAGGCTCCGTTCCGCTCGGCCCGCTTCCTCGCGGGACGCTGTCGGCGCCCATGCGCCGAGAGTGACAATAAACCGCCGCGTTGGTTTTTTGCAGCACCTTCGCGGCCGCTTGAGCGAGGGTCCACCGGGACTCCGGAAGGTTCTCCGAGAATGTTTTCCACCTGGGGCTTTGCCGTGTGAACGCGGTATTTCGGGGGGAGTTGGAGATTCCGGAGGGAACAATTCCGGAGAGTGACGGGCGACGCACTGACTGCTATTGCCAACCGCGCCGTCGGTTTGTAGCGTGCCGAACAGTGCAACTTGATCCCGACATTGCGCATGTACAGGAGATCCTCATGGCACCACCCGACACCGACGGCCCCACTCTCCGGACCATCCGCCCCCTGCTCGCGAGCCGCGTGGGCTGACCGTTGCGTCCACTGGCCGTCAAGCGGCCCGGCTGGGTCGCCGTCCTGATCGTCGTCGCGGTGCAGATCGTCTGCGTCGTCACCTCCGCCGCCCTCGGTCCGCTGCCGGACCGGGTCAGCTGGTGGACCGTCCTGTTCGCCATGACCGCCACCGCCGCCCTGTGTCTCACCGTGCGGGCGGGGGCCTGTCTCCACGCCCCGGGCGTCCCCCAGCGACGCCGGTGGGCACCGCTGGTCCCGCTGTCGGTCGTGGGGATCTCCGCCCTCGTCCTGCCGCCCGGCGGGATCGTCTACGTCGTCCTCACCGCCGTGGCCGCCACGGTCGCCGTCTACGGACTGCGCCGCTCGCTGGTGGCCCTGGAGGCGCAGCGCCGCCGCGCGGTCGCCGAGCGGCGGCGCGCGCTGGAGGAGCGCCGCCGGCTCCAGCGCGACCTCCACGACCTGCTCGGCTACAGCCTCACCGCGGTGGCCGTGCAGGCGGAGCTGCTCGACAACCGGCTCGCCGCGGGGCACATCCCGGAGCGGCCGGAGGTCGCGGAGCTCATCTCGCTGTCCCGCAAGGCGCTCGCCGAGGTGCGGGCCTTCTCGGCCGGCCCGCAGCGGATGTCGCTCGGCCGCGAACTCACCTCCGTCTCCTCGGTCCTGGACGCGGCCGGGGTCGTCACCGACGTGGAGGGCACGCCCCCCGCGCTCGCCGATGCCCGGCTGGCCACGACCCTGACGGCGGTGCTCCGCGAGGGGGCCACCAACATCCTCCGGCACAGCGCGGCGCGGCGCTGCCGGATCGCGCTGCGCGAGGAGGCCGGCGTGATCGTCCTGGCGATCGACAACGACGGCTACGACCCGGTGAGCGACGGCGAGCCGGGCACCGGGCTCGAGAGCCTGGGCGCCCGGGTCGCGGCCGTCGGCGGCACGCTCACCTGGTCGCACGACGGCGACTGGTTCCGGCTCCGCGCGGTGTGCCCCACCGAGACCGTCACAGCCATCCCGCCTGCTCCGCGATACGTACGGCGTCCAGCCGGTTCCGCGCGTGCAGCTTAGCGACGGCGGCGGTGAGGTAGTTGCGCACCGTTCCGGTGGACAAGTGCATGCGGTGCGCGATCTCGCCGGGGTCGGCCCCGCTGGCCGCGTGCCGCAGCACGTCCGACTCCCGCGCGGTCAGCGGGCTGGAGTCGGCTTCCCAGGAGGCCACCGCCAGCTCGCGGTCGATGACCCGGCCGCCCTGCGCCACCCGGCGTATGGCCGCGGCCAGGTCCTGCGGCTTCGCGTCCTTCAGCAGGAACCCGCTGACGCGGGCGGCCAGGGCCCGTTGCAGCGTGCCCGGCCGCCCCAGCGCGGTCAGCACCAGCGTGCGGCACTGCGGCAGGCGTTTGTGCAGGGTGGCCGCCGCGGTCAGCCCGTCGACGCCCGGCAGGTCGATGTCCAGGACGGCCACGTCCGGCAGGACCTCGAGGGCGGTGGGCACGATGCGGTCGCCCCGGTCGACCTCGGCGACCACCTGCAGGCCGCTCTCGCTCGACAGGAGGGCCACCAGAGCGCCGCGGATCATGTGCATGTCCTCGGCCAGCATCACCCGGATCACGTCTTCGCTCCCCCCGTCCGGGGCAGTCGACGAAGGCTCCCCGGAGCGGGCTGATCATACACAGCTGGTTTCGGGCATCTCCTGTCATATGTCTCACATCGGTACGCAGTGCATCACTCGAACGCGGGTGGGTGCACCGATCCATTCCCCTGGAAAGAGGCTTCGTGGAGTTCGGAATATTCAGCATCGGCGCCATGGCCCCCCACCCCGTCACGGGTGAGGTGATGACGGAACGCGAACGACTTCGCGGCGTCGTCGAACTCGGCCTGCTCACCGAGCGGGTGGGCATGGACGTCTTCGCCGTCGGCGAGCACCACGACGGTCCGTACGTCACCAGCTCACCCACGGTGATCCTCGGTCACCTCGCCGCACGCACCACGCGCCTGCGGCTGAGCACCGCCGTGACCGTCCTGACCACCCTGGACCCCGTCCGGGTCGCCGAGGACTTCGCCACCCTGTCCCAGCTCAGCGACGGCCGCGTCGACCTGATGATCGGCAAGGGCGTGTCCTGGCGCACGTTCCCGCTGTTCGGGCGCGACCCGCAGGACCAGGACGCGCTGCTGGAGGAGAACCACCTCCTGCTGCGCCGGCTCTGGCGCGAGACCGACGTCGACTGGTCCGGCCGCTTCCGTACGCCGTTGCGCAGAGTGACGACGCTGCCCCGCCCGCACGGCGCCCCGCCGGTCATCTGGCACGGCGCGGTGCGCAGCCCGGCCACCGCCGAGACCGCCGCGCGGCACGGCGAACCGCTCTTCCTGAACAACCTCTTCGGCCCGCTGGAGCACTTCGGCGCGCTCGCCGACCACTACCGCCGAGCCTGGGCCGCACACGGCCGGGACCCCCGCGAAGCGGTGATCGGGGCGGGTGGACAGTTGCACATCGCCCGGCGCAGTCAGGACGCCGTCGCGGGCTTCCGCCCGTACCACTCGGCCCTCATCGCCCAGCGCGGAGGCTTCCCCACCCCGAACGGTCTCGAGCGCGAGATGGCCGGCACCACGCTTACTGTCGGTAGCCCCCAGCAGGTCGTGGAGGCCGTGCTGAGCTTCCGTGAGCGCTACGGCCACCAGCGCCAGCTCTTCGCCCTGGACATGCCCGGCATGCCCTACTCCGAGGTGCGCGACCAGATCGAGCTGTTCGGCGCCGAGGTGCTGCCGCACCTGCGCCGGGAGACGGGCCCGGCGCCGGTTCAAGGCGTGCTCAGCGGCGCCTCGAGCGGCCACGGCGACGATGCCGTGTCCCTGCCGCACACCGAGAGGGCTCTGTGACGATGCACCGCCCCGACGACAGCTTCGACCCGGTCGGCGTCTGGCGCCTGGTCGCCTACTACGACGTGGACGAGGCCGGGAACACCAGTGACGGCCCGCTCGGTTCGGCCCCGCAAGGGATGCTGATCTACACGGCGGACGGCCATGTCTCGGTGAGCATGATGCGCGCCCTCGACGGCGCGGGCGGCGGCACGGAGACCTTCATGGGCTACGCGGGCCGCTGGCACCTGGAGGGCGGCCGGATGACCCACGAGGTGGCCGTCAGCGCCCACCCGCACATCGTCGGCACCGCCCAGGCGCGCGAGGTGGAACGCGACGGCGAGGACCTGCTGCTGGCCGGCACCGCGATGATCGGCGGGCGGCCGCAGCGCCGCCTGCTGCGCTGGCGCCCGGCCGCCATCTTCGAGAAGACCGCTGTCGAAGAGACGGGGACGCCCGCGGCGACGTGAGCGTCCCGCGGCCGGACGGGGATCCCGGCCGCAACCGAACCCGCCGGGCCGGCTGCCCAGGAAGCCGGCCCGGCGGGTGCGTTTTCCCCGTTCTCCGGAGGTGCGGTGCTCAGGCCTCGAACGTGTGGGAGGCGTACAGCGCCGCCGCCGGGTCGAAGGCCAGCAGGACGTGCGTGGCGATCGAGTTCACGTCGCGCCACGCGCGCTGCAACGGGCTGTCGGTGGCCTGCCCCGACGTACCGGCCGTCGAGAACAGGCGGTTGACCGCGCTGACGGTCAGCTCGGCGGAGAGCGAGCAGTCGCGCAGGTTGCGGGCCGTCTCCCCGGCGGTCACGGCCGCCCCCTGGTCGGCGACCCGGGAGGCCCGCTCCAGCAGCAGCCGGGCGCTGTCGATGTCGCAGGCGCTGCGCGACAGCGCCGCCTCGTAGGTGCTCCGGACGGGGCCCGGCATCCCGGGCCGGCCGGCGCCGCGGGCCAGCCGCTGGGAGGTCTCCCGCGTCCACAGCGCCAGCGCGCCCTGCGCCGCGCCCACGGCGGGCACCGCGAACGACAGGCCGTTGGCGGCCTGGAGCGGCACGGTGTGGCACGCCGCCCGCGAGCCGTGCGGACGGCCCTCGAACAGCCGCTGCCGGCCGTAGCTGTGCGTCTCGGGCACGAACACGTCCTCGACCACGAGGGTGTTGCTGCCCGTGCCGCGCATGCCGGAGCTGGTCCAGGTGTCCTTCACGGAGTAGGCCGAGCGCGGCAGCGCGAAGATCCGGGCGGGCGGCGGGCCGTCCTGCGGCGCCCCCTCGGCCCGCGGCACGACGGCGCAGACCAGCGCCCAGTCGGAGTGGTCGACGCCGCTGATGTACGCCCAGGAGCCGGACACCCGCCAGCCGCCGGGCGCCGGGGTGGCCTTGCCCAGCGGCGACAGGGTGCCGACCAGGAAGGTGTCGGGCCCCTCGCGCCACACGTCCGCGTGCGCCTCGACGGGCAGGTAGGCGGCCATCCGGGAGAGGCTGGCCGCGATGGAGGCGCACCACGCCGTGGCCGTGTCGGCCTCGGCGACGGTGATCAGCGCCTCCGTCAGCTCCTCGAAGGTGCCGTCCAGACCGCCCTGGGCGGCCGGGGTGAAGTGCCGGGCGAAGCCGGCCCGGAGCATGTGCTCGACCACGTCGGGCGTCAGCCGGCGCTGCTCCTCCGCGTCCTGGGCGCGGTGCCGGGCCAGTTCGGCCAGTTCGACGGACCGGGAGATGAGTCCGGTCCCCTCAGGAGCCTGTGTGCGCATCCTCGCCCTCCTAGAGCCAGCGTTCGGGGCCCCGATCGTGCGTGGCGCCGATGGAACGCGGCTCGGGGCGAGCTCGAGCCCGATGCCGGAAGGGCCGGCAGCTTCCACCCCCGCGGCGGAACGGCCGGCCCTCCCTTGACATCAAACCGCTGACCTGGTTTTTTCTTTAGGACGTCGTCAGGCCCGTCCCGCTGACGCTGAAGGAGGAGACCTGAAGCTGAGCCCCCTGGCCCCACAGGCGGTTGCCGGCCAGGCTCTGGTCGTCGTAGAAGGTCTGGGCCGTGGGCGCGCCCACTGACGGCTTGAAGTAGGAGTTGGTCGTCGAGTCCAGCTTGACCAGGCCCTTGCCGTCCGCACCCGCACCGTCGAGCAGTGTGAACGTGCCCAGCGCGCACTGGAGCTGGCGCGGCTTGACGATCTCGTCGTTGCCGCCGTGGTCGATCAGCAGGTACTTGCGGTCGAGCTGGCGCGTGCCGATCTTGTCGACGGTCAGCACGGTGGTGCCGTTGACCTTCCACCGCGCCCGGGTGCGGTTGGTGTCGAGGGTGATGCCGTAACTGACCTGCTGGCCCTTGGTGATGGTGGCCACCGGCACCGCGTAGCTGAACGAGGCGTAGGTGCTGCCCGGGGACCGCAGGCGCTCGTAGAACGCGTAGACCTTGTTGTTCGCGGTGAAGAAGTCGAAGACGACGTTGGTCTCCTGGTCCACGGAGACCAGGGCGCCGGCCGCCAGCCGCAGGTCGGACTGCGGGTCGGAGACCGCGGCGCCGAACGGGTGCTTGTCGGTGTTGGTGGTGGTCACCCCCATCCGGGTGTTGCACGAGAGCTGACCGTAGTCAGGGGTGTTCCAGCCCGGGAAGCCGTACGAGGAGTTGTGCCGGGGCCAGGCCAGGTACTTGAGGTGGTCGGCGTCGCCCTGGCCGCCGGCCGACTGCTGGCCGGTGCTGTAGGCGAACGCCGGGTTGCCGGCCGAGTCCTTGCCGCTCGGCACGACCTTCAGGCCGGCCGACGAGGTGGTGGCGACTCCGTCGCCGCTGGGCAGGCCGCCCACCGGCACCTGGAGCCACTTGTTGGTGGTGTCGAATCCCTTGGTGAAGGTGTCGCTGAAGACGGTGGTCGATCCCGCCTCCTCCGACGACTCCTCCGCGACGGCCGCGGCCGGAACGATGCCGACGAGCAGAGCCGCCGCCAGGGCGGTACCGCTCAACCGTGCCCTCAGACCCATGTGCGTTCCCTCCGTTGGTTGATCTGGCGGCCAATCGTGAGGTGCGCCCCCTGAACATCGCTTGAGCGCGGCATCCGGTGCGCCTCGAGCCGGGACCGAAAGGCTTCGGCCAGACCCGCAGCGATCCCCCGAGGAGATGTCATGACGCCGCAGCTCACCGAAGTCGCCGAGCACGTCCACGCCTACGTCCAGCCCGACGGCAGCTGGTGCCTGAACAACGCGGGTGTCGTGGTGGCCGACGGGCAGGCGCTGCTGATCGACACCGCCGCCACCGAGGCCCGCTCGCGCGCCCTGCGCGACGCCGTCAAGACCCTGAATCCGGCCGCGCCCCGGATGCTGGTCAACACCCACTCCCACGGCGACCACACCTTCGGCAACCACCTCTTCCCCGAGGCCGTCGTCATCGGCCACCGGGACACCCGCACGGAGATCCTCCAGATCGGGCTGCACCTGACGACGCTGTGGCCGGACGTGTGCTGGGGCGACGTCGAGGTGACCCCGCCGCAGCTGACCTTCGACGAGCGGCTGACCGTCCACGTCGGCCCGGTGCGGCTGGAGCTGATGCACCTGGGCCCCGCCCACACCACCAACGACACCGTGGTGTGGCTGCCGGAGCAGCGGGTGCTGTTCACCGGCGACCTGGTGATGAACGGGGCCACGCCGTTCTGCCCGATGGGCTCGGTGACCGGCTCCCTGGCGGCCGTGGAGACGCTGCGCGCCCTCGGCCCCGAGGTGATCGTCCCCGGGCACGGCCCGGTGGCGGGCGCCGAGCTGCTCGACACCACCGAGGGCTACTTCCGCATGCTCCAGCGGCTGGCGAAGGAGGGCGTGGCGGCCGGCCTCAAGCCCCTGGACCTGGCGCGCGAGACGGACCTCGGGGAGTACGCGGCGCTGCTGGACTCCGAGCGCATCGTGCCCAACCTCCACCGCGCCTACATGGAGGAGCGGGGCAGCGCCCCCGGCACCCCGATCGACATGCCGGCCGTCTTCGGCGAGCTCGTCGAGTTCCACGGGGGCCTGCCGGCCTGCCACGCCTGACCGGAGCCGGGGCGGAGTAACGACTTCCAGGCAGTTTCCAGCCCGCCTCGAGCCCCGCGCCACAGCCTCGACGCCATCGGACCCCCAGTGTGAAGGACATGAAGTGAGCCTGCGCAAGGTGCTTATCGCCAACCGAGGCGAAATCGCTGTCCGTGTCGCTCGTGCGTGCCGGGACGCGGGGATCGCCAGTGTGGCGGTCTATGCC
>NZ_JBWKFM010000062.1:0-9475 GCF_056434285.1 Streptomyces sp. NPDC044063
GTGCAGGCCGGCGGCTTGGAATCGTTGTCGTTCGGGCTGCTGGTGTCGACGATCTTGTCGGCGGCCATGTCGAAGTTGTAGTTCCCCTCCTCCCCCCCCCCCCCCCCCCCCTCCTCCCCCCCCCCCCCCCCCCCCCCCCCCCCCCGCCCCCCCCCCCCCACGCCCACCCCGCACGGGGCGGTCCGGCGAGACAGTAACCTTGTCTGAGCCTGATATGGATCGCTATCCCCCCGCCCTGTGCACAAGGAAGGTGTCTGACACCGTGGAAACCGCCGCCCGGACCGCCCCGGCAGCTGTCATCGTCGGCATCGACGGCCCGTCCGGCACGGGCAAGTCCAGCACCTCCAAGGCCGTCGCCGCCAAGCTCGGCATGCGCTACCTGGACACCGGCGCCCAGTACCGGGCGATCACCTGGTGGATGCTGAACAACGGCATCGACGTGAACGACGCCGCCGCCGTGGCCGACGCCGCCGGCAAGCCCGAGATCGTCTCCGGCACCGACCCGTCCGCGCCGACCATCACGGTCGACGGGGCGGACGCCTCGGCGCCCATCCGCACCCAGGAGGTCACCGCCGCGGTGAGCGCGGTCAGCGCCGTGCCCGAGATCCGCACCCGGATGACCGAGCTGCAGCGGGCCATCGCCGCCGGCGCCCCCGAGGGCATCGTCGTCGAGGGCCGGGACATCGGCACCACCGTCCTGCCGGACGCCGACGTCAAGATCTACCTCACCGCCTCGCCCGAGGCCCGGGCCGCCCGCCGCAGCGGCGAGCTCAAGGGCAAGGAGGCCGCCGACCTGGCCAGCACCCAGGCCGCCCTCGTCAAGCGGGACGCCGCCGACTCCGGCCGCAAGACCTCCCCGCTGGCCAAGGCCGGCGACGCCGTCGAGGTCGACACCACCGAGCTCACCCTCGAGCAGGTCATCGAATGCGTCGTCACCCTGGTCGAGGAGAAGCGGGCGGCGTGAACGCCTCCGGTGCCGCCGTCGGGCGGCGGATCGGCATCGGCCTGATGTACGGGCTGTGGAAGCCGCGCGTGCTGGGCGCCTGGCGGGTGCCCGCCGCGGGCCCCTGCATCATGGCCGTCAACCACACCCACAACATCGACGGCCCGATGCTGATGGGCACGGCGCCCCGGCCGGTGCACTTCCTGATCAAGAAGGAAGCGTTCGTGGGGCCGCTGGGCACGTTCCTGCGGGGCATCGGACAGCTGGAGGTCGACCGCGCCGGGGCCGACCGCACGGCCATCACCCGGGCGCTGGGCGTCCTGGAGCGGGGCGAGGTGCTGGGGATCTTCCCCGAGGGCACCCGGGGGGAGGGCGACTTCGCCTCGCTGCGAGCGGGCCTGGCGTACTTCGCCGTGCGGTCGGGGGCCCCGATCGTGCCGGTGGCCGTGCTGGGCAGCACGGAGCGCCGCGGCCGGCTCGTACCGGGCCTGCCGCCGCTGCGCAGCGGTGTCGACGTGGTCTTCGGCGACCCGTTCGAGGCCGGCGACGGCAGCGGCCGCCGCACCCGCACGGCGCTGGACGAGGCGACCGTGCGCGTTCAGGAGCGCCTGAGCGCGCACCTGGCCGACGCCAAGCGGCTGACCGGCCGCTGAACGAGACTTGAGTAGCGGACCGCACAGGCGGCCCGCCGATGATGAAGAAGAACGAGGACTTCATGAACGACCAGATCCACTCCGGCGACGAGCACGGTGAGCTTGGCGACGCCGAGTACGCGGAGTTCATGGAGCTCGCGGCGCTGGAGGGCTTCGACGCCGAGGAGGTCGAGGGCGCGATCGGCGAGGCCGGGCACGGCCCGCTGCCGGTGCTCGCCGTCGTCGGCCGCCCCAACGTCGGCAAGTCGACCCTCGTCAACCGCATCATCGGCCGCCGTGAGGCGGTCGTCGAGGATCGTCCGGGCGTCACCCGCGACCGGGTGACCTACGAGGCCGAGTGGGCCGGCCGCCGCTTCAAGGTCGTCGACACCGGCGGCTGGGAGCAGGACGTCCTCGGCATCGACGCGTCCGTGGCCGCGCAGGCCGAGTACGCCATCGAGGCCGCCGACGCCGTGGTCTTCGTCGTGGACGCCACCGTCGGCGCCACCGACACCGACGAGGCCGTCGTCAAGCTGCTGCGCCGCGCGGGCAAGCCCGTCGTGCTGTGCGCCAACAAGGTCGACGGTCCCTCCTCCGAGGCCGACGCCGCCATGCTGTGGTCGCTGGGCCTGGGCGAGCCGATGCCGGTCTCCGCGCTGCACGGCCGCGGCACGGGCGACATGCTCGACGAGGTCCTCAAGGCGCTGCCCGAGGCCCCGGCCCAGACCTTCGGCGCCGCGCTCGGCGGTCCGCGCCGCATCGCGCTGATCGGCCGTCCGAACGTCGGCAAGTCCTCCCTGCTGAACAAGGTCGCGGGCGAGGAGCGGGTCGTCGTCAACGAGCTGGCCGGCACCACCCGCGACCCGGTCGACGAGCTGATCGAGCTGGGCGGCACCACCTGGAAGTTCGTGGACACCGCGGGCATCCGCAAGCGCGTCCACCTCCAGGAGGGCGCCGACTACTACGCCTCCCTGCGCACCGCGGCCGCGGTGGAGAAGGCCGAGGTCGCGGTCATCCTCATCGACGCCAGCGAAACCATCAGCGTCCAGGACCAGCGCATCATCACCATGGCCGTCGAGGCCGGCCGCGCCATGGTGATCGCGTTCAACAAGTGGGACACCCTCGACGAGGAGCGCCGCTACTACCTGGAGCGGGAGATCGAGACCGAGCTCCAGCAGATCTCCTGGGCGCCGCGCGTCAACGTCTCGGCGCGTACCGGCCGGCACATGGAGAAGCTCGTCCCGGCCATCGAGACCGCGCTGGCGGGCTGGGAGACCCGGGTCCCCACCGGCCGGCTGAACGCCTTCCTCGGTGAGCTCGTCGCGGCCCACCCCCACCCGATCCGGGGCGGCAAGCAGCCGCGCATCCTCTTCGGCACCCAGGCGGGCACCAAGCCGCCGCGCTTCGTGCTCTTCGCCTCGGGCTTCCTGGAGGCGGGCTACCGCCGCTTCGTCGAGCGCCGGCTGCGCGAGGAGTTCGGCTTCGAGGGCACGCCGATCCACATCTCGGTGCGGGTGCGCGAGAAGCGCGGCCGCAAGAAGTAGGCGCACCGAGCCCCGGGCCGTCCGCGGTCCGGGGCTTTCGTCGTCAGAAGCCGCGCGGGCGGCCGTCGCGCTGGCCGGGCGGCAGGGCGGGCAGCGCGTTGCCGCGCCGTGCGCCGTAGTACGACTCCCAGACCGCGTTGTACCCCGCGGGGCCCTGGTAGGACGAGTGGCCGGCGGGGAGCTGCCCGCCGTACCCGCCCGCCAGGGGGCCGAAGGCCTTGAACCGCAGCTCCTCCTCGCCCGAGCGGTCCCCGGGCAGGGCCCGGAACGATCGGCGGTACTCGGAGCAGAGAGCATCGTAGATCGGGGTCACCGATCCGGTGTGACTCTCCGGGGAGGCGTCGCGGGATGGCCGCATGCCGGGGATGTAGTTCTGGTACGAGGTCCGGGCGGGTTCGTATGAGTACACATCCCTGCCAACGACCTCAAGGCCCGTCGGATGCGGTCCCGGACGCGAATGGCCCGCCAGGACGATCTCCGTGCAGTGCGGCCGGGGACGACCGTCGTCGCTCATGTGCCCGCCAGCGGCATGGTGGCGCCGACCAGCCGGCCGGTCGCGGCGGCCCGGTCCAGGGCCTCGCGGAGGAGGTCCTCGCGCGGCTGGGCCCCGATCGTGCCCGCCGGCGCCGCGAGGACGAGGACCCGGCCGGACTTGTTGACCGCGGCCCGCCACTCGTCGGCCACCTGCATCGGCCGGTGCGCCTGCCACCAGGCCTGCGGCGAGGCGCCGGCCGCGGGCGGCTGGAGGACCGCGTGCAGCTTGCCCAGCGCCACCAGCACCGACCAGCCCGGCAGCGGGGCCGGCAGCGTGTCGACGTCGGCCACGGGCGCGAAGCCCTGCTCGGTCAGCAGCTCCAGGAAGACGTCCACCGGGCCGGAGGTGCCGGGGCGGGCGATCGGGCCGAGCGGCTCGACGACCAGGGCCGGCACGACGTCCCCGCCGGCCAGCACCAGACCGCTGGTCACCCCGAGCTCGGCCTGCAGCGGCACCTCGGTGGCCGCGGCCTCGCCGCCGCCACCGCCACCGCCGCCCTCGCCGGTGATGGACCGTACGGCGCCCTGGAGCTGCTCCTCCGATACCGGGACGACCTGGGAGGGGATGCAGGCGGCGTGCGCGAAGGCCAGCACCGCGGTCTCGTCCCCGACGAACAGCACCGTGCTGGTCCGCTCCCGCTCGGTGTTCCCGGGGGTGCGGCAGGAGGTGCAGTCGTACAGACCCGGGGCGCTGTCGCCGCCCAGCAGGCGCTCGGCTTCTTCGTCGCCGATCTCGGCGCGTACCTCGTCGCTGACTTCGAGCATGCGCGGCACGGGGGCTCCTCGGAACTTGGGTGTCGAACTCGTGCGGGGGAGCCGGGGCATCCCGGCTCCTCAGAAGACAACGGACGATCCGGGGCCGGGGTCACGCCCGGAAAAGTTCCCCGGATCGGCTACCGATTCCTCATCGCTTGGGGAACGAGTTGGTGATCACGGCCAACCGCGCGGGCCGCGCCACGGTCTAACCTCTCAGTGGAGGCGGGCTACCGGGAATGTCCGCGGCACACCGGCTGCATGGGGACGAATGCACATCTCATTCCTGATTCACAACGCGTACGGGATCGGCGGGACGATCCGCACCACGTTCAACCTGGCGAACACCCTCGCCGAGCACCACGACGTGGAGATCGTCTCCGTCTTCCGGCACCGCGACGAGCCCGTCCTCGCCCCCGGCGGCAAGGTGCGGCTGCGCCACCTGGTGGACCTGCGCAAGGACAGCCCGGAGTACGACGGCGACGACCCCGCGTACGGGACGCCCGCCTCGGTCTTCCCCGCCACCGAGGGCCGCTACAAGCAGTACAGCGCGCTCACCGACCGGCGGATCGCCGAGCACCTGCGCGGCCTGGACAGCGACGTGGTGGTCGGGACCCGGCCCGGCCTCAACGTGCACATCGCCCAGCAGGCCCCGCGCGGTCCGGTCCGCGTCGGCCAGGAGCACCTGACGCTGAGCACCCACTCGCCGCAGCTGAAGCTCACGCTGCGCACCCACTACCCGCGGCTGGACGCGGTCACCACCGTCACCGAGGCCGACGCGCGGACCTACCGCAAGCTGATGCGGCTGCCCGGCGTGCGCGTCGAGGCGGTGCCCAACAGCGTCCCCGCGCCCGCGCTCGACCCCGCCGACGGCAGCGGGAAGTGGGTGATCGCCGCCGGCCGGCTCGCCCCCGCCAAGCGCTACGACGTCCTCATCCGCGCGTTCGAGAAGGTCGTCGCCGAGCGTCCCGACTGGCGGCTGCGGATCTACGGCGCCGGCGCCGAGCGCGCCAAGCTCCGCGCCCTGATCGACAAGCGCGGCCTCTACAACCACATCTACCTGATGGGCCCCGCCACCCCGCTGGAGCCGGAGTGGGTCAAGGGCTCCATCGGCGCCGTGACCTCCAGCCTGGAGTCGTTCGGCATGACGATCGTCGAGGCCATGCGCTGCGGCCTGCCGGTGGTCTCCACCGACTGCCCCCACGGCCCCCGCGAGATCATCGACGACGGGGTCGACGGCCTCCTCGTCCCGGTGGGCAAGACGGACGCGATCGCCGCCGGGCTGCTGAAGCTCATCAACGACGACGACCTGCGCCGGAGCATGGGCCGCAAGGCCCTGGAGAACTCCGCGCGCTTCGACCCCGGTGAGGTCGCCGGCCGCTACGAGAGCCTCTTCGCCGACCTGACGGGCCGCGGCGGGCTGCGCGGCTCGCTCCACCGCACCCGGGGCGCCCTGCTCAGCAGCGCCTTCCAGGCCAAGGACCGCAGTCGCTCCGCCCTGCGAAGGGTGCGTGCCGCATGACCCCGCCCACCGTGCCCGGCGCCGCCGGCGACGGCCTGCCCGCAGCGGCCCCCTCCCCGGGCCGTCCGACCTCCACCTCCGAGGAGTGCACCGACGTGTCTGCCCCTCCCCTGGCCTTCGCCGCGGAGAGCCCCAGCGCCGACTGCATCGCCGACTCCGCGGGCGGACTGACCTTCGACCTCGACGCCCCCGGCCACGGCACCGACGCCACGCACTGGTCCGCGGCGCTGGTGCTGCGCCGGCGGGGCACGGACGAGGAGGCGGAGGAGGTCCGGCTGCCCCTGACGCCCAACGGCGACGGCCGGCTGCGCGCGGTGCTGCCCAGCACCGTCGCGCTGCCCGAGGGGCGCTGGGACGTCCACGTCGCCTGCGGCGAGGCCCCCGCACAGCGCCTGGTGCCCGGCATCGCCGACCTGCGGTCCCTGGTCGACCGCCGGCCCGGCCCCAGCACCTCGCCGATCGCGGTCCGCATCCCGTACGCCACCAAGCACGGCAACCTCTCCCTGCGCAGCTGGCTGCGCGGCCCGCACGCCGAGGCCGGGGACCTGCGGGTGACGGACGCCGGGATAACCGGCCGGGGCACGATCCACCGCGTCGAGGACCCCGCCGCGTGGCTCGCCGGCGCGGTCGTGGAGGCCCGCTGCCGCCGGGACCCGGAGCTGGTGCGCACGGTGCCGGTGACCGCCGAGGGGCAGGACTTCTCCTTCACCCTCTCCTACGCCGAGCTGTGCGAGGAGTGGCGGGGCGGCCCGGAGGCGTGGGACCTGTGGCTGCGCGGCGGCCCGGAAGGGGAGGAGGCGGTGCGTCTCGCCCGCATCCTCGACGACGTCGCCGACAAGAAGCAGGTTTTCACCTACCCGGCGCGCGACGTCGCCGCCGCCTACGCCCCCGCCCGGGTGGGGCCGTACTACACCGTCGACAACGACCTCTCGATCCGGATCGACGAGCGGCCGCCGGTGGGCTCCTGACGCCCGGTCTCCAGGGCCGGCCCGCGGGCGGTCAGCCGGCGGGCCCGGCCGGCACCGGCGGCGTGGGCCGGCGGACCGACTCCGGGTGGTGGAGGTCGAAGGCCGGCGACTCCGAGCGGATGCGGGGGATGGCGGTGAAGTTGTGCCGGGGCGGCGGGCAGGACGTGGCCCACTCCAGGGAGCGCCCGAAGCCCCAGGGGTCGTCCGTCTCCACCGGCCTGCCGTAGCGGGCCGTCTTCCAGATGTTGTAGAAGAACGGCAGGTTGGACAGGCCGAGCAGGAACGCGCCGATGGTGGACAGGGTGTTGAGCGCGGTGAAGCCGTCGGCCGCCAGGTAGTCGGAGTAGCGCCGGGGCATGCCCTCGGCGCCCAGCCAGTGCTGGACGAGGAAGGTGAGGTGGAAGCCCGTGAAGAGGGTCCAGAAGTGCAGCTTCCCCAGCCGCTCGTCCAGCATCCGCCCGGTGAACTTCGGCCACCAGAAGTAGAAGCCGGCGAAGGTCGCGAACACCACGGTCCCGAACACCACGTAGTGGAAGTGCGCGACGACGAAGTAGGTGTCGGTGACGTGGAAGTCCAGCGGCGGGGAGGCGAGGATCACCCCGGTCAGGCCGCCGAAGAGGAAGCTCACCAGGAAGCCCGTCGCCCACAGCATGGGTGTCTCGAAGGACAGCGACCCGTGCCACATCGTGCCGATCCAGTTGAAGAACTTCACCCCGGTCGGCACCGCGATGAGGAACGACAGGAACGAGAAGAACGGCAGCAGCACCGCGCCCGTCGCGAACATGTGGTGGGCCCAGACCACCAGGGACAGGGCCGTGATGGCCATGGTCGCGCCGATCAGCATCACATAGCCGAAGATCGGCTTCCGGGAGAACACCGGGATGATCTCGGTGATGATGCCGAAGAACGGCAGCGCGATGATGTAGACCTCGGGGTGGCCGAAGAACCAGAACAGGTGCTGCCACAGCAGAGCCCCGCCCCACTGGGCCTCGAAGACCACGGCCCCGAACCGCCGGTCGGCCTCCAGGCAGAGCAGCGCCGCGGCCAGCACGGGGAAGGCCAGCAGGATGAGGATCGAGGTGAACAGCACGTTCCAGGTGAAGACGGGCATCCGGAACATCGTCATCCCGGGCGCGCGCATGCCGATGACGGTGGTGAGGAAGTTGACCGCACCGAGGATCGTGCCGAAGCCGGACAGCGCCAGACCCATGATCCACATGTCGGTGCCGATGCCGGGTGAGCGGACCATGCTGCTCAGCGGGGCGTAGCCGGTCCAGCCGAAGGTGGCGCCGCCCTGGGGCATCAGCAGGCTGCCGACGACGATGAGGCCGCCGAAGAGGTAGAGCCAGTACGCGAACATGTTCAGCCGGGGGAACGCCACGTCCGGAGCGCCGATCTGCAGCGGCATGATCGCGTTGGCGAAGCCCGCGAAGGCGGGGGTGGCGAACAGCAGCAGCATGATCGTGCCATGGGCGGTGAAGGCCTCGTTGAACCGCTCGTTGGTCAGCAGCTGGAGGCCCGGGCGGGCCAGCTCGGCGCGCATCACCATCGCGAGCAGACCGCCGACGAGGA
Source organism: Streptomyces sp. NPDC044063 (assembly GCF_056434285.1). Taxonomy (NCBI): domain Bacteria; kingdom Bacillati; phylum Actinomycetota; class Actinomycetes; order Kitasatosporales; family Streptomycetaceae; genus Streptomyces; species Streptomyces sp. NPDC044063. The sequence continues at coordinate 8,469 of NZ_JBWKFM010000062.1, forward strand.
AGAAGCCGAACGAGGTGATCAGGTAGAGGTGGCCGATCTTCTTGTGGTCGGTGGTCGTCAGCCAGTCCACGAGGATCCGGCCGGGCCCCCGCTCCCGGGCCGGGCCTGCCGCGGTGGCCTGCGCGGTGTCGGTCCCCATCCCTGCCCCCTCGCTGTCGGCTCGCACGGGCCGCCCCGCCGTGGTGCGCGTGGGAACCCTCGGGCACTCGCCATGATGCTCGCCGGGGGGCCGTCCGCGCGAGAGTGCCGTCGGAGAGAGCCGACGGAGGGTCAAACCCGGTGTGCCGGACACCTGTCCGGGGATGTCGCCCGGGCCGGTCCGGCGGCGTGCCCGGAATTTTATATTCCGCCGACTCCGGGGGCGGAAGCGGAAGCCGTGGGAATTTCCCGGTACACCGTGAGATCCCTTTTCTTGGCGGGGAATTCACCCGGAGTTCGGCACCATCGCGGGGAGTCCGGGGAAAAGCCGGGGAATTCGCTCGCACCGGGGCGCGGGCGCCTCATCGGGGGTGCGGAAAGGCACGGATGAGTGATACGGGGCCCGGCAAACCCGGCGGAGTCCACTGTGACAGAAGTGTGACCAGTGGCGGACCCGGCGGCGACGCGCGTATGCCCCGGACCCGGCGCGTGCCCGGCTTCCGCGCCCGCGCCGGACACCCCTAGGGTGGCTGTCATGGCACCTCTTCCCGGACTTCCCGCCGAGCCCGACGACGACCCCGAGGGCTACGTGGGCCTGGACGCCGACGCCGCCGCGCGGCTGGCCCGCGAGCGCGGCTGGACGACCCTGCGGGCGCTGCCGCCCGGCGCGGTCATCACCCTGGAGTACGTCGTCGGCCGGCTGAACCTCGAAGTGGCCGACGGCACGGTCCGGCGCTGCTGGAAGGGCTGAGGCCGGGCCTCGTTCGTACGCGCGGAGGGGGGGGGGGGGGGGGGGGGGGGGGGGGGGGGGGGGGGGGGGGGGGGGGGGGGGGGGGGGGGGGGGGGGGGGGGGGGGGGGGGGGGGGGGG
>NZ_JBWKFM010000063.1:0-7503 GCF_056434285.1 Streptomyces sp. NPDC044063
GTTTCTCGGTCGACGGCGCCGTGCGACCCAGCCATTGTTAGCGGCCCGAAAACCCCCTGACAAAGGGTGTGACCTACGACCAAACCCCGTAAAACTCCCACCCCAGCGCCCCGGAATGCCCTATTCGGGACCTCCGGCCCTACGACCCACCCTCGTATGTGACGCAGGCCCCATGAGGGGCCTCACAGCGCGGGCCCGTTTTCCTCACTCCGCGCGACCGTTCGTAGCGGTCAGGGGCGCGGCGGGGCGTACTGCTCCGCGTCGCCGAAGCGCGCCAGCACCAGGGCGCCCGCGATCGACACGGCGAAGCCGGCGACGGCCACCGGGCCCAGGTCGTGGCGCGTGGTGTCGCCGAGCCACAGGACGCCGTACGCGGCGGGCCAGACCGTCTCGCCGATGACCATCGCAGCCGTGGCCGCGGTGACCGATCCCGAGCGCAGGGCCTCGATGAGGAGGAGGTATCCGCCGATGCCGGCGACGACCACCGCGTACGCCGACGGCGCGGTGAGCAGGCGCTGCACGGCGATCTCGGGCAGCAGGCGGACGGCGACGGCGACGAGGCCGAAGCTCATGCCCGCGATCGCGCCGAGCACGGCCGCCCGCCCGCGCCGCAGCCGGCGGCCCACGACGATGCCGCAGAGGACCAGGAGCAGGGTGGCGCCCAGGATGACCAGGCGCATACGGGTGTCACCCGTGCCCGTGCCCTCGTGCCCGGCCGCGACGGCGAGCAGGGCGAGGCCGCAGCACACCGCCACGACGGCGGCCCATTCCGCGCGGCGCAGCCGGATGCCCAGGACACCGGCCGCGACGACGGCGGTGACGGCGAGCGACGAGGCCAGGGCCGCCTCGACCATGAACAGCGGCACCGAGCGCAGCGCCACCAGCTCGGCTACGAAGCCCACCGTGTCCAGGGCGATACCCACCAGGAACGGCCACCGGCGCAGGGTGAGGGTGAGGATCGTCAGCGCTGTCGCCGGGGCGCCCTCGGCCACCGCCGTGCGCGCGCCCATCGCCTGCAGGACGGTGGCCGCGCCCATGCAGACGGCGGCACAGAACGCCATCACCACGCCGAACGCCATGTGCGCACCGTAACCGCCGGGCCCCGTCGCCGGGGCCCGCGCCCCGGTCAGGCGGGCGCTTCGGTCACCCGGTCGGCGCGTACGCACTCGATCATGTAGTCGCCGGTGTCGGGGTCGACGGTGACGCCGTGGGTCTCGCTGCGGAAGCCGGGGAACTCGCGGTCGAAGGCCTCCAGGGCGCCGAGGTAGCGCAGCAGCGGACCATCGGGGGCGCCGGTGGACTCGCCGGGCATGAGGACGGGGATGCCGGGCGGGGTGACGGTGACCATGGCGGCGGCGACGCGGCCGTGGGCCTCGGCGATCCGGACCCGCTCGGTGCCCTCGCGGATGAGCTGCTGGTAGCACCACCGCGGCGGGGCGACCGGCTCGGGCAGCTCCTGGAAGGCGGTGTCCAGCAGGGTGACCAGGTCGGCGCCGCGCAGGTGGTCGTGCATGGCGCGGCAGAGCTCGGCGAGCGTGGTGCCGGCGTAGCGGCGCGGGTAGCGCTCGACGAGGGCGGGCAGGACGCGGTCGAGGGGCGCGTCGGTGTCGTGGAGGGACTTGAAGTCCATGAGGGCGTCCAGGAGCGTTCCCCACTTGCCCTTGGTGATGCCCATGGAGAAGAGGACGAGGGTGGTGTAGGTGTCGGTCTTCTCCACCACGATGTTCCGGGTGGCCAGGTAGGCGGTCAGGACGCGGGCGGGTACGCCGTGCTCGGCCCAGCGGCCGGTGGCGTCGACGCCGGGGCAGGTGAGGGTCACCTTGACCGGGTCGAGCATGGCGTAGCCCTCGCCGAGGCCGGTGAAGCCGTGCCAGTCGTCGCCGGGGCGCAGTTCCCAGCACGACGGCTCGGAGCGCAGGAGCTCCGCGGGGGCGTCGGCGATGTCGTGCCGGGCGCCGCCGGCGGGGTCGGTGACGGTGGGCGGCTGCCAGACGCCGAAGAACCAGGCGGGCCGGTCGCCGGCCGCCGCGATGCGCCGGCCGGTACGGACGACGGCCTGGCGGAAGCGGACGGCCTCGGTGACCGCCTCGTCGACGAGCCAGCGGCCCTGCGGCCCGTCCATCATGCCGGCGGCCACGTCGAGGGAGGCGATGGCGGGGTAGAGGGGCGAGGTGGTGCTGTGCATCATGAAGGCTTCGTTGAAACGGTCGTGGTCGACCGGGGCCCGGGGCGAGGGCTTGATGTGCACCATCGCGCTCTGCGACAGGGCGGCGAGCAGTTTGTGGGTGGACTGGGTGGAGAAGACCGTGGGGCGCTCGGCGCCGGGGAAGGTGTCGGGGCCGACGGCCATGCCGTAGCGCCCGGCGTAGAGGGGGTGGAAGCGCGCGTAGGCGAACCACGCCTCGTCGAAGTGCAGGCGGGGGGTGCTGGGGGCGAGCTCCCGGGCCACCTGGACCGCGTCGTAGCACAGGCCGTCGTACGTGGAGTTGGTGACGACCGCGTACTGGGCGTGGGGCGAGCGCGCGGCGCGGGCCAGCGGGTGTCCGGCGAGGCGTTCGGTGACGGCCGCCGCGCCGATCCCGGCCGGGGGCAGGGGGCCGGCCAGTCCGTAGCCGTTGCGGGTGGGGACGAGGTAGACGGGGCGGGCGCCGGAGAGGATCAGGCCGTGGAGGACGGACTTGTGGCAGTTGCGGTCGATCAGAGCGATCTCGTCGGGTGCCACGCAGTAGTGCCCCACCATGCGGTCGGCGGTGGAGTTGCCGTGGAGGACGAAGTAGGTGCGGTCGGCGCCGAAGACGCGGGCGGCGTTGCGTTCGGCGTCGCCGATCGGACCCGAGTGCTCGAAGAGGGAGCCGAGTTCCTCGACGGAGATGGACAGGTCGCTGCGGAAGAGCCGTTCGCCGTAGTAGTCGAAGAAGGCGCGGCCGACCGGCGACTTGAGGAAGGCGACGCCGCCGGCGTGGGCCGGGGTGTGCCACGAGTACTCGTGGGCGTCGTCGAAGCGCCGCAGCGCGGCGAAGAACGGTGGGAGCACCGCCTCCCGGTAGGCGCGGGCCGCTCCGGCGATCCGTCCGGCGATGAAGGCCGGGGTGTCCTCCAGCGGCCAGACGTAGCCGACCACGGACTCCGACACCCACAGCGGGAGGTGGTCGAGGTCCTCGTCGGCACCGTCGGCCATGACGAGCAGGACGGGCAGGTCCTTGAAGCGCCGGCCGATCTCGCGCAGCACCGCCGCGCCGGCCGGTTCGCCCTTGTCGTCCGGGCCGGGGCCGAGGTCCCAGGCCACCACGGCGGCTGCGACGCCCGCCTCGGTGCGCAGGACGGCCCGCGCGTCCGCCTCGGTGCGGGCCCAGCGCACGTCGAGGCCGTGGTCCTCGACCGCCGCGCGGATCCTCCGCAGTTGCTCCGCCGCGGCTCCGCTCGCCAGCGGGTCCTCGCGCAGTGCGAACAGGACGGTGCCGACCGCCATGTCGCCCCCCAGTTCTTGTGATCGTCCGAATGTCGCCGCTCAGTGTTCGGCACGGCGGTGCGTGCGGCGGCGGGGACGGGACGGAATCACTCGTGGGAGGGGCGCGAGCGGGGCAAACCCGCTCGCGCGCTCACGCGGCGGCGGTCAGACGGGCGGCTTCCAGAGGGTGAGCAGGCCGGAGTAGCCCGGCGGGTCGAATGCCTGGCCCGACGGCGTCACCTCGGTGATCTTGAACATGGCGAGGTTGCCCTTGGAGGTCACCGTGCACAGCACGTCGTCCTTCTTCAGGGCCTCCTTCTCGATCAGGTCGGTGTTGTTGAGCTCCCCGGGCAGCGGGACGGTGTCGACCGCCTGCCGGCACTCCTGGGGGGTGGTGCCCTTGCTCTTGGCGGTCGCCGTCTTGAAGTGCAGCCACTGCATCATGTACGTCAGCTCGGTGTCGCGGGCAGGAAGGTTGTCCCGCGGGTCGACCTTGGGGATGTCGAAGTCGACGGTGACCAGTGCGCTCTTGGGCGGCCCGATGGTGAGGGGGCGGTCGGCGAAGAGCGTCTCGTAGTCCTTCGCGACCTCCTTCTTGCCGTCCTTCTTGTCCTTCTCGGCGTCCTTCTTGCCGTCGTCCTTCGTGCCGTCCTTCTTGCCGTCCGGCCCGGCGGCCGGGGTCGTGGACGCGCTCGCCTCGGCGTGGGCGTCGGACCCGTCGCCGTCACCGCCGCCGGACATCGCCCACGCCGTGCCGGCCGCGACGACCACGGCCACCGCCAGGCCGATGACCAGCGGGGTCCGCCGGCTCCGCGACGCCGGGGCGGGAGCGGGGGCCGGAGCCGGTGCGGGGGCCGCCGGGGGTACGGCGGGCGGCGTGGTCGCGGCCTGGGTGGGGGCGGCGTGCACGGAACCGCCGGCCGCCGGACCCTCCGCCCGGGTGGGGACATAGGTGGCGGCGTGGCCCGGCGCGTCGGCGCCCGCCGGTGCGGCGGCGGGCTCGGCCGGGTCGCCGGCGAGCAGCACCCTCATCCGGCGCTCCCGTTCGTCGATCGCCGCGGCGAGCGGGGCCGGGAGCCAGCCGTCGAAGACGCGCGGCGGGCGGCAGGAGACCCGCTCGCAGAGGTCCGCCAGCTCGCGGGGCGTGGGCCGCGCCGCCGGGTCGGCGGCGAGCGCGCCCTCCAGCAGCGGGCGCAGCTCGTCCGGGTAGGCGCACAGGTCCGGCGGGCGCTCGGCGGTGTTGGCGATCCGGGTGGCCACGGTCAGGCCGCCGCCCGAGCCGTAGGGGTGCTCGCCGGTGGCCGCGACGGCGGCGATGAGACCGAGCGAGAACACGTCGGTGGCCGGGGTGAGGTCGGCGCCGATGCCGTGTTCGGGCGACATGAACTCCGGGGTGCCGATGAACCCGCCGCTGCGGGTCAGCCGGGTCGCCTCGGCGGCGCGGGCGATCCCGAAGTCGATGACCCAGGGGCCGTCCGCGGCGAGCAGGATGTTGCCGGGCTTGAGGTCGCGGTGGACGACGCCGACGGCGTGCACCGACTCCAGCGCCCGGGCCACGCAGCCGACGAGCTGGAGCGCCGCGGGCAGCGGCAGCGGCCCGTAGGACCGCAGCGCCTCCTCCAGCGGCAGCCCCGGTACGTACGCCGTGGCGAGCCAGGGCTGTTCGGCGTCGGCGTCGTGGTCGACGACGGGCACGAGGTGGTAGCCGCGCACCTGCTGGGCCGCGCGCACCTCCTGCTGGAAGCGGCGGCGGAACTCCGCGTCGTCCGCGTACTCCCGGCGGATCACCTTGAGGGCGACCGGCTGGTTGCCGCGGGTGTGCGAGAGGTAGACGGATCCCATGCCGCCCTCGCCGATCCGGCCGAGCAGCCGGTAGCCGGAGATCTCGCGAGGATCGGCCGCCGTGAGCGGGCGCAGCGCCCCGCCGAAGTTACCCGTGATGGGTCCCACCCCCCGATGTCATGCTCATACAAGATCCGAATCTACGTCATGACGGAGGCGGCGACGCACCCGCCCTGACGTGGTGTCGCACCTCGGCACGTCCTCCATGACTTTCGGCCAATATCGCCGCACCGGTCACGTCCGTACCGTTCATGGCATGCAAGGAACATCTGTGAACAGGCGCGATCCCGGGGCGGTGCTCGCGGCCGCCGCGGTGGCCGCCACCGGACTGAGCGTCATGACGAGCCCGTGGTGGGCGCCGGCCGCCGCGGCCGCCGCGTTCGCCGCGGGGCACCGCTCGGCCCGGACCGGGAGCATGGTCGTGGCCGTGAGCGCGCTGGTCGTCGCGGCGGCGGTCGCCGTGGTGACCGTACCGGCGCTGCTGGCGCTGGGCGGCTTCTTCGTGGTGATGGTGGTCGGTGTCGCACTGCTGCCCTGGTGCGTGGGCCGCGTGCTGCGGCAGTACCAGGAGCTGGGCCGGGCGGGCTGGAGCCGGGCCGAGCAGCTGGAGCGCGAGCAGCTGCTGATCGCCGAGCAGGCCCGGCTGCGCGAACGGGCCCGGATCGCCCAGGACATGCACGACGCGCTCGGCCACGACCTGAGCCTGATCGCGCTGTCGGCGGGGGCGCTGCAGCTGGCGCCCGACCTGCCGGACCGTCATCGCGCCGCCGCGCGGGAGCTGCGGGCGCGGGCGGGCGGGGCCGTCGAGCGGCTCGGCGAGGTCATCGGCATCCTGCGCGAGGACGCCGAGGCGGCCCCGGTCGCCCCCGCGGACTTCTCCCTCGCGGCACTCGTCGAGGGCGCTGCCGCCTCGGGCCTCGATGTCACCCTGGAGGTCGAGGGCCGGCCGGACGAGGTCCCCGGTGTCGTCGAACGGGCCGCCCACCGCGTCGTCCAGGAGTCCCTGACCAACATCGCCAAGCACGCGCCCGGCGCGCGGACGACCGTACGCGTCGCCCACACGCCGGACGGGACCACCGTCACGGTCCACAACACCCTCCCGGAGGCCGTGTCCGGCAGTCCTCTGCCCGGCGGGGGCCGGGGGCTGATCGGACTGGACGAGCGGGTGCGGCTGGCCGGCGGGTCGTTCGGTCACGGCCCGCGCGACGGTGGGTTCACCGTCACCGCCCGCATGCCGCACGTCCCGCCGCCGCGGCTCCCCGCGCCGACGGCCGGTGACACGCCGGCCGCTCTGCCGCCCGAGCACCACCGGGCCCGCCGCCGCGCCGGCCGCGCCCTCGTCACCGCCGTCGTCCTGCCCCTGGCCGCCACCGCGGCGCTCTACGCCGTGCTGGTGGGCTGGGCGTCACTGACGGTGTCCCACACCGTCCTCGATCCCGCCGCCTACGCCTCTCTGCGCATCGGGCAGGACCACGCCGAGGTGGCACGGGTGCTTCCGGAGCGACAGCTGCCGTACCACCCGCGGGCCGCGGAGCCGGAGGGGCCCGGAGTCCGATGCGTGTACTACGCGGTGACCGCCGACCGGTTCGTGGACGCCTCCGGCGACGCGTACCAGCTGTGCTTCCGGCGCGGCACGCTGGTCGGCCTGGCCGTTCTGCGGGGGTGAGCGCGGTGATACGCGTACTGATCGCCGACGACGAGCCGATGATCCGCGCCGGCGTCCGGGCGGTGCTGTCGGCCGACCCCGGCATCGACGTCGTCGCCGAGGCCGGCGACGGCGACGAGGCCGTGGACCTGATCCTCCGTCACCGGCCCGACGTGGCCGTGCTGGACATCCGCATGCCGCGCGGGAACGGCCTCGACGCGGCGGCCCGCATCCGCGACGCCGCCCCGGGCACGGGCGTGGTGATGCTGACGACCTTCGGCGAGGACGACTACATCCTGCGGGCGCTGTCCGGCGGGGCCGCCGGCTTCCTGGTCAAGTCCGGCCCGCCCGAGGACCTGATCGCGGGCGTCCGCGCGGTGGCCGGCGGCGCCGCCTGGCTGTCACCGGCGGTGGCCGCCCGGGTGGTCGCCCATCTCGCGGCCACCGGGGCCGGGGGGGGGGTGGGCGGGCGTGCCCTGGCCCTGGGCAGCGTTGCCGCCCCCACCCCCCGTCGCAGCGAGGGGCTTTCCCCCCTTGGGGCGGGGTTGTCCCACGGTCCGACCGCCCA
>NZ_JBWKFM010000064.1:0-6717 GCF_056434285.1 Streptomyces sp. NPDC044063
GGATTTTCCTTCCGGCTCCTAATCGGAACCGGAGGGCCTTCTCGTTCAGAATTCCGGGCACGCCGGAATCCATCCCGTTCAGGGACCGTGCAAGTAGCGGGGGTTCGTTGCCGCCTGGCAACTCGGAGAACTCTACACGCTCGTGTAGCCCGCATCAAACCCGTGGCGCAACCGGTTTCGGCGGCGTACCGTCGAGCCATGACCCAGCATGCGCTCGTCCAGCAGTGGTGGGCCGCCTGACGGCGGCCCGACCTGCGCATGCACCCACCGGCCGCCGCCTCGGCGGCCGTTTTGCTGTCTGTGGCGGTGGTCCCTCACCTCGAGGAGAGCTCAGCCCCATGACTCGCATCTTCAGCGGCATCAAGCCCACCGGACACCTGACCCTCGGCAACTACCTCGGGGCCGTGCGCCAGTGGGTGGACGTCGACCAGCGCCGTGCCGAGGCCCTCTTCTGTGTCGTCGACCTCCACGCGTTGACGGTCGAACACGATCCCGCCCGCGTACGAAGGCTCAGCCGGCAGGCGGTGACCCTGCTCCTGGCGGCCGGCCTGGACCCGGAGCTCTGCACGGTGTTCGTTCAGAGCCACGTGGACGAGCACACCCGGCTGGCCTATCTGCTCGAGTGCACGGCCACCGACGGCGAGATGCGCCGGATGATCCAGTACAAGGAGAAGGCCGCGCGGGAACGGGCGACGGGCGGCAGCGTCCGGTTGTCCCTGCTGACGTATCCCGTACTGATGGCGGCGGACATCCTCGCCTATGGGGCGGACGAGGTACCGGTGGGTGACGACCAGGCCCAGCACGTCGAGCTCACCCGTGATCTCGCCATGCGTTTCAATCAGCGCTACGGCCAGGCCTTCACCGTCCCCAGGGCCGTCCTCCCGCCGGTGGCGGCCAGGGTGATGGATCTCCAGGACCCGACGTCCAAGATGGGGAAGTCGCACGCGGAGACGGCCGGGATCGTCTATCTGCTCGACGAGGCGGACGTCGTGCGCAAGAAGGTGATGCGGGCGGTGACCGACAGCGGGAACAAGGTGGCGTACGACCGCGAGGCGCAGCCCGGTGTCACGAACCTGCTGGAGATCCTGGCGGCCTGTACGCGGCGGAAGCCCGCGGAGCTGGCGGAGTCGTACAGCTCGTACGGCGCGCTGAAGCGGGATACGGCGGAGGCGGTCGTGGAGCTGCTGCGTCCGGTCAGGGAGCGGCACGCGCGGCTGTGCGCTGACCCCGGGTATGTGGACGAGGTGCTGCGGGCGGGTGCCGAGCGGGCGCGGGCGCTCGCCCGGCCGACGGTCGACACGGCGTACCGGGCCATCGGTCTGATGCCTCCGATCGCCGCGCCGGCCGCCTCCATCTCTTCTTGAGGTCAGGCGCCGCCCGAGGCCAGCTCGCGGCTGCGGTCGCGGGCGGCCTCGAGGGCTGCGATCAGCGCGGCCCGTACGCCGTGGCTTTCGAGCTCGCGGATCGCGCTGATCGTGGTGCCGGCGGGGGAGGTGACGTCCTCGCGCAGCTTGACCGGGTGCTCGCCGCTGTCGCGGAGCATGACCGCGGCACCGATGGCGGCCTGGACGATGAGGTCGTGGGCCTTGTCCCGGGGGAGGCCGAGGAGGATGCCGGCGTCGGTCATGGCTTCGACGAGGTAGTAGAAGTAGGCCGGGCCGGAGCCGGAGAGCGCGGTCGCCGCGTCCTGCTGGGTCTCGGGGACGCGGAGCGTCTTGCCGACCGGCTTGAAGATCGCCTCGGTGCGGAGGAGGTGGTCCTCGGTGGCGTGGGAGCCGGCGGAGATGACGGACATGCCCTCGTCGACGAGGACGGGGGTGTTCGGCATGACGCGGACGACCGGGGTGCCGGCGGGGAGCCGCTCCTCGAAGAAGGCGGCGGGCACGCCGGCCGCGGCGCTGATGACCAGCCGGTCGGCGGGCAGGTGCGGGGCGAGTTCCTCGAGCAGGGTCGCCATGTCCTGCGGCTTGACGGCCAGGATGAGGGTGTCGGCGGCCTTGGCGGCCTCGGTGTTGGTGACCACCTCGACGCCGTAGCGGGTGCGGAGATCCTCGGCGCGCTCGGGGCGGCGGGCGGTGCACATCAGATCGCCGGTCGACCAGCCGGCGCGGATCATGCCGCTGAGGAGTGCCTCGCCGATCTTTCCGGTACCGAGGACGGCGACTTTCTGTGCCACGGGACTCACGGGCTCACCTTCTCGTTGCGTCGTTGCGCTGTGCGTCGGCGTAGGCCGGTCATCTTCGCATCCGGTGGCCGGGTGCGGTGCCTTTGTCCGTACCTCGGTACGCACCGGGGTACGGACCTCGGTACGGATGGGGTCAGGGAGACGAGGACGTACGCGAGGGATTCCGCCGGGGTGATCGGAACCGTCCGGTCCTGCGATTCGACACCTTGCTCGACACCGCGTTTACACCGTGGTTACAAACCAACTCGCGGATCCGCACCACAACTTGGCCAAAATATGGTCGAGTGATTAACAGCACGGCGCCGGAGGAAACGACGGCGTCGGCCCGTCACACGGTCCTCCCGTGCGGGCACCCGTGCGCCGACGCCCCTTTCCACGCGACGTGACGCTTCCGCCGGTACTCCCCGGTACTCCCCGGTACTCCCGCAGTACTCCGTCCGTACTCTCCCTCCCCTTCTGTTCCGCAACGACGCAACGATCCCCATCGCATCGCTGCGCGCGCCTGGAGCGCGCTGGAGGCAGTCCTCATGCAGAAGAAATCCTTCCGCCATGCCCGGAACACCGAACCCCGCGTCGGCTTCAGGAGCACCCTGAAGACCAACCTCCGGGACAATCTCCGGGCCGATTTCACCGCGTCGCTCGTCGTGTTCCTCATAGCCGTGCCGCTCTCGGTCGGGATCGCCGTCGCCTCCGGCGTCCCCGTCGAGCTGGGGCTCGTCACCGGCATCGTCGGCGGCCTGCTCACCGGCCTGCTCCCGGGCAGCAGCCTGCAGGTCAGCGGGCCGGCGGCCGGTCTGACAGTCCTCGTCTACGAAGCCGTGCGGGAGTACGGGCTCGGGGCCCTGGGCGTCCTGGTGCTGACCGCCGGGCTGCTCCAGGTCGCCATGGGCCTGCTGAAACTGGGGCGCTGGTTCCGGGCGATCTCGGTGGCGGTGGTGCAGGGGATGCTCGCGGGCATCGGCATCGTCCTCATCGCCGGCCAGCTCTACGCGCTCGCCGACGCCGACCCGCCCGCCGGCGGCCTGGAGAAGCTGGGCGGGCTGGTCACCCTGCTCACCGACACCCTCGCCTCGGGCGACGCGATGGCCGCCGTCGCGGTCGGCGTCGGCACCGCGGCCGTCCTGGTGCTGTGGCCGCACTGGCGGCAGGCCCAGCGCGTGGTGCCCGGCCCCCTGGCGGCGGTCGTCCTGGCCACGGCCGCGGTGGCGGTGCTGCGGCTGCCCGTCGACCGGGTCCAGGTGCGCGGCCTCCTCGACGCGATCCAGCCACCGGGTGGTGGCGACTTCGCGCGCCTGACCGAGTTCGGGGTGCTGGGGACCGTCCTGGCGTTCGCGCTCATCGCCTCCGCCGAATCGCTGTTCAGCGCGGCTGCCGTCGACCGGCTTCACGACGGCGCCCACACGGACTACGACAAGGAACTGATCGCGCAGGGCGCCGGCAACACCGTGTGCGGCGCCCTCGGCGCGCTGCCGATGACCGCGGTGATCGTAAGGAGCTCCGCCAACGTCAGCGCGGGCGCCCGGACGAAGGCCTCGCGCGTCCTGCACGGCGTCTGGATGCTCGTGTTCGTCACCCTGCTGCCCTGGGCCCTGGAACTCGTACCGCTCGCCGCTCTCGCCGGCGTCCTCGTCCACGCGGGCTGGAAGCTGCTGCCGGGGAAGGAGCTCGGCCCGCTGTGGCGGGACCAGCGCGGTGAGGTCGCGGTCCTGGTGACGACCACCGTCGCGATCGTCGTCACCAACCTCTTCGAGGGCGTCATCATCGGCCTCCTCCTCGCCGTCGTGAAGGCCGCCTGGGAGACCTCCCACGTCCACGTCGAGACGGTGACCAGGCCGAACGGCATGCTCAGCGTCCGGGTCCTCGGCAACGCCAACTTCCTGCGCCTGCCGAGGCTGTTGGACGAGCTCGACGCGCTGCCGCGCACGAACGGCGGCGTCGAGCTCGACCTGAGCGGGCTGCGGCACATGGACCGCGCCTGCCACACCGCCCTGCTGGGCTGGGCGGACCGGAACGCGACGCTCCGGCGGGACGCCGGGGACGGCGACGGGAACGGCGACGGGAACGGCGAGGCCACCGGGCAGGTGGTGGCGGTCTAGGCCCCACCCATGGCCGGCCCGGGGGACGACGGAGGGGGTCCCCCGGGCCACGCGGTCGCGTCAGGCCTTCGCTCAGCCCTTCGCTCAGCCCTTCGCTCCCGCGCGGGCCCGTGCCGCCATGAGCCGCAGCGCCCTGACCGTCGACCGCACGACCTGTTCCTTCATGAACGCGGCCGGGCGACCGGTCAGCACGACCGGGTGCGGGGAGTCGTCGGCGCGCACGAGCTGGAGGAGTCCGTCGGAACGACCGAGGCTGATGCACTGCGACACGAAACGGAAGGACAGGGCCCGCGGCCGGTCGGACGCCAGGTCGGCGACCACCGCCGCCGCGACGTGCAGGCCCGACGGAATCGCGACGGCACAGGCCATCCGCAGGCCGGTCCCGGCGGCGTCGCCGACCGCGAAGACGGCCGGGTCGGTGGTCGAGCGGAGGGTACGGTCGACCGCGATCCGCCCGGAGGCGTCGAGCGCCAGGCCCGCCCGGGCGGCCAGATCGGTGACCGGCCGCATGCCACCCGCCCAGACGACCACATCCGCGTCCACGGCATCGGCCACGGCCGCCGTGCCGGCCACGCCCGCGGCGTCGTCGTCGGGCATGGCCGCCGCGCGCTCCTCCTCCAGCCGCACGCCCATCGCGGCGAGCGTCCCACGGACATGCGCCCGGCCCTTCTCCGAGAGCCCGGCGCCCACGACGCCCGACGTACGCAGCCGGGTCTCCCATTCGGGATGCGCCTCGGCGAGCTCGGAGGCGAGCTCGATGCCGGTGAGGCCACCACCCACGACGGTCAGCCGGCCTGGCCGGCCGACCAGCCGTTCGTGCAGCTCGGCGGCCGAGTCGGAGGAGTACGCGCACGGGTGGTCCGTCGTGCTGCCGAGCGCGTACACGAGCCGGTCGTAGGACAGCACCCTGCCCTCGTCGGTGCGGACCTGACGGGTCGCGGTGTCGAGTTCGACGGCCCGGGCGGGCACGTGCTCGATGCCGGTGCCGCGGAGCAGGGACGCGAGCGGATGGGTCACGGCGGGTCGGCCGGCGGCGAGTTCGTGAAGACGGACGCGCTCGGTGAAGTGCCGGCTGGGGTCGACCAGGACGACGCGGACGTGGGGCGCGAGACGCAGGGCGGCGGTCAGGCCGGCGTAACCGGCGCCGAGGACCACGACCTGGTGGCCGGCACCGGACCGGTGGCCGGCACCGTGGGCGTCCGCCCGGTCGGGGACGGCGCTCGGAGTGATCTGCACGTTCGGGTTCATGCCCGGGAGACGACGTGGACGCGCGGACTGTGACATCGCCTCCGGAAGCCGGGGCTTCACAGGCTTCACACGACTCACAGCGCCCCCAACTCCCCCAGGTCCAGGTGCCGCAGCTTGTCGGGATTGGCGACGGCGTCGACCTCGGTGATCAGCCCCTCGTGCACGGTGAACGCGTAGACCGAGACCGAGGTCCACTGCCGCGCCGGGTCCACGAGGACCAGGCCGGGCGCCCCGTTGACGTCCCGCACGACCATGCGCATGGTCGCGGCGTCGAAGCGCTGGGCGAGACCGAGCACGAAGCGGGCGACCTTGTCGCTGCCGAGCACGGGCCGGCGGGCCGCCGACACCTTGCCGCCGCCGTCCGTGCGCCACACCACCTCAGGGTCGAGCGTCGCCAGCAGGGCGTCGATGTCTCCTCCCACCACGGCGGCGAGGAAGGCCTCGACGGCACGCTGGTGATCCGCCCGGTCGACGGACCTGCGCGGAGCCTCGGAGCGTACGCGCTTACGGGCACGGGACGCCAACTGCCGTACCGCGTCCGGGGTTCGGCCCACCACGTCGGCAACCTCGGGGAACGGCACCCCGAAGACGTCGTGCAGGACGAAGGCCGTCCGCTCGGCGGGGGTGAGCCGCTCCAGCACGGCCAGCAGAGCCATGCCCACGGACTCGTCGAGCGTCACCCGGTCCTCGGGCCCCGCGGTCCCGGCACCGCCCGGGGCCTCGGAGACCACGGGCTCGGGCAGCCACGAGCCCACATACGTCTCGCGCCGAGCCCGGGCGGAACCGAGCTGGTCGTAGCAGATGCGGCTGACGACGGTCGTGAGATACGAACCGGGGTCCTCGGCCGCGCCGTCCGGAAGCCGCTGCCAGCGGAGCCACGCCTCCTGTACGGCGTCCTCGGCGTCGGCGACGGAGCCGGTGATGCGGTAGGCGACGGCCCAGAGCCGGCGGCGGTGGGTCTCGAAGTCGGTGAGGGATGCCATGGGGGGCCTGCCTGTCTCCTCGGACGTCTCGGGAGCGGAACCGCTCCGGGAAGGAGGACGGGATGGCGAGGCGATGTGTGACATGGGGGGGCGGCACATGGCCGGAAAACGCAAGAAAGCCCTGACAGGGAACCAAGGTTCCCCATCAGGGCTTTCTCTCAAAAGGAGTTCGGCGGCGTCCTACTCTCCCACAGGGTCCCCCCTG
>NZ_JBWKFM010000065.1:0-5130 GCF_056434285.1 Streptomyces sp. NPDC044063
AAACGCCGGACGGTCTGTTGCGCCTTTTCCGAAACCACCGGACGGGCTGCTGTGCCTTGTCCTCAAACGCCGGACGGGCTGATTTCAGCCCGTCCGGCGTTTGAGGACGACGCGACTACTTGCGGACGGGAATCGACGTAAAGGTCGGCGCCGGCGCCGGGTCCACGAAGAAGTCGTTGCCCTTGTCGTCCACGACGATGAACGCCGGGAAGTCCTCGACCTCGATCTTCCAGACGGCCTCCATGCCGAGCTCCTCGTACTCGACGACCTCGACCTTCTTGATGCAGTCCTGGGCCAGGCGCGCGGCCGGGCCGCCGATCGAGCCGAGGTAGAAGCCGCCGTGCGTGCCGCACGCGTCGGTGACCTGCTTGCTGCGGTTGCCCTTGGCCAGCATGACCTTGGAGCCGCCCGCGGCCTGGAACTGCTCGACGTAGGAGTCCATGCGGCCGGCCGTCGTCGGGCCGAAGGAGCCGGAGGCGTAGCCCTCGGGGGTCTTGGCGGGGCCGGCGTAGTAGACCGGGTGGTCCTTGAGGTACTGCGGCATCTCCTCGCCCGCGTCCAGTCGCTCCTTGATCTTCGCGTGGGCGATGTCGCGGGCGACGACCAGCGGACCGCTCAGCGAGAGGCGGGTCTTGACCGGGTACTTGGTGAGCTCGGCGAGGATCTCGTCCATCGGGCGGTTGAGGTCGATGCGCACGACGTCGCCGTCCGCCTCAAGATGCTCGTCCGTGGTCTCCGGCAGGAAGCGCGCCGGGTCCCGCTCCAGCTGCTCCAGGAAGACGCCCTCGGCGGTGATCTTCGCGACGGCCTGGCGGTCGGCGGAGCAGGACACCGCGATGGCGACCGGGCAGGAGGCGCCGTGGCGCGGCAGGCGGACGACGCGGACGTCGTGGCAGAAGTACTTGCCGCCGAACTGCGCGCCGATGCCGATCTTCTGCGTGAGCTCGAAGACCTTCTCCTCCAGCTCCTTGTCACGGAAGCCGTGGCCGAGCGGGGAGCCCTCCTCGGGCAGCTCGTCGAGGTAGTGCGCGGAGGCGTACTTGGCGGTCTTCAGCGCGTACTCGGCGGAGGTGCCGCCGACGACGATCGCCAGGTGGTACGGCGGGCAGGCGGCCGTGCCGAGCGAACGGATCTTCTCCTCCAGGAACTTCATCATGGAGGCCTCGTTGAGGACCGCCTTGGTCTCCTGGAAGAGGAAGGACTTGTTGGCCGAGCCGCCGCCCTTGGCCATGAAGAGGAACTTGTACGCGTCGCCGTCGGTCGCGTAGAGCTCGATCTGCGCGGGGAGGTTGGAGCCGGTGTTCTTCTCCTCCCACATGGTGATCGGAGCCATCTGCGAGTAGCGCAGGTTGAGCTGGGTGTAGGCGTCGAAGATGCCGTGCGAGAGGGCCTTGGCGTCCTCGCCCTCGGTGAGCACGTTCTGTCCGCGCTTGCCCATGACGATCGCCGTGCCGGTGTCCTGGCACATCGGGAGCACGCCGGCGGCGGCGATGTTGGCGTTCTTCAGCAGGTCGAGGGCGACGAAGCGGTCGTTCGGGGACGCCTCGGGGTCGTCGAGGATCTTGCGCAGCTGGGCCAGGTGGGACGGGCGCAGGTAGTGGGAGATGTCGTGCATCGCCTCGGCGGCGAGCTTGCGCAGCGCCTCCGGCTCGACCTTGAGGAAGGTACGGCCGTCGGCCTCGAAGGTGGAGACACCCTCGGAGGTGATCAGGCGGTACTCGGTGTTGTCCTCGCCCTGGGGCAGCAGGTCGGTATAGGCGAACTCAGGCATGGAAGCCATTCCTCACTCGGCAGACGGCTGTGCGCCGGCATCCTCGACGGCACGGAAACAGCGTAGAACCAGGATGAGCCGGTCAGGAGGTGAGGTAAGACTCACCTGTCGCCCGGGACCCCTGCCACTGTCGCGATCTATCGCGTTTCGCTACGCTGCCTCCGTGGACGACTCATCCCCGCGCACCGCCGACTCCCTGCGGGCCTCCGACGCGGACCGCGACCGTACGGCCGGCATCCTGCGCGACGCGCTGGCCGAGGGGCGGCTCACCCCCGAGGAGCACACCGAGCGGACCGACGCGGTGTATGCCGCCAGGACGCTCGGCGAGCTGGCGCCGCTGGTGCGCGATCTGCCCGCCGGGCGCGGACACGCCGCCGCTCACGCGTCCATGCGCCCGTCCGGTGCTTCCGTGCGCCCCGTCCCGGCCGCCCCGGAGAACCTCGTCGCCGTGTTCGGTGGTGCCATGCGCCGCGGCCGCTGGCGGCCGAGGGCGCGGACGAACGCGTTCGCGCTGTTCGGTGGCGTCGAGATCGACCTGACCGAGGCCTACTTCGAGCAGCGCGAGATCGTCGTCAACGCCTGGGCGGTCTTCGGCGGCGTGGAGATCAGGGTGCCGGAGAACATCACGCTGCGGGGCACCGGTTCGGGCGTCTTCGGCGGCTTCGACGTACGGACCGGTGAGGCCGCGGACCCGGGCGCTCCGGTCGTCGTGGTCACGGGCTTCGCGGTGTTCGGCGGCGTGGAGGCGAAGCCCCGCAAGGGCCGCCGGCTGAAGAACCTCCTGGCGGTCAACTGACCGTCGCGGCGCGGTAACCGAGAGCATTCCGGTCATGGCAACGGTGTGAATAAGCTCGCGCACAGCGGGTAAAGCTTGGTGCATCGTCTCTCGTACGGCTGCGGGTGCGAATGGCCGTGCGCGTCGAGACGGGCAAAGGTGACTCAACCGGCCGAGCAAAGCCGTCGTCAGGAGTAGACCGTGCTGCTACCGCATCAGCCCCTGCAGGAAGCCGCCGTACCGTCCCAGCGGATTTCCGCTCGGGAACAGGCCGGCCCCTGGCATTCGGAGGCGGTGTGCCGCCGGGATGAAGCCGGGCTCTTCTTCGCACCATCAAAGGAGCCGACCGCCGCCCGGCTTTCCCGGGAGGAGGCGGCGAAACGCGTCTGCGCCCGCTGCCCCGTCATGGTCGAGTGCCGCGAGCACGCCCTGCTCCAGCCCGAGCCCTACGGCGTCTGGGGCGGGCTGACGGCCGCCGAACGCCGGGTCGTGCTCGCGCGGCGCCGGCGGCGCGAGGCGGAACTGCAGCGCTCCACACGCATCGCGGCCGCGGGCTGATCCCCGCGGCTTCGCTGTCTTTCGAAGCTGTCCTTCGAAGCGGTCTTCCGAACCGTACGGGCCGGGCCCTGCCGTCGATCACGGCAGGGCCCGGCCCGTCGGTGTCCCCGGTCGGCCCGGGGGCGTCGTTCTACGGTCAGCTGGGGCGCTCGAAGTCGATCGCGCTGTAGGCGCGCAGCTTCGACAGCCGGTGCTCGGAGTCGATCAGGCGGATCGTGCCGGACTTGGAGCGCATCACCAGCGACTGGGTCGTCGCCGTCTCGGCGCGGTAGCGCACGCCGCGCAGCAGCTCGCCGTCCGTGATGCCGGTGGCGACGAAGAACACGTCCTCGCCGCTGACCAGGTCGTCCGTGCACAGCACGCGGTCCAGGTCGTGGCCCGCGTCGAGGGCCCGCTGCCGCTCCTCGGCGTCCTTCGGCCACAGCCGGGCCTGGATCGTGCCGCCCAGGCACTTCATCGCGCAGGCCGCGATGATGCCCTCCGGCGTGCCGCCGATGCCCAGCAGCAGGTCCACGCCGGTGCCCTCGCGGGCGGCCATGATGGCGCCGGCCACGTCGCCGTCGGAGATGAACTTGATCCGGGCGCCCGCCTCGCGGATCTCCTTGACCAGGCCGTCGTGCCGGGGGCGGTCCAGGACGACGACGGTGACGTCCTCGACGGCGGAGCGCTTCGCCTTGGCGATGCGCCGGATGTTCACCGCGACCGGCGCGGTGATGTCGACGAAGTCGGCGGCCTCCGGGCCGGTGACCAGCTTGTCCATGTAGAACACGGCGGACGGGTCGAACATCGTGCCGCGCTCGGCGACGGCCAGCACGGAGACGGCGTTGGCCATGCCCTTGGCGGTCAGCGTCGTGCCGTCCACGGGGTCCACGGCCACGTCGCACTCCGCGCCCGTCCCGTCGCCGACCCGCTCGCCGTTGTAGAGCATGGGCGCGTTGTCCTTCTCGCCCTCACCGATCACGACGACGCCGTTCATCGACACCGTGTGGATCAGCGCGCGCATGGCCCGTACGGCGGCACCGTCCGCGCCGTTCTTGTCCCCGCGGCCCACCCAGCGGCCCGAGGCCATGGCGCCGGCCTCGGCGACCCGGACGAGCTCCAGCGCGAGGTTGCGGTCGGGTGCCTCGGGGCTGACCTTGAGCGGGGACGGCAGATGATGATCAGTCATCGGGGCGGACCTTTCTCTACGGCGACGGCCGTGGGGTCCCTCCGGTGGCCCGTGGGCCGGGAGGGTGAGGGTGCCCATGACTTTATCGGTTGATTGCGAGAGTGAGCAGAGTGCCCCACGCATGAGCGCCGTCAGTGCCCCATCAGGTCGTCGCCAAGAGTCGCCGTCAAGATCGGAAACGGCATGGGGGACGATAGGGACGTGGCAGGTAGGAATCCCAAGGCGCAGACGATTCGGAACATGGTGCTGGCGATGGCCGTGGTGATCCCCGTGGCGGGCATCAGCTACGTCTTCATCCCGCACGAGGGAAGCGGTGACCCCGTCAGGACGGTCGGCTACCGGGTGGAGCTGGACACGGCCCGCCGTGCCGCCCCCTACGCCGTGGCCGCCCCCGAGGGGCTGGACGACGGCTGGCGGGCGACCTCCGTCTCGTACAAGGCGCGCAGCGACCAGGGCGCGGTCTGGCACCTGGGCTTCCTCGACCCGCAGCGGCAGTACGTGGCGGTCGAGCAGACCGACGGCTCGGCCCGCGCCTTCGTCGAGAGCGTCAGCCAGGGCGCCGAGAAGACCCACACGACGCAGAAGGCCGGCGGCGCCACCTGGCAGCGCTACGAGGGCCCGAAGTACAACGCGCTGGTGCGCGAGGAGCGCGGGGTGACCACGGTCGTCACCGGCACGGCCTCGTACGAGCGGCTGGGCGAGATGGCCGGGGCGCTCAAGGCGGAGAAGGGCTCCGCGAAGCGGTGAGTCATCGGGCGACGACGGCGGGGGGGGGGGGGGGGGGGGGGGGGGGGGGGGGGGGTGGGGTGGGGGGGGGGGGGGGGGGGGGGGGGGGGGGGGGGGGGGGGGGGGGGGGGG
>NZ_JBWKFM010000066.1:0-3983 GCF_056434285.1 Streptomyces sp. NPDC044063
CCCCCCCCCCCCCCCCCCCCCCCCCCCCCCCCCCCCCCCCCCCCCCCCCCCCCCCCCCCCCCCCCCCCCCCCCCCCCCCCCCCCCCCCCCCCGGCAGGGGACACGTCTTGCCGAAGCGTCAGCCCACGGCCGCCCAGGGGGCACTGCGCTACGGACGCGGCCCCCAAGGGTCGCCAGGGACCCAGTTGCCGTGCAGCCCGAGCGGTACCCGAACGGGCAGGTGGATGCGGGCGACCGGCTCGCCCGTGAAGTCCTGGGCGGACAGGATCACCAGGTCCGCCGCGCCGCGTTCGGGGTCGTGCACGTACGCCATCACGTACCCGTCGTCTTCGGCGACGGGTGACTCCGCGGGGACGAAGACACCCTCACCGACGGCTCCGAACCGGCCGAACTCGTGCGCCTCGGTCGTGCCGCGTACCACGTCGTGCTTGAGCAGGGCGTTAGTGAACCCGGGGCCCGGCCGCGGGTCCGTGGGGCCGGTGGGCGGGGCGTAGAGCTCGACGGCGGCCGAGTACCCGTAGCGGTAAGGGCGTGCGACGCGGTGGGAGTTGACGCGGGGGAACTCCTGGGTGCGGTCGTCGAGCCGGTCCTCGCGTACCTTTCCGGCGGTGAGGTCGATCCGCCAGCGGTCCAGGGTGGGGCGGCTGTTGCCGAAGTCTCTGATGTTGAAGCCCTCGGGGTGCCGGACGATGTCGACGACGATGTTCGTGCCGTCCTCGTAGGCATTGAGGGTGTGGCCCACCAGGCTCGGCGCGACCTCGAACCAACGCACCTCGCCTCCCGTGCGGGGCATGACACCCACGCGCGCCTGGTGCGAGTCGTCCCAGACGAAGGGGACCCCGGTCGGGAGGTGTGCGGCGCTGAACAGCACAGGGGCGTCGAAGAGGATCACATGGTGCTCGGTCAGCGCGAAGTCGTGCATGTAGGGGTTGCCGGGCGTGTGGATCAGTGTGGTCCGCACCACCGCGCCGGTCTCGTCCATGACGATGTGCTGGACGTGCTCCGAGCCGTAGAGGAAGGCGAGCGAGTGCAGTTCGCGGGTGTGCGGGTCGAAGATGGAGTGGGCGTTGGCGCTGTAGCCCTCGGGAGTCACGCCGAGCTCGCAAGGACCCACCGTGTCGAGGTCGTAGGTGAGCTCGTAGGGGCGTATCCCGCCTTCTATGAGGGCGAAGGTGCGGCCCGCGAGCCCGGCGACCTGGACGTTCGGTGCCATGTCCATGCGCTCGTCGAAGGGGATCCCGCGTCGTGGTTCCCCGAGCCGGTCGGCGACCGGGCCGGAGCGCACCCAGCGGTTGCGATACCACTCGGCACGGCCGTCGCGGATGCGGACCCCGTGCACCATGCCGGCGCCGAGCGTCCAGATGTGGGCGGCGGGGTCCTCGATGCCGAGCGGGTTGGGGCCGGTGCGCAGGTAGCGGCCGTTGAGGTGGGCCGGGATCCGGCCGGTGAAGGGCAGATCTAACGCGGTGACCTCTTCGGTGACCGGTGCGAAGCTCCCCGACAGATAGCGGTTGATCGTCATGTCAGTCCTTGTCCCTGCTTTGTCCCTGCTCGGCGAGGAACGACTGTCCCAGCGCCGTCATCAACGTGTCGTAGCGGTGTGCCGCGGTCTCCGGCGGGAAATGGCCGGCGATCTCCAGGCTCACCGCCCCGTGTGCGGCCGCCCAGAAGAGTTTGGAGATCTCGTATGCGTCTCCGGGCCGGAACACCCCGGAGCCGATGCACGCCTGGACGGCGGCCACGGAGGTTTCGAAGGCGGTCTCGGCCGCGTTCAGGGCATCGGTGCTCGGCCGGTAGCCGGGTATGGCCTGCTCGAACATCACTCGGTAGTAGGCCGGTTCGGCCAGGGCGTGCGCGCGGTAGGCGGCAGCGAGGTCGTTGAGGTGGGCCAACGGGTCGTCGGAACCTCGTACATGCCGCTGCGCGCGCCGCAGCCGGGCGAACCCCTCTCGGTAGAGGGCGTCAGCCAGACCTTCCTTGCCGCCGAACATGGTGTACAGGACCTTGGTCGAGGCGCCGATCCGGGTGGCGATCCGACGCATCGTCAGAGCAGCTGGTCCCTCCGTAACCAGGAGGTCTATGGCGTGGTCGAGGATCGTGGTGCGCACGGCGGCTTGGCCGACGCACTGGGCGTCCTGGTAGGGCGTGTTCACGGCAACACCGTATCTGATGGGTAACGCTGTTACCAGCCCCGCCGGTTCGGTTTCGCGCTGCGCGCGGCGGCACCCCACATGGCCGATGGCAGGTACCTCGGCCGCGGCGACAAGAAAGTCACGCTCCTCGACGCCGGCGTTGGTGCGCCTTCACGAGCGACGGCGCTCGGCCGACCAGAACGCCTTGGAGCTGCTGCAGCACCAGATGGACCGCGATCCGCTCGCCGAGGGACCGGGAGCAGGCTGGGATGGACAGGCTGGGATGGATCGGCTGGGGTCTGGCGGCACTGCGAGGCCCGTCCAGAGCATCAGGCCCGGGGCCCTCACTCCGTCTGGTCAGCGGGTGCACGCACGGCCGGGCTCGCCCTACCGGAAGCGGAGGTACTTGTAGTGGATCCAGCCCCAGCCGGTGGAGAACCACTTGCTGCCGTGGCGGTTGTAGTACACGCAGTTCGGGGTGACCCACCCGGTTTTGGTCATGCTGCTTGGGCACTTGCCGTACGGGCCGTCGTGGGGAACGGCGCCCGAAACTTTGGCCCCAGGGTTGCCCTGGTTCCACTCCCGCGGGACCCAGCCGCACCCATCAGCAAGGGCCAAGGACTGTCCGGGACTGTCCCGGACAAGGTCCGGGGTTCTTCACAGGGCTGACTCGCTCGGCTCATCCTGCCGATCCCAGGCTGTCTCACGGGGATTTCCTGATTCCTGGACGAGTTATTCCGAATGATCAGTGGTAGTGGTCACCGGGAAGCGGCCGGGACGTTGATATGGACTGTCGGTTGGTTCGTGGCCTTCGCCGCCGGGTGTGCCTTGATGAGGGTGCAGACGCCGTCCACACACTGGCGTTCCAGGCGGCTGAGGGAGATGGTCTGCGCCAGGCCGGCCATCCAGCAGGTAGGGCAGCCGCGGAAGGCGATCAGGGCCAACGGGGCCGCCAGCAGGGTGGCCGGGCCGGCGACGGGCACCAGGGCGATCGAGCCGATGATCAGACCGAAGTCGAAGGCGCCGCGCGCCAGATGGCGCGGGACGGACATGCTGGCGAAGCTCATCTCGGGCGCGGCGGTCTGTGCGGCGGCCTGGGCCTTCGCGCCCTGTGCGGGGTCACTGTGTTCGCGACGTTCACGGTCGTGAGACTCCTCCGGCTGGTTGGTCGATGGCTTGATCGCGCTCCTGATCGGCGCCTTGACTGAGTGGTTGGTCTATCACTGCTAGAGATTGACGCAGTGCTGCGCGTGCTCTGTGCAGCCGCGACTTCATCGCGGCGCTGCTCAGGCCGAGCGAATCGGCGACGGTCTTGCCGGGCAGGCCCTGTACGTCCCGCATGATCAAGACCTGCCGCTGGTCACGGGGGAGGGCGCTGACCGCAGCCGCTATGCGCTCCGCCTCCAGCCTGTGCAGCACCGCGTCCTTGGCGGATGGTTCCGCAGTCGCCTCCGGTTCGGCTGTCGCCTCGTGCGAGACGAGCAGCCGTAGCTGCCGGAGGCATTCGTTGCGCACGATCCGGAACATCCGTGAGGCAAGCGCGTCAGTGGCCCGCAAAGTGCCGATCTTCCGATAGAGGATGATCAGTGCCTCCTGCGCCGCGTCCTCCGCGTCCTGCGGTGAGGAACACAGCGATATGGCGAACCTGCGCACATGAGGCTGCGATTCCATGACAACGGTGGTGAGCGAAGTGACGTCGCCGTCCTGAGCGGCCTTGATCAGCCGCTCGTCCGGCCAAGTGAAGCGTTGGTTCATCTAAGACAGTGTCCTACATGGTCAGTTTGAGGAGGCGTTTGTAGCAGCAGAGTGCGGCTGCGAGGCCGAGGAGGGCCAGGTAGTTACGGGGGTGGC
>NZ_JBWKFM010000067.1:0-1332 GCF_056434285.1 Streptomyces sp. NPDC044063
GACGAGTCAGAAACCGTTGACGTAGGCGAAGGACATGCGAAAGGTCCGGCGTAGAGGGTAAGACCCCCGTAGCTGAAACGTTAGCGGCTCGTTTAAGAGACACCCAAGTAGCACGGGGCCCGAGAAATCCCGTGTGAATCTGGCGGGACCACCCGCTAAGCCTAAATATTCCCTGGTGACCGATAGCGGATAGTACCGTGAGGGAATGGTGAAAAGTACCGCGGGAGCGGAGTGAAATAGTACCTGAAACCGTGTGCCTACAAGCCGTGGGAGCGTCGGATATCAGCTTGCTGGTATCTCGTGACTGCGTGCCTTTTGAAGAATGAGCCTGCGAGTTTGCGGTGTGTTGCGAGGTTAACCCGTGTGGGGAAGCCGTAGCGAAAGCGAGTCCGAATAGGGCGATTGAGTAGCGCGCCCAAGACCCGAAGCGGAGTGATCTAGCCATGGGCAGGTTGAAGCGGAGGTAAGACTTCGTGGAGGACCGAACCCACCAGGGTTGAAAACCTGGGGGATGACCTGTGGTTAGGGGTGAAAGGCCAATCAAACTCCGTGATAGCTGGTTCTCCCCGAAATGCATTTAGGTGCAGCGTCGTGTGTTTCTTGCCGGAGGTAGAGCACTGGATAGGCGATGGGCCCTACCGGGTTACTGACCTTAGCCAAACTCCGAATGCCGGTAAGTGAGAGCGCGGCAGTGAGACTGTGGGGGATAAGCTCCATGGTCGAGAGGGAAACAGCCCAGAGCATCGACTAAGGCCCCTAAGCGTACGCTAAGTGGGAAAGGATGTGGAGTCGCAGAGACAACCAGGAGGTTGGCTTAGAAGCAGCCACCCTTGAAAGAGTGCGTAATAGCTCACTGGTCAAGTGATTCCGCGCCGACAATGTAGCGGGGCTCAAGCGTACCGCCGAAGTCGTGTCATTGCAGCATGAGGGCCAACGCCCGCTGTGATGGGTAGGGGAGCGTCGTGTGCCGGGTGAAGCAGCCGCGGAAGCGAGTTGTGGACGGTTCACGAGTGAGAATGCAGGCATGAGTAGCGATACACACGTGGGAAACGTGTGCGCCGATTGACTAAGGGTTCCTGGGTCAAGCTGATCTGCCCAGGGTAAGTCGGGACCTAAGGCGAGGCCGACAGGCGTAGTCGATGGACAACCGGTTGATATTCCGGTACCCGCTTTGAAACGCCCAATATCGAATCAGGCGATGCTAAGTCCGTGAAGCCGCCCTGGACCCTTCGGGGAAAGGGGAGTGGTGGAGCCGACGAACCAGACTTGTAGTAGGTAAGCGATGGGGTGACGCAGGAAGGTAGTCCAGCCCGGGCGGTGGTAGTCCCGGGG
>NZ_JBWKFM010000067.1:1429-2985 GCF_056434285.1 Streptomyces sp. NPDC044063
TGAAGGGGAGTGGTGGAGCCGACGAACCAGACTTGTAGTAGGTAAGCGATGGGGTGACGCAGGAAGGTAGTCCAGCCCGGGCGGTGGTAGTCCCGGGGTAAGGGTGTAGGCCGTGTGGTAGGCAAATCCGTCACACGTTAAGGCTGAGACCTGATGCCGAGCCGATTGTGGTGAAGTGGATGATCCTATGCTGTCGAGAAAAGCCTCTAGCGAGTTTCATGGCGGCCCGTACCCTAAACCGACTCAGGTGGTCAGGTAGAGAATACCGAGGCGTTCGGGTGAACTATGGTTAAGGAACTCGGCAAAATGCCCCCGTAACTTCGGGAGAAGGGGGGCCATGTCTGGTGATGAGTCTTGCACTCTGAGCTGGGTGTGGCCGCAGAGACCAGCGAGAAGCGACTGTTTACTAAAAACACAGGTCCGTGCGAAGCCGTAAGGCGATGTATACGGACTGACGCCTGCCCGGTGCTGGAACGTTAAGGGGACCGGTTAGCTCTGTTTCGACAGGGCGAAGCTGAGAACTTAAGCGCCAGTAAACGGCGGTGGTAACTATAACCATCCTAAGGTAGCGAAATTCCTTGTCGGGTAAGTTCCGACCTGCACGAATGGCGTAACGACTTCTCGACTGTCTCAACCATAGGCCCGGTGAAATTGCACTACGAGTAAAGATGCTCGTTTCGCGCAGCAGGACGGAAAGACCCCGGGACCTTTACTATAGCTTGATATTGGTGTTCGGTTCGGCTTGTGTAGGATAGGTGGGAGACTGTGAAGTCATGGCGCCAGCCATGGTGGAGTCGTCGTTGAAATACCACTCTGGTCGTGCTGGATGTCTAACCTGGGTCCGTGATCCGGATCAGGGACAGTGTCTGGTGGGTAGTTTAACTGGGGCGGTTGCCTCCTAAAGGGTAACGGAGGCGCCCAAAGGTTCCCTCAGCCTGGTTGGCAATCAGGTGTTGAGTGTAAGTGCACAAGGGAGCTTGACTGTGAGACCGACGGGTCGAGCAGGGACGAAAGTCGGGACTAGTGATCCGGCGGTGGCTTGTGGAAGCGCCGTCGCTCAACGGATAAAAGGTACCCCGGGGATAACAGGCTGATCTTCCCCAAGAGTCCATATCGACGGGATGGTTTGGCACCTCGATGTCGGCTCGTCGCATCCTGGGGCTGGAGTCGGTCCCAAGGGTTGGGCTGTTCGCCCATTAAAGCGGTACGCGAGCTGGGTTTAGAACGTCGTGAGACAGTTCGGTCCCTATCCGCTGTGCGCGTAGGAGTCTTGAGAAGGGCTGTCCCTAGTACGAGAGGACCGGGACGGACGAACCTCTGGTGTGCCAGTTGTCCTGCCAAGGGCATGGCTGGTTGGCTACGTTCGGGAGGGATAACCGCTGAAAGCATCTAAGCGGGAAGCCTGCTTCGAGATGAGGACTCCCACCCACTTGATGGGGTAAGGCTCCCAGTAGACGACTGGGTTGATAGGCCAGGTGTGGAAGACCGGTAACGGTTGGAGCTGACTGGTACTAATAGGCCGAGGGCTTGTCCTCAGTTGCTCGCGTCCACTGTGT
>NZ_JBWKFM010000069.1:0-1050 GCF_056434285.1 Streptomyces sp. NPDC044063
GTTGAAGACGCTGGGGATGATGTAGTTCGCGTTGAGCTCGTCGCCGGCGACGACGTCGGCGAGGGCGCCGGCGGCGGCCAGCATCATGTCGGTGTTCACCGTACGCGATTGCGCGTCGAGCAGGCCGCGGAAGACGCCGGGGAAGACCAGCACGTTGTTGATCTGGTTGGGGAAGTCGGAGCGGCCGGTGGCGACGACGGCGGCGGTCTGGCGGGCGATGGCCGGCTCGACCTCGGGGTCGGGGTTGGCCAGCGCGAAGACGATGGCGTTCTCGGCCATGGCGGCCACGTCCTCACCTGCCAGGACGTTGGGGGCGGAGACGCCGATGAAGACGTCGGCGCCGCGGACGGCTTCCTTGAGGGTGCCGGTGATGCCTTCGGGGTTGGTGTTGTCGGCGATCCAGCGCAGTGCGGTGGCGGGGCCGGCGGAGACGAGGTCTTCGCGGGCGGCGTGGACGACGCCGTGGATGTCGGCGACGACGGCGTGCTTGACGCCGGCGGCGA
This sequence comes from Streptomyces sp. NPDC044063, assembly GCF_056434285.1. Classification (NCBI taxonomy): domain Bacteria; kingdom Bacillati; phylum Actinomycetota; class Actinomycetes; order Kitasatosporales; family Streptomycetaceae; genus Streptomyces; species Streptomyces sp. NPDC044063. The sequence goes on from NZ_JBWKFM010000069.1 coordinate 504, forward strand.
TGAGGAGCTTGAGGATGGCCGTTCCGGCCGCTCCGGCGCCGGACATGACGACGCGTACGTCGCCGATGGCCTTGCCGACCACGCGCAGGGCGTTGGTCAGGGCGGCGAGGACGACGATGGCGGTGCCGTGCTGGTCGTCGTGGAAGACGGGGATGTCGAGGGCTTCGCGCAGGCGGGCTTCGATCTCGAAGCAGCGGGGTGCGGAGATGTCCTCGAGGTTGATGCCGGCGAATCCGGGGGCGATGGCCTTGACGATCTCGACGATGGCGTCGCTGTCCTGGGTGTCCAGGCAGATGGGCCAGGCGTCGATGCCGGCGAAGCGCTTGAAGAGGGCGGCCTTGCCCTCCATGACCGGCAGGGCGGCCTTGGGGCCGATGTTGCCCAGGCCCAGCACGGCGGAGCCGTCGGTGACAACAGCGACGGAGTTGCGCTTGATGGTCAGGCGGCGGGCGTCCTCGGGGTTCTCGGCGATGGCCATGCACACGCGGGCGACGCCGGGGGTGTAGACCATGGAGAGGTCGTCGCGGTTGCGGATGGGGTGCTTGGA